>NZ_PDYT01000003.1:0-164082 GCF_002743175.1 Sporosarcina sp. P20a
ATTCATTGGAGTCCTCCTTGTTTATGATTCCGGGTCAAGTCGTCGATGCCTTGACACCCTGAATGATAACAAGGGGACTTTTCTTTTTCAATAGGGCCTCACTGACCAGACAGGAATGGCTCTGGGAGGATCAGAGGGACAGGTGAAACACCCCGGCGAAGCGAAGCGGAGGGGTGTGGTTCACCGCCCTCCCTCCAGAACGCGTCCGGCTGGAGCGCAGATCAACGAGTTCCAACCATTATTCCATCTATGGGCACAATTATAGAATAAGGACCATGCCTCAATAAGGCTAATTTCTTTAATCATAGCTGATCAAGTCAAAGAAGATAACGGAGTAGAAATCAATAACGACAGTGTAAAAGATACGGTTATTAATACAGACGGAATAACATTCACAACGTACGTTTTCACCGAGCAGATGCGAGGAAATCCATAGTCGAGCTGGTCATGAAAAACGACGCGATTGATACAGTCACCCGTCTAACGAGAAATACCACGACAATAAAAAAGCCTACACCTCAATTCTCTGTTTGGTAAAAGAGTGTCGAGGGTGGGCTATTTACAATCATTTTTGAATTTAGAATGTTTTAGTGTTTACGCTTTACTTCGATTCTATAGCCGTCAGGGTCAGTAACAAAGAAGTAAGAAGGTGTTCCGCCTGCAAGTCCTTTTAATTCACCTGTTTCATAAGATGAAGCTTTACAGATTTCATGCATTTTTTCTAAATCATTTACGGTTACACCTAAATGACTGAAACCATTTCCTATAACATATGGTTCTGCATCATAATTATACGTAAGTTCTATTTGTACTGAAGACCCTGGTGAATTTAGATAGATTAAATCAAATTTATTCTCAGGGAATTCTCTGCGACTAGCTACTTCAAAATCAAAAAGCTCCGTATAAAAATCTAAAGTAGCATCAATGTCTCTAACACGTAAACAAATTTCAACGAGTACTTGGTTCATCACTATCATCCTCCATGATTTTATTGACCTAATCTTATCACAGATACTATATCCGTACACTTTATGCGATTGAATAAAATTAGCTGTCCTAGAAGTTATCACGCGCGTTACGTAATTCGATAAAGTCCTCCAAAGTTTCCGCTTGCAGAAATAGGTTAATTTCCTTCTCCCTGCCGATTGTTGTCGGGAGCGTTGGCTTTCCTTTAGCACGCATTTCTTGGACTTCTTCCAATGAGTTGGAGATTTTTTTATTATCAGGATGCATTTCGTATGCAAAATGTAAATTAGTTTCGGTATACTCGTGACCGGCATAAACGTTTATATCGTCATCTAAGCGCTTAAATTTCTGCAACGTTTCATATTGAGCTTCGTAATCGCCAGTAAAAACCCGACCGCATCCTGCTGAAAATAAGGCATCCCCGCAAAAGAGACTTTTCCCCATTAAAAAACTGATATGGCCATGCGTATGACCTCCTGATTTGTAGACTTGGAAAGTTTGGCTCATCAAGTTAAAGGAGTCCCCTTCCTTTACAACACTATTCACCAAGTCTTTCGTTTCTTCCGGTCCATAAACAAGACTTTCCGGATGACTCGCTAGAATCTCCCGTACCCCACCAGTATGATCTTCATGCATATGAGTTAAAAGAATGGCCGCCAAACGAAGCTGCTTTTCTTCAAGGTAATCCAGGACAACACTCGCTTTTCCTGGATCAACCACAACGACCTCTTTTTCTTCTTGTATGCACCATATATAATTATCAGAAAAGGCTTTGATTGGATGAATAATCACTTTATGATTCCTCCTCTTTTATATATTTAATTTGCGGTTTGGAGACTTATTCCCCTTCCACCGACAAGTTTTAATTTATCCAGCTATCATAACACAGAGATAATTTATATACATGAAGAAGTCAACCCCCTCTGTCTGTAATTCAATCCTAAATCCTGTCATTTTGAAAAAAGTTAAGGAAAGTTAAAAATTTCGGCTTTAATTGTCACCTCAATTCCTGTACTTCTTCTACTGGGCTTGGTTTTACTTCCAATATTCTATGAACAATAAAAGTCCTCCTCAACACTAGGTTGAGAAAGACTTTTAAGTATGATCAAGAACCCTCACGATTGCTTTAAAAAATCCACTTCCACTTCATTTTTTCGCGGTTCACGCTTAAAGAGATAGCCACCATGTCTCACGGACATCAGCACTTCCGCCCGCTCACGAATGACTTCATACGGATCTTGTGCATCCAATACGATAAAGTTCGCTGGTTTCCCCACTTCAATACCATACGCATCATTTACTCTCATAATGTTTGCACCATAGTACGTGATCAAATCCAACGCCTTATTGATCTCGTCAATATGTGTGTAATGCGCTAAGTGAATCCCATTATCTAAAATATTCATCATATTTCCATTGCCTAAAGGATACCAGTAATCCGCAATGGAATCTTGAGCAAATGCCACATTGTTTCCGTTATTTAATAGCTCTTTTACTCGTGTTAAGCCACGACGTTTAGGATAGCTATCTCCCCGTCCTTGTAAATGGGCATTTTCAGTTGGACAAGAAATAAAGTTAATTTGTGATTCTTTAAATAGACCTAACATTTTATTGGCATAGCTATTATCGACTGAACCGAAGCTACATGTATGACTAGCCGTTGTATATTTACCATAGTCTTTTTCCATAACGAGCGCGTTTAACACTTCCAAGAACCGACTATTTGGATCATCGTTTTCATCACAGTGAATATCAATCATGACATTATGCTTGATCGCCATATCGACAATACGTCGCAATGACTCCACGCCATGTTCATAGGAAATTTCAAAGTGAGGAATTCCCCCTACTACGTCCGCACCCATTTCAAGTGCTTCTTCCATTAAACGCTCTGCCCCTTCATATCTAAAGAATCCTTCTTGCGGAAAAGCTACCAGTTGTAATGTAACGAGATCTTTCAATTCTTCGCGCAGTGTGACTAATGCTTTCATCCCCGTTAAATTCGGATCTGTAATGTCTACATGTGTACGAATGAATTGAACCCCTTTACTCACTTCTTTTTGAATTCCTTTTATCGCACGTTCACGCACCATTTCTTCAGTTAATGATTTCTTATTATCACTCCAACGCTGGATGCCTTCAAATAATGTCCCCGATACATTTGCATTTCCTTCGCCTAGTCCCGAAAAGATATAATCCAAGTGTAAATGAGGATCCACATAAGGTGGCAATACTAAACGTCCTTGCAGATCAATTATTTCATCTGCGTTATCTAGATCATTACCTATTGCGGTAAATTGACCATTTTCCACCAAAAACTCATGGGAATCTGAGTCACCGTATATATTCGCATTAATATATTTCTTCATAAAATACATTGCTCCTTTATCCGTTGGTATAGTCATGAGTATAGCAGTTACGAAACAAGAAAAATAATTCTTGCTCTCAACACCATATGATCAGCCAATTCTTGTCTATTTTTTAAAATAAAATCCAAACTTTTTGCAGAAGCTGTCCGTCAAAAGAGTAAGACGTGATCGCGACATGTTTAAAATTGAAGAAGGTGAACCTTTTGTCATGACAAAAAATAAAAAAATGGAGCAGGTTGAGCAATTTTTAATTGAAAACCAAAATGCTCATTATCGGCTCGCCTATAGCTATGTGAAAAACAAAGAAAATGCGCTGGATATTGTGCAAGACTCGATTTTCAAAGCGTTAAAATCCATTCATCGTTTGGAAGAAATCAAGTATTTAAAGACGTGGTTTTATCGGATACTCGTGAATACTTCCATTGATTTTATTCGCAAACATCAGCGGGTCATGGTCATGGATGATGAAGTTCTAGATGGCTATTTACCACAAACTGAAGATGAACTAACTGATATAGATTTACTAGATGCGCTAGATACACTTCCTCCAGATGAAAAATCGTTAATTATTTTACGTTTCTTCGAAGATTTGAAGATTGACGAAGTGGCAGCCGTCTTAGATGAAAACAGTAATACAGTGAAAACCAGGCTTTACCGGACTTTAAAGAAACTGCGTATAGAAATTGAAAAGGGGGATTTGGAATGAAGCGGTTAAACAAACTCAAGAAAGAATATGACGATATTGAAATTCCTCCCGAATTGGACAATTTAGTGAAAGATTCTATTCAAAGGGCACAAATCACAAAAAAGAAGCGTTCTCCTCTAAGAAACTGGTCGATTGGAGTCGCTGCTGCTTCTGCTTTATTCGTTGGTAGCATTAATGCTAGTCCGACTTTCGCCAATTCGCTAGTGAACATCCCCGTTCTCGGTTCGATCGTGCAAGTTTTCACGATAGAGACTTTAACAATGGAAAAGGAAACGTATCAGGCAAATATGAAAACACCGGCAATCGATGGTTTAGAAAACGAAGGATTGCAAACTGCGCTAAATGAAAAATATATCGAAGAAAACAAAGCGCTCTTTACGAAATTTGAGGAAGAGATCGCCAGACTAGAAGAGGCAGGTAGCGGTCATTTAGGTATGGATTCTGGCTATGAAGTAAAAACCGACACAGAACAACTTTTATCTATTGCGCGTTACGAAACCACTACAGCTGGATCTTCTTCCACTGAAATGCAATATGACACGATTGATAAACAACATAATATCCTTCTTACATTACCAAGTCTCTTTAAAGACGATTCCTATGTCGGGATCATTACTACCTATATTAAACAAGAGATGAAGCGACAAATGGAAGAGGATGAAAACACTGCGTATTTAGCTATCGAAGGAGCGAACATCGAGTTCAATTCAATTCAAGCAAATCAAGACTTCTATATTACTGCGGATCATACACTCGTCATTTCTTTTGATCAGTATGAAGTAGCACCGGGTTATATGGGGGTTGTCACATTTGAGATTCCTTCACATATTTTACAGGATGCCCTAGTCGGGGACACGTATATTCAATAAGTTATTTTACAACAGCAGATGATTGACTTCTTCTGCTGTTCTTCCTATAAATAAAGGTATTTTTATACATACATAAGGTAATAAACGGTCTATTCAATACAAAATGATAGGAGATGTAAATTTTATGAATACGCTACATCAACAAGTCGGAAAGAAAAGAAGAAAGTTGAAGAAAAGATATTTTCTGCTTCTAATTATTCTTCTCGTTCTATCGGGTACTGTTCTTTTTGTTGGGACGTCCTACTCTTTCCGTGAAGTACCTAGTACCTCGGATCAACCTGTAACTAAACCAGCATCAACTAATCAGCCAGAACCTATTACACCACCAGAAGAATCTAATCCTGAACCTGAAATATTCCCTACAATAGAATCAGATGAAACAGAACCACCTACTGAAGAAGAAACAGAGATATCTTCAGAAGAACCAACGGAAATGCCCGCTGAAGAAAATACAGAACAACTTCCAGCAGAGAAAGAGCCGGAAAAAGTAGTGTATTTAACATTTGATGACGGTCCAAGCAAATGGACTGAGCAATTTTTAGATGTCTTGGATGCACATGATGCCAAAGCTACATTCTTCATGCAAGGCAGTAACTTGAAGAAAGAACATCTTCAGGAAAGCGTAAAACGTGCAACACAAGAAGGTCATTATATCGGTGGCCACAGTATGACTCACAATTATCAAGCCCTTTATACGAATCATCAGTTTGTACCCGAAATGATTGAAACATTAGATCTAATTCATAAAATTACAGGAACTACTCCTCGGCTAGTTCGCCCTCCTTATGGATCAGCGCCTGGATTGAACGGCGGACAAATACGGAAACAACTAGCTGAGGCACATATTAAAATTTGGGATTGGACGATCGATTCGCACGATTGGGAACTTCCTGGCAATCCCTCTCAAATAGTGCAAAACATCAAACGAGACACTATTTCTGATAAAGAAATCGTATTAATGCATGAAAAATCACAAACTTTAGAAGCACTTCCAGAAGTTTTGAACTTTTTCAAAGACCAAGGATATGTTTTCGGAGTGTACAATGATGCGTCTCACTTTGTCATGAACTTCCAAAATGATGCTGCGCTTTAAAATCACAATATATTAGAGTTTATTAATAGATGCTAGTGTGTGGAGGCTATTTATTACGTGCAGTTAGCCTCCCCTTTCGTTTCACCTTTTCCATTTGAAATGATGCAAACTTTTAAGTATTGCAGATCTTTTATAAACGTATGGGTTGACATCATAAAGTGAATATTATATGATTACCTTGAATTCGAGATAAAAGGAGAACGTCATGGACAATCAAAATAAAGAAATCTATGAAGAAGATTTGTCTCTAAAGGCATTCATTGTTTTAACTCGAGCATTGCAATCCATTAAAGTGCGTGTGGAAGAAGATATAAAACGCTCAGGATTAAATCCAACAGAGTTTGCCGTTTTAGAATTAGTCTATAGTAAAGGTGATCAGCCGATACAAAAAATCGGTGAGCAAGTATTGATTGCTAGTAGTAGTATTACCTACGTTGTAGATAAATTAGAAAAGAAAAACTTAATCAAAAGAAAGCCTTGTCCAAAAGATCGACGTGTCACACATGCGTCCATTACAACGGATGGGACGGAATTAATGAATGAAATCTTCCCCCCTCACAAAAAGGCGATCAAAGAAATTTTTAGCGGACTAGATATACAAGAAAAAGAACAACTAATTACACATTTAAAAAAGTTAGGTTTACATGC
Organism: Sporosarcina sp. P20a; assembly: GCF_002743175.1. Classification (NCBI taxonomy): domain Bacteria; kingdom Bacillati; phylum Bacillota; class Bacilli; order Caryophanales; family Caryophanaceae; genus Sporosarcina; species Sporosarcina sp. P20a. The sequence goes on from NZ_PDYT01000003.1 coordinate 6,652, forward strand.
ACAGAATATGTGAAGGTAAATCTAGTTTTTTTCAAAACTATTCTCTCGAATTAGTAATATATCAACTAAATATAAAGGGGTTTTATGACATGACAAACGAATTACTAGGCATTCACCACGTAACTGCAATGACAGATAACGCAATGAGAAACTATGAATTTTTCACAAACGTACTGGGCATGCGATTGGTTAAGAAAACGGTAAACCAAGACGATATTCATACGTATCACACATTTTTCGCGGATGATATGGGTTCTCCAGGGACTGACATGACGTTCTTCGACTTCCCGAACAATCCGAAAGGAACACCGGGAACGAACTCGATTTCCAGAACTGGCCTACGGGTACCTAACGACGCAGCACTTGAATATTATCTAGAGCGTTTCAAGGAGTTTGGCGTAGAAAACGACGGCATTCAAGAGCTTTTTGGCAAAAAAGTACTACCTTTCGAAGAAGCTGACGGGCAAAAATATCAACTGTTCTCTGATGAGAATAATGAAGGCGTAGCACCCGGCACACCTTGGAAAAATGGACCCGTACCTGAAGAACACGCGATTTATGGTTTAGGACCAATTGAAATCACAGTTAGCTATTTTAAAGATTTCAAGAAAATGCTCACTGAAGTATACGGTATGAAACCGATTCTTGAAGAAGAGAATGTAACGCTGTTTGATGTAGGCGAAGGTGGCAACGGGGGTCAAATTATTTTACGAAATGATGATACAACACAAGGCAGTCAAGGGTACGGACAGGTTCACCATGTGTCGTTCCGGGTGAAAGATCATGAAGCGATTAAAAACTGGGAAGCAAAGTATGATGCAATGGGTATGCAACATTCCGGTCACGTAGACCGTTTCTACTTTGAAGCACTTTATACACGTGTCGGTCATATTCTAATCGAGCTATCAACAGACGGACCAGGTTTCATGACGGACGAACCATACGAAACATTGGGAGAAAGCCTATCCCTTCCACCGTTCCTTGAACCAAAACGTGAATATATTGAATCACAGATTCGCCCATTCGATACAACACGTTCATAACAGTTGTGAAGGAGTTTTATAAATGGAAGCCATTAAAAAGATCCACCATATTACAGCTATTGTAGGAGATCCCAATGAAAATCTGAAATTTTACAGAGATGTTTTGGGACTCCGTCTCATAAAGCAAACGGTAAACTTTGAAGATCCAGGTGTCTATCATTTGTACTTTGGGGATCATAATGTAACTCCTGGAACGGTTATTACATTCTTCCCTTGGACAAATCATAATCAAGGTAGAATAGGCAGCGGTCAGGTCGGACGGATTGCTTTTAGAATACCTAAAGGAAGCATGGACTATTGGAAAGAGCATTTAACTGCTCAACATATTCCCATTAACATGACACAGCTTTTTGGTAAAGACACACTCGAGTTCGATGATGTTCATGGACTCGAGCTCGCACTGGTCGAAGGGGAAATAACTGCAGATCATTACGATATAGTTGATTTTCATGGTGCTGTTTTATTGTCAGGAAATCCCGAAGGCACTAAAGACTTACTTACCGGCCTTATGGGTTTAAATGAACTCAATATAGATGATCAGAATCAACACTTTGAAACAGTAGGCAAGGAAAAGCACCATATTATTACGGCCACTCCCCCGCAACCTGCCGGAAGATTCGGTATTGGTACGGTCCACCACATCGCGTGGTCCGTGCCGCATAAGGATGCATTGAAAGAGTGGCAGTCTGTACTTGCAGATGAACAATTTAAAGTCACTGAAGTGAAAGACAGAAATTACTTCACCTCAATCTATATTAAAGAAAAGGGACGCGTCGTTTTCGAGTTTGCAACTGACGGTCCAGGATTCGATGTAGATGAAGATATGAAATCACTTGGTTCCATGCTGAAATTACCGGAACAATACGAACAGAACCGGCAGGAATACGAAAGTCTGCTGCCGAAATTGGAGGTATAGTAGATGAATAAAATGCTCAACTTCTCTCCACAAGATCTAACGGCAAAAGAAAAGAAGAAATTCCTGATTGGTTCAGTTATTCCTAGACCTATCGCATTGGTTTCTACGATGTCTCATTCGGGTATTGTAAATATTGCACCATTTAGTTATTTCAATATCGTCACGTATGATCCCCCTATGCTGTCAATTGCTGTACAGCGCGTAGATGGGAAATCGAAAGATACGGCTAGAAATATTTATGAAAATAAAGAAGCCGTAGTCCAAGTTGTCGATACAGACAACGTAGAAGCGGCAAACGCGACTTCCGCACCGCTAGGACCCGATGAAAGCGAGCTGGACGTCTCGAGTTTTACGACAGTAGACTCAAAAGCGGTTCAAGTTCCTGGATTGAATGAAACCAAAGTGAGATTTGAAACAGAATTATACGATTCAATGGTCATTTACAATGAAGAAAATATCGCAACTACCGATGTTTTATTGCTGAAAGTAAAACACTATCATATAGACGAAACAATTTATCATAACGGCTATATTGACCCGTTGAAACTAAAAGCTGTAAGTAGACTAGCCGGTAGCGATTACGCTGAAATAGGTAAGCTATTCACAGTAGAACGCCCTGTTAAATAACCAAAGGAGTTGACGTGTAATGAAATATATTTACAACGAAAACAAAAAAGGTGCACCCGTATTCGTATTGCTCCACGGCACAGGCGGTACAGAAACAGACTTAGTCTCTCTTGCCGAACTACTCAATCCGGAATACAACGTGTTAGGCATTAGAGGGAATGTGCAGGAAAATGGCATGAATAGATTCTTCAAGCGTCATGGTGAAGGTCAGTACGACTGGGAAGATCTTGAGTTCCGAGGTAATGAACTATATGATTTCATTGAAGAAAAATCAAAAGAATATGATTTCAAAATGGAAGATACGGTGCTAGTCGGATTCTCAAACGGCTCGAACATTGCGATTCAAATGATGCTCAAGCACCCAGAAACACTTAAAAAAGCAGCTTTATTCGCACCACTATATCCTGCAGATGTAGAAGAAAAACATGATTTCAGTGATGTGGAAGTATTCCTATCACTAGGCGAAGGTGATCCGATTGTGCCTGAATCTGAAAGCAAGCGCGTCATCCATCTCTTTGAAGAAAGAGGCGCAAACGTTACAACGGCTTGGGTTAAAGGACATAGTCTGACACGGGACGTCGCAATGCAAGCGAAAAACTGGTTAAATTAAACGAAATCTATGTACTAAAAACAGAAATAGGAGTGATGATGATGGAGATCAAAAAAAGCAATGAGAAATTTTATGTTGGTGACAACCCGGAAGAACCTCTAGCGGAAATGACGATTGTCTTGAATGGTCCAAAGCAATTCATCATTGATCATACAATGGTTAGCGACCAATTAAGAGGCCAAGGCGTCGGCGATATGCTATTGGAAGAAGTAGTGAAATATGCACGTGAAAGCAATCGACAGATTATCCCTTTATGTCCTTTCGCAAAAGCGAGACTTGAAAGAAATAGAGCGCAGTACGAGGACGTTTTGAAAACAAGATAATAGGCTGACTGTATTTCATTACTACGCCATGAAACGATACTACTATTACAATTTTCTATTAAATCCTCTGCTCTAGGCATATTTTTTTAAAAAAGAGGGTAAGTAATTCCTAGGAGGTGCTACTAGTGGGATTTTATAAAACGCATAAGAATGAAATCATCACCTTACAGCTTGTTTCTCAAATTTTAGGGAAAGTGAAACTAGAATATGCTGCACAGGAACCCCAATGGGCGCACGTAGTTCTCGATATTACACCGCGCGGGTTTACTACAGGGCTGCTGAGATATAACGCTCACCACTTTGAAATTGAAGTCGATTTAATTAAAAATGAAATCATTAGTAAAACAGAAAAAGATGACGCGGTGATCACACTTGAGGACGGAAAGACGATTCGTGACTACTATCAGGAGATCGTTCGCACTGCCGATGATCTAGGTATACCGTTGTCCATCCATACAACGCCTCAGGAAATGGAAACGACGACGCCTTTTGAAGACGACGTTGAACATCATCACTACAACGAAGACGTAGCTAAACAAATTCTTAAGTGGTTCCAATTTGCATGGGATGCTGAGCAACAATTCCTTGCTCCAATCAGACAACGAAAGATTTATCCAGGTCTTTTCTGGGGCACGTTCGACGTGACAGGTATCATTGTGTATAACGAGTTCGAACCTTTCCCAGATGATAGTAGAATAATTGAACGAGCTGCTTTTGATGAACATATGATCGAGTTTGGCTTTTGGTTGGGCGATGACAAATTTGAACATCCTACCTTCTTCACACTGCCCTATCCGTTTGTCGAAGGCGTGGAATTAAAAACAGATGACTCTTTCCCTGAAGGCAGTTACTTCAGCCCCGATATGGCTGAATACCTGTATGAAATTAAAAATGACGTCGATCAAGCGGACCCTGCTGAAGTCATTCGCTTCTTGGAAGCTTCATGCAGAAAGTCGTTCGAATACTTAGAATGGGAAAATACCCATCATTGCTTCGTAGAGTTAAAAATGGAACCGAATAAAAAACAATAAATACGTTTTATTGTATGAAAACGTTGAATGACTATAGTAAATATAAACAAAACATTATTGGAGGAGATTTTTTATGACAAAAGCAACATGGAACGTAGACACAGCTCACAGTACAGTAGGTTTTTCCGTAAGACATATGATGATTTCAAATGTGAAAGGTACATTTAACGAATTCCAAGGAAACATCGAAGCGGATCCAGAAGATTTAACAGGAGCATCTATCGATTTCACAATTGATGCGAACAGTATTGATACGCGTAAAGCCGATCGAGACAATCATCTACGTTCAGCTGACTTTTTCGATGTAGAAAACTACCCGAACTTATCATTCAAAGCAACAAAAATTGAAAAGACTTCTAAAGATACGTACGACTTAACTGGCGACTTCACGATTAGAGATACAACAAAGCTTGTTACGTTCAATGTAAAGTATGAAGGTATGGCTAAAGATCCGATGAGCGGAGACGAAGCTGCTGGATTTACAGGTAAAACAACGATTAACCGTAAAGAATTCGGTTTAACATGGAACGCTGCACTAGAAACTGGCGGCGTTGTCGTAAGTGATGAAGTAAAGATCAATATCGAAATTCAATTACGTAAGTAAGCCATATAAAATTCAGCCTTTTTGTAAAGGCTGATAATGTGATGTATTTAGCAAGCCCCTACAGGTAGATTTTATCTTCTACCTGTAGGGGCTTTTCTTTCTACCTATAAAGCTAACTTTTTCTCCATTACGATATGCGGTATACCATCTTCCATGAATACATCGGATGTAGTTTCATATCCGAGTTTAAGATAAAACTCCTCTGCATGTGTTTGACCGTGCAACTTCAGCCGCGCCAAGCCCTTGTCCATTGCAATCTCTTCCAAGCCTTGAACAATTATCTTTCCAATGCCTGCACTCCGATGAGAGGCTAGCACACAAATGCGTTCTAACTTCCCTACTCCATCTACTACTCTCAATCTACCTGACGCGATCGCTTGTCCTTCATCTTCTACTACTATATGTTCACATAATGCATTCAACACATCAAATTCATCAAACTCGTCCTTTTCCGGAACCTGTTGTTCTTGGACGAATACCGCTTTTCGTATGTTGAAAGACTTTTGAAGATCTTCTTCTGTACGTATTCTCTTAAAGTTCATCGTGCATCTACTCCTCTTTTTACTTTTCTTCCGTAAATAAGAAACTTCCCCAGACACTCTCTCAGTCTGTGGAAGTTTCTTGTTCTATCTCACATTTCAAAAATACATAGCCATCTTTTTCGATAGTTTCACTCATCTTCACCGGAATGCGTTCCTTGAAAATCGGTCCATCGACTACGACCGTATGGAATTCCCCTGACTCCCCACAACTATCGATGCCGAGTGCTTCGAGTTCATCCATTAATTCCACCGTGAAACGTCTACCGAGAAATTTAGCAGGCATCATCTTTGTATTCACAACAACCACATAGGCTTCAAAGTCTTCTGCAATGAATTCTTCGAGAAGCTTACGTCGCGGTTCTTCCCAAAGTGGATGATATGCTTCCATACCCACTTTGGCACACATCGACTGTACCCATAGTAAATGATCTTCTAAATCGATGTCACCAAAAACTGCTTTGTGAATACCATGTGCTTTTGAAACGCGCATAGCATCTATGAATTGTATTTCATAGCCAGCCCAGTCTGCTTTTCGAATCATCAATGGAATATCCATCTGCTTCGCCTGCGCTTGAACGATCTCCAGTGGCAATGCATGTGATTTGGAATGTGGCTGATCTTTCTCGAACATCGTCCACAACATCGCTGGCGTATTTCCCTCTTGAATCGCGCGATACGTTGCGAGTGCAGAGTCTTTGCCGCCACTCCAAGACGAGACGAACTTCATGCCCGTCATTGTCCGTCCGCCCATGAGATGCGTGCATCCACTGTACGCGCCATACGGATCATATACGAACGGAATCCAAGCTTAGGCCAGAAATACGACGCCAAATGATTTGCCGTCAGCCAATCTGTCATGACATATTTATAACCGGCATTTTTCATTTGTGTGAAACTGTGATTCGCAATCGATTTACCGATACCTTGTCCACGCATCTCAATATTCGTCGTCGCTTGTACAAGCACTGCCGACTCATCCGGTGTCGTCATCGCATGACGCGCGTCTGCCGGTGTGAATAGATGAAAGGCTACAGGTACTTCATCTTGCTCAGCAACCCAACTGCGCGTACCTTCCTTGCCTTCATACGCCGCAAATACATCGCGCTCCGCATCCAAGGCCTCTTGTGTAATCGGTTTCCACGCTGGCGCTTTCGCCTGATGCAAACTGTTCCACGGCGCCATCTTGTGCAATATTTTTTGCTCGTCTCCTACCAGTTCCTTCATCTTCACAAGGCTATTCTCTCCTGGCTGTGCACGATACTGTTCAAGCGACAACGCCGCAAAGCGCTGTTCGAAATGAAACGACTGCTCCAGCATTTCAAGAATTAATTCATCATTACCAACCGGAATATCCATCACATGTTCGAAATAGCCATTGCGAACCCATTCCGCACCAGCTTCCGTGTACATCAACCGTGCCAATCTTGGATGCTCGTCTTCATGAATGACAAATGACGGGTACCCAACATACACCGTACGTCCACGTGTAGCGTCTTGACGGTATTCGTATAGCAAATAGCCGATGACATCATCGTCACGCAACGTCACGAGTCCCCCTGTATACGGTTTCTCCAATTCTTCACGCAAGCGATCCTCAGCTTGTTCGACGTCCGCAAAGCGTTCCTGCAAAAACGGAAAACGCTGTCGTTCATCTACATGTCTCTCCGTTAATAACGTGGCCATCTTCGGTATATACTGCTCTTCAAATTGTACAAAATGAATCATCAGAATCCCCTCCTGCCTAATTTATCTAAATTATACCACAACTGTTTAGCTTGCCAATGAAATGAATGGATGTGTGTTGGTATTGAGCGGATGTGGAGGTATATAGAGCGTTCGATTTCAAAGTTTAAGCGGGTACAGGTCGGCATTGAGCACGTACGTAGCCACATAGAGCGCTTAACCTCCAAGTATGAGCGGATACGCTTCTACATTGAGCGCGGAGACACATAGAGCACTCCAACTCCAAGTATGAGCGGGTACGCGTAGACATTGAGCGGCTGAGTACCTACATAGAGCGCTTAGCCCTAAACTATGAGCGCAAACACGTCAACATTGAGCCAAAACAAAAAAACTGCAGACCCACCCATTAAAAGAGTGAATCTGCAGCTTATAAAATCAACCAATCAAGCAGGCATTGGAGTATCTGTAGGTTTCGCATAATCTCCGTTACCGTATTCCGTATCAATCGCGTCACGGATTTCTTTCATCGACTTGCCGTCTTGCTTCATTTGTACGGATTTCACTGCGATCTCTAGGCAAACTAGGCAGCGCGTGCCGTGATCGTCCCAGACGACCGAGCCGTCTTCGCGTACTTCATCCAAGAAACAATTCATATTGCTCTTGTGTCCAGCACTATCTCCGCAACCGCAATAGCAAGGCATGTATTCTAAAACGTCCGTTGCATTGCCCGCCACTTGATAGACCATGCGCATATCTTCTGGCTTATCGTCTAGGAATGAAGGCAGGATATCCGCTGAAGCGGTCACTTCCTGCAAGTCGCCGTTCGGCAAATGTTCTGCGTGATCATGCCCTGCTTCTGCCCGTGCATCTGTCGGATCTACTTCAGCAGGCTTTTCTGTAGCGCCGTTTCCGCATGCCGCAAGCGCTAAAGTCAGCGCCGCCAGTCCTGCAAGTAACTTCTTTTTCATGTATATTCCTGACTCCTTCGTATAGACGTTATGCCTTTAGTATACAAGGTTTGCGGGAAAAACAAGCGTACAAATTCATGACAATTATGAGTTGCCCGTCATCTTGCTTGGGTCTACGTATTCGTCAAATTGCGCTTCTGTCAATAAACCAGTAGAAAGTGCTGCTTCTTTCAGCGTTGTACCTTCTTTATGGGCTTTCTTAGCAATCTTCGCCGCATTTTCATAGCCGATATGTGGATTCAATGCTGTAACGAGCATCAAAGAGTTCTTCACTTTATTGTCGATTTCTTCACGGTTCGGTTCAATTCCTACCGCACAGTTATCGTTAAAGCTAATCATACCGTCAGCAAGTAATTTCGCTGATTGTAGGAAGTTGTAGATAATAACTGGTTTGAAGACGTTCAATTCGAAGTTCCCCTGGCTCGCAGAAAAACCGATTGTCGCGTCGTTACCCATTACTTGTGCCACAACCATCGTCAATGCTTCACTTTGTGTCGGGTTCACTTTACCTGGCATGATCGAGCTGCCCGGCTCGTTTTCTGGAATCGTGATTTCACCGATACCTGAACGTGGACCACTTGCCAACCAACGTACGTCATTCGCTATTTTCATCAAGTCCGCAGCCAATGCTTTTAGTGCGCCGTGTGTATAGACGACTTCATCATAGCTCGTCAATGCGTGGAATTTATTTTGTGCAGATGTAAACTCAATGCCTACAGATTTTGAAATCTCTTCCGCAACTTTATCGCCGAATCCAGCCGGTGTGTTAAGTCCCGTACCAACTGCTGTACCGCCGATTGCGAGTTCTTTCATTGTCTGGACACTAGTTTCTAGCATACTGTGCGTTTTCTCTAGCATTCTGTGCCATCCGCTGATTTCTTGTCCTAACGTCAATGGCGTCGCGTCTTGCAAGTGCGTACGACCAATTTTGATAATATCCGCGAAGTCTTCGGATTTCTTTTGAAGTGTTGCTGCTAATTTATCAATTGCCGGCAATACTTCGCGCTCTACCGCAATCACACCTGCTACGTGTAGCGCTGTTGGGAATGTATCGTTGGAGCTTTGTGATTTGTTGACATCGTCGTTCGGGTGTAGGCGTTCTTCCTCGCCCCATTCCTCAAGCAACTGGTTACCACGGTTAGCGAGTACTTCGTTCATGTTCATGTTCGACTGCGTACCGCTTCCTGTTTGCCAAACGACTAACGGGAAGTGCTCGTCCCATTTGCCTTCGATAACCTCTTCTGCCGCTGCTTTAATAGCTTTCATTTTCACTTCGGATAGATTGCCGAATGAATGACTTGCGATCGCTGCTGATTTTTTCAAATGGGCAAAGGCTTGGATTACACCAAGCGGAATGCGTTCCCCGCCGATTTTAAAGTTGTGCTTACTGCGCTGTGTCTGCGCTCCCCATAACTTATCTGCTGGTACTTGTATTTCCCCGAACGTGTCATGCTCAATACGATATTCCATCTTTACATCCACCTCTCAAAGTAATAATCAGACTCTCTATCTCTATCATGCCCTATTTTCGCGCAAATTTGAATTAAAAAGGATTGGGGCGTAAGTTACTTGGTGAGTACGATGGGATGGAAGCTGCAGCTGGCGGACGCTTTCCCATGGGCCCGCGGTGAGCCAACTGTTCGCTATGCTCTCTTAGTTGTCTCACTTGATCGGGCTGATCCATAGGGAGTCGCCCCCAACTTCCGCTTCCATCCTATTTATTGAGTGGTGCTACTAAGATCACTCATTGTAGATAGTTTATGAAGTAGTGTTTTGTCTTAACTTAGTTAGCATCTAGTATTGAAGTTCAAAATGGATTACAAAACGTACTTTAACGCGCAAAAAAAGTGTCTTCTACTTACATTGCAAGGGATTGGCGCGTAGGAGGGGCGACTCCGGGAGGATAAGCGGGACAGGTGAAACACCCTGTGAGCGAAGCGAGCGGTGTGGTTCAACGCCCGCCCTCCGGAAAGCGTCCCCTCCGTAGCGCCAATCCCCTACCACAACACCACTGCCTGCCTATCCAATCAAACCTCTTGCATCCGAAACGCCTTGCGAACCACTGTAAAGTAGATCACCAAGGCAGCCGTACTACATGTCAATACGATAATACTAAGTGGCCAAGCCGAGCTGTCTCCTGCTAGTCCTACTAGCGGCGAAACTATTGCACCGCCGATGAAAGGCAATAGCCCGAGAAATGCCGATGCGCTTCCTGCTGACTTACCTTGACTCTGCATCGCCAGCGAAAACGCTGCCGGCGACACTAGGCCAACGCTCGATACCATAAAGAATAATGCCGTCGCAATTACGGCAAGTGGCCATTCATTCCAAACCGTCAATAGAAGTAAAATGCTAGCCGTGAATGATAGTAATACACCCGCGCGCAGGAACTTCAACTCGTGAATTTTACCAGAAAGTCGACCCGTCACTTGCGCTGCCGTAATGATACCGACACCGTTCATCGCGAAGAACAAGGAAAACTGTTGTGCCGTAACGCCATAAATATTCTGCAAAACGAACGGAGATCCCGCAATGTACGCGAACATGCCCGACATGATCAAGCCTTGCGTCAACGCGATGCCTAAGAACCACTTATCCTTTAGTAGACCGCTAAACGTCTTGATGACTGCCAGCATTCCACTCTCCGAACGTGCTTCAACCGGCAACGTATCCGGCAAGAAAAATGCTGTTGATAAAAACATTAATAATCCGATGATACCGAGTAAAAGGAACACCATATGCCACGAAGCGTAGTTCAGCACGACACCGCCTACAATCGGTGAAAGTATTGGTGCTGATCCACTGACGATTGACAGCATTGCCATGAACTTAGTTAATTCATTTCCTACATATAAGTCACGTGCGCAAGCTCTCGCGATCACAATGCCCGCAGCGCCTGTCATACCTTGAACGAAACGTAATGCAACGAAAATCCAGATATTCGGACTAAACGCACATAGAACGGAAGCAATTGCGTACACGCTGAGCGTAATGACGAGCGGTTTCCGTCTGCCGTAAATATCACTTAACGGACCGAAAATGAGCTGGCCTGCGCCTAAGCCGATTAAACAGGCTGTTAGACTTAATTGAACAAGTGAGGTCGAAGCATTTAAATCCTCCGCCACAATCGGCAATCCTGGCAAATACATATCCATCGACAGCGGACCGAATGCTGACAACGAGCCGAGCAGTACTACGAGCCAAACAGTCGGCATAGAAATCTTTTTTTGTAATGAAGTATTCATATGTACATAACCCTTTTCTTCTATAGAATTCATTTAGTATAGCAAAAAAGCAACCGCATTGGGTTGTCTTTCTACCGTATGGACAATATAGTTCCGCCTATCGCACCGAATAGCACGACGATCCATGGGGGCATCTTCCAAAAGGTTAGCATACTGAATAATATCGCCGCCAATGCAAAGTCTTCTGCCCGCAAAATCGAGCTTGTCCAAATTGGATTATATAACGCCGCGAGTAAGATTCCGATGACCGCGGCATTGACACCCATGACCGCTCCTTTGATTTTCGGATGATTGCGCAAAATGTCCCAAAAAGGCAGTGCTCCGACGATCAATAGAAAGGCAGGCAAGAAAATCGCAACGGTCGCGAATAATCCACCTTGCCAACCGTTCATCACGGCACCGAGATAGGCTGCAAACGTAAACAATGGTCCCGGAACGGCTTGTGTCGCGCCGTAACCGGCTAGGAATGACTCGTTTCCGATCCATCCCGCTGGCACTAATTCCTGTTCCAATAAAGGCAAGACTACATGTCCTCCGCCGAATACGAGCGCGCCCGATCGATAAAAGCTATCGAATAACGCGATCCAGTAAGATCCCGTCAGTTCTCGAAGCAATGGCAATATACCAAGCAAAGTAAAGAACAGTGTTAAACAAATGATTCCTGTTTTCTTCGATATGAGGAATTTGGATGAACTACCATCTGACGAATCGTGAACTTTGAACAGCCATAACCCTACTAATCCCGCTACTATAATCACACCGACTTGTGTAAAAGCCGCTTGCCATAAAAGCGTAACGACTAGCGCTAGTAATGCGATGGCCTTACGCTTAACATCCGGCGTTAAATTCTTCGCCATTCCGAGGACCGCATGCGCAACAATCGCTACAGCCACGATCTTCAATCCATGCAACCAGCCTGCCCCACTAACATCCGAACCTTCTAGAAGCGTGGCAAACAAGATTAATGCCACTACAGACGGCATCGTGAAACCTAGAAAGGAAACAAATCCACCTACTACCCCTGCACGTGCCACACCCATTCCAATGCCTACCTGACTGCTTGCCGGGCCTGGAAGGAATTGCGCCAATGCTACTAAATCCGCATACCCTTTTTCATCCATCCACTTCCGTTTCCGGACATACTCTTCATGGAAATAACCTAAATGCGCGGTTGGCCCACCGAATGAGGTCAGTCCTAGTTTAAGAGAGACGATAAATAGTTCTACTAGCCTTTTTACGGAAGTAGCTGTGTTATTCTTCATTTTGATCTCCTTTCCGCTTATGTAATGCTTTACTGCTGATCATCTCATGTCCCAATTTATATTCAATGGATTTAGTAGAACTTAACGATAATTTAACAATAGTTGGACATACAAAGGACTAATCGAAAGCCTAAGCAATTTTCGCTTAAATTCTACATCGTTCGCTATCTTTTTTCGCACGGTTTTTGTATGATGTAATAACTATCGATGTCAACAATAGATGGAGGAATTTAGATGCTAGGTCCACGTAAACCCGATCCTTTTTTTACAGCTTTATTGGACATCGCCAAGCATGTGCAGGAATCTATGCACTATGCGAACGATTTTAAAGTCGATTCTGTCTCTGACTTGAAAGCTGTCAGCATTCGAATGAAGGAATATGAAACAGCTGGTGACACGTTGATTCATGAATTAATCACGAAATTGAATACATCGTTCATGACGCCGATTGAACGGGAAGATATTTTGAATATCGCGATTGCCATGGATGATATCCTCGATGGTATGGAGCATTTTCTTGCTAATCTTGAGATGTTTTCTCTCATTGAAATCGATGAATACATGCAGAAGTTCATGATCAACATTATGAAAAGTTCAGATGAGATCGTTTTGGCGATGGAATTGCTGACGAAGAAAAAGCTAGTCGAAATGCGTACACATGCCGTGCAAATCAAAGAGTACGAACGGATTTGTGACGAAGTGTTGCGGACTTCCATTAAGCAAATGTTCATTCGTGAAAAAGATCCAATTCGCATCATTCAATTGAAAGACTTGTATGAACTGCTTGAAGATACCGCGGATTTCTGTCAAGACGTGGCAAATAATATCGAAACCATCATCATGCGCAACGCATAAGGGGTCCTAACCAATGGATACGATTCTCATACTCACCATTCTCGTCGTGGTATTTGCCTTGGCTTTCGACTTCATCAATGGTTTCCACGATACAGCCAACGCGATCGCTACTTCGGTATCGACACGCGCATTGAAACCACGGACTGCGATTATGCTCGCCGCCACGATGAACTTCGTTGGTGCGCTGACATTCACAGGCGTAGCAAAAACCATTACGAAAGATATCGTTGATCCGTTCTTATTAGAAAACGGTTCTCTCGTTATTTTGGCAGCACTCGTTTCCGCGATTATCTGGAACTTGGTCACGTGGTATTTCGGAATCCCTTCTAGCTCGTCGCATGCACTGATCGGATCTATTGCCGGCTCGGCGATAGCGGCAGCGGGATTTGGCATTCTAAATTACAGTGGCTTCATTAAGATCATCCAGGCACTGTTGCTATCTCCTATCATTGCATTGGTCGGTGGATTTATTGTCATGACCCTATTACGTACGGTTTTAAAGAACCGTAATTTATTTAAAGCAAACCGCCGTATCCGCTACATGCAAATTGGTACGGCCGCGATTCAATCATTCACGCACGGAACGAATGACGCGCAAAAAGCGATGGGTATTATTACGATGGCTTTAATAGCGGCGGAATTACAAACTACCGATGATATTCAGCTATGGGTACGGATTGCGGCCGCGACTGCGATGGGAATCGGTACGTCAATCGGCGGTTATAAGATTATCAAGACCGTTGGCGGCAAAATCATGAAGATACGACCGATTCACGGGATTGCATCAGATTTAAACTCCGCAGTCATTATTTTTGGCGCTACCCTTCTTCATTTACCAGTCAGTACGACGCACGTAATCTCTTCTTCTATTATGGGAGTCGGTTCAGCGCAACGCTTGAAAGGTGTGAAATGGGGAGTCGCACAGAAGATCGTTTTGACGTGGATTATCACAATGCCGATCTCCGCTTTAATGGCTGCAGTCGTCTATAAAATATTCACACTTTTCCTATAACTACCTAAGAATCCAAGCGACCATTCTCTTGAACTAATCATTCAGCTTGCTTTATCTGCCTTTTCTTGTTATGATAAAGAAGAATTATTTTTGTTCGACGTTGGTCTACGATTTATCTCGACCGTTTTTTAGAAATTGAGCAAGGATAGTAATACAATGTGTACACGAGTGTGCACGAGGAGGAAACAAACATGGAACAAGGTAAAGTAAAATGGTTTAACGCAGAAAAAGGTTATGGCTTCATCGAACGTGAAGATGGCGACGACGTATTCGTACACTTCTCAGCTATTCAAGGTGACGGATTCAAAACTCTTGAAGAAGGTCAAGACGTGTCTTTCGAGATCGAACAAGGACAACGCGGACTTCAAGCTACTAACGTAACTAAAAACTAATTTAACTATACAAACCACTTCCTTTTAGGAAGTGGTTTTTTTGTGCATTTCTTTCCATATTTCCGTAGCACTTCTCTATATTTCATTGTTATGATAAGCATAGACATGAGAATAATTGATTTCATTCATAGAATGAGGAGGAATTACGTTGCAACGTTTCGGGAAGTTTGTAACCCAATCATATAAATGGATTTTCACGTTTTGGATTGTACTATTTGGGGTGATGACGTATTTCGCCATTCAGTTGCCCGGCCTGCTTGCTGGAGACGGCTTCCGCGTGGACGGCGAGCATGAACAAGTGATGAAGATTGTCTCGGAAGACTTCGGCTTACCTGCAGAATCTTTGTTTTTAGTGTTTGACGGAAAAACTGACGCAGAAATCGATACTTCACTTGATCAGCTGGAAAGGCTCGGTGTCGTGTCGGATATCGTATCCCCTCTAGCTGAAAAAGCGCAGTATACGAAAGATTTGTCCTATGCCTTGTTGCAATTTGATACGGTGCCTGACGATATGCCGCAAGTCGTGGAGGATATCCGCGATGAAATCGATGGTCAAACAGGCGTAACACTCACTGGCGGAGCGGCGTTTGAACACGACGTCAACCAGGCTAGCCAACGCGATTTGATGACAGCTGAAGCTATCGGTTTGCCGATTGCGATCATTGTGCTACTGTTTGCGTTTGGTACAATTGTTGCTTCATTCGTTCCATTGATCGTCGGCATCGGTACAGTCGTCTCTACCCTCGGAATTTTAGCGTTGCTTGGCAATACGGTGGACCTATCCATATTCGTACTAAATATCGTACCGATGCTCGGTCTCGCCCTCTCTATCGACTTTGCTTTATTATTTATTAGTCGCTATCGGGAAGAGCTGACTAAGCGCAGCGTGACAGATTCTATTATCATGACGATTCGGACTGCGGGTCGCTCGATTATATTCTCTGCTGTTTGTGTGTTCATCGGACTCGGCGCGATGCTTCTCATCCAAGTGGATATTTTCATGAATATCGCACTCGGAGGTATGATTGTCGTAGGTATGGCGGTCGTTTCTTCCCTTACTCTATTGCCTTCCGTTTTGCTAATGCTAGGCGAGCGCATCCATAAAGGACGTTTGCTGAAAGAGCGTGGCGAAGATGCGAACGGTTGGAGAAAGTTTGCGAATTATGTAATCAAGCGCCCCGTAACGATTGCGATTGTAGCATTTGTGTTACTAGCAATTGCTGTAATTCCAGTGAAAAATATGGAGCTGACGATCCCACAGATTGATTCATTGCCAGAAACATTCGATACACGTGTAGCTTTTGAACAAATGGAAGATACATTTGGTTTAGGCGATGAGAGTACAGTGTTCTTGATCGCAGAGCGTGACGGAAGTTGGAAAACGACGGAAGGTCTTCACGATATGATAGCGTTACAAGATCAGTTGAAAGATGATCCATTGGTCAAAGACCTTTCGACTGTCTTTACGATCAGCGGAATCGATAACGTCGTGGAATGGGAGCAAACTCTGCGTATTCCGCAAATGTACGACCAGCTCAATCCTATGTTAAAGAATTTCACCGACAGCGGTAACCGTTTATTCATCCCTGTGACATTAAGCGCTGCCGGCAGTTCGAATGAAGCACAAGATTGGATCCGCGATTGGTCGGAGAACGATACAGGTTTTAACATTTTGCTTGGCGGTGAACCGCGGTTCAACCAGGAAATCTTCGATGAAATAGCTGATCACATCGTATACGTATTGCTCATTATCATCGTCTCTACCTTCTTCATCTTGATGTTCGCATTCCGTTCACTGATCATTCCCGTGAAGGCGATTCTGATGAATATTCTCGGATTGTCCGCAACATTCGGCATTCTCGTCTATATATTCCAGTATGGCCACTTCGGATTAAATCCGGGGACCGTAGCGCTCATCATTCCAGTCATCGTCTTCAGTCTCGTATTCGGCTTGAGCATGGACTATGAAGTGTTCTTAATCTCGCGCATGCAAGAAGAGTTCGCGCAGTCGTTCGATAATGATAAATCTACAGTCGAAGGACTGGCCACGACGAGTAAAGTCATCACGTCTGCCGCGCTGATTATGATCGTTCTAACAGGCGCCTTTGCGTTTACAGACGTCATGCCCGTGAAACAAATCGGCGTCGGGATTGCAGTCGCAGTGGCGATCGATGCGACAATCATTAGACTATTGCTAGTGCCAAGCTTAATGAAACTGTTCGGAAAATGGAACTGGTGGCTACCGTTTGGTAAAGGCTTGTATCGTTCGAACAGCCAGAAATATAGTGTAAAAAAATAAAAAGAGCCTGTTGAGAATCGTATATTCTCAACAGGCTCTTCTCCTTTTATTGCCAGCCAAACGTGCCGATTTCGGTATATGACTGGTTGTCCAATGATTGATGATTTTTTTGTGTAGGATTATTTTTGAAGGTAGTCTGAACCATTAATACGACGCCCACTACCGCCACAATCAACACGACGATCAGCCAAATCGCAACTGTTTTACCCTTCATTCGATATCACTCCTGTAGCTGTTATTTCGTTTTGACGGAAAAGCCTTCTTCTTTCAAATAACTTGCCGCCTCACCGTAATCTCCGAAGCCTTCTTCCAAGTTTACTTCATGGTAAATATTAAAGAAGCCATCTTCTTCAAGAAGTGTCAGCATCTGACCATTGGAATTCTGCCATGTTTCTGCAATCGTTTCAGGTTCCTCAACTTCTGTCGCCAATCCTTCAATTGCCGCACGAATCACTGCACGGAATTCATCTGCAGAGTATTCGCGTACATTGACTAGACCGCGATCATCTGCTTCATAGCCTTTCACATCTGCCACGTAAACAAATGCATTCCCATTCGGGTGCAAATGCTGCACGACTACCGTTTTATCGTACAAAGACTCTTCATAATGATAGTTCAAGCGCTTCATAGACACTTCTTTCTTCACTAACTCCGGGAACTCTTCTATAATCTGTTGTTTCTCTTCAAATGTTAACATATTATTTCCTTCTTTCTTTTGATATTCAGTGTTCATCTTGTTCGCCATTCCGTAATCAGGACAAGCAATATAACGACTGCAATTGCGACTATATAAAACCAGGAAGGTACACTGCTCACACCACCGAACATGCCATCCACTCCTTCCAAACTTCCATTCTTTTTTTAGTATACCCTTTTTCCTGCTACTCTGGACGATAATTTTCAACATTTCATAGTTACCACTGTATTGCTGAAGGGGAAACAGAGTATAATGTGATAGAGGAGTGGGTTTCTAATGATAAAACGCCTGTTTCAGTTACTCTTTCTTGCCGTACTACTCTACGCTTTCAAGCCCTTATGGGAAGGCCCGGTATCAGAATACGTGGATTTATCGTTTCTCGATCCGCTTGATGCCAAAGTAGAAACCGTGCTGAACGAGGAAGTAGTTGGATCTGCGCTTGACTATACAAAAGAATCGATTGTCGATTTAATTACATTCATTTCCGATAAAGCAAACGGAAGCAGTCCCCCAGAGGAAGTTGCCCAACCCGTGCTCGATGCGCCGGCAACAGGCATTATTTCTATCCACAATATCGAAATTGGTACAACGGAAGCACAAGTGAAGGAAAAGCTCGGAGACCCTACGCGGAAATCCGTTAATGAATACGGCACAGAATGGCTGACGTTCCATGATAACTATCAGAACTTCGTCATGCTGTCATACGATATTAAACGTCGCGTCAATGCGATTTATACAAATGATCGCCTGATCGCTTCATCTATCGGCATCGAATACGGCGTGCCAAAAGCAGAAGTACGTCAAGGACTCGGCGAACCAATCTCTGAAATCCGTAAAGGGACAAACATTTATAAGTTGCAAAATGATGAAGGCATGGACATCTTTCATTCGGATGGACTCTATATGTATGTCTTTTATGATCTGCATAATGAAAATACCGTAACCGCAGTACAATTAATCTCGGATTCGCTAGAGCAAAGAAAGTCCGCGCTCTACGCCCCTCAAAACGATGCGATGCGCCAAGGCTTTGAGATGCAATTGTTTGATTTGACGAACGCAGCAAGAGTTCGCCACGGTCGTTCCATTTTAACATGGGATGAACTGGCATCTGAAACGGCACGTCTACATAGTACCGATATGGCAGTGCAAGATTACTTCAGCCATGAAAACTTACAAGGCGAGTCCCCTTTCGATCGCATGAAAAAACAAGGCGTCCAATTCGTCAGTGCCGGTGAAAATCTAGCATATGGTCAATCAAGCAGTATTTTTGCACATGAAGGGCTAATGAATTCAAAAGGCCACCGAGAAAACATATTAATCCGCGACTATCAGTTCCTTGGGATCGGTGTAGATTTCAACGACAAAGAACAGCCATTTTATACGGAAAACTTCTTCGCTAAGTAAGGGAATTTCCTTTCATTACGGCTAGTTATCCAGTAAAATAAAGTGAAGGGCATGGGTAGATCCAAGACCTTCACTACAGCATTAAAGGAGATTATCAATTGAAAAAATTTGCTGCATTTTTCCTCGCTGCGACGTTGATTTTGTCGCCAATCGGGAACATCATCTTCCAAGATGAAATTACTGCCGAAGCACGTGGCTATAAGTCTGGTAAGAAGAGCTTCAGTACACCTAATCGTGTGCAACCGAACAAAGCAGAAAAGAAACAAGATACCAATCAAAGTACTGATAAAGCAACAGCGGGCAAGACAGCTAAGAAGCCAGGCGGTATGGGTGGCGGCTTGATGAAAGGTCTATTGGTTGGTGGACTGGCAGGTCTATTATTCGGTAGCTTGTTTGCGAATATGGGTATGCTTGGATCCATTATGGGCTTGCTCATTAACGTGTTAGCGATTGTCTTCATCATTTACATGGTTCGGAAGATTTTCGCGATCTTCAAAGAGAAAGAGCGTAAACGCAATGAGGACATGAATCAATGGAACAACAGATAATTTACGAACAGGACGTAGTAAATGCAGTATGTGTATTGATTGCAAAAGAATCACGTGCAATGCCAGACGACGTGGAAGTCGAACTTGCTTACGATGACGACACTGGGTTTTCAGCAGACGCCGAGCTTAACGGCAAGATGCATCATTTGGACACCTCCCGTCTAGTCGAGGCGCTTCGCCTTTGGATCGAGCAGTATCTCGATCAGGATCCGATGGCAGCAGGCATTCAGCTAAAGCTGGATGATGAAGAAGGGATTATCGCGATTGTTCGATAATCAACAGGACGCCCCTTTCCGGGAGGGCGTTCTTTTTTTCGTGTTCAATAGTTTAATGGAGAGGCTGGCAGTGGTGTTGGGGTGGGGATTGGTGCTTCGGAGGGGACGCTTTCCGGAGGGCGGGCGGTGAACCACACAGCTCGCTTCGCTCGCATGGTGTT
This sequence comes from Sporosarcina sp. P20a, assembly GCF_002743175.1. Taxonomy (NCBI): domain Bacteria; kingdom Bacillati; phylum Bacillota; class Bacilli; order Caryophanales; family Caryophanaceae; genus Sporosarcina; species Sporosarcina sp. P20a. The sequence goes on from NZ_PDYT01000003.1 coordinate 27,149, forward strand.
TCACCTGTCCCGCTGATCCTCCCGGAGTCGCCCCTCCTACGCGCCAATCTCTTGCAGTGTGAGTGGAAGATACACTTTGTTGCGCATTAAAGTAAGTGTTGTAATACACTTTTGAACTTCAGTACTTGAATTAAAATAAGTTAAGACAATACAATAATTCACACACCATCGACAGTAAGTGTTCTTAGTCCTTTCACTATAAAAGTAGGATGGAAGCGGAAGTTGGCGGCGAAGTGCAAAGATGTGCTCCTAACGCTTCGCTTTTACTCGCAAAAGCCGTCCTTCGTTACGGCTCTTCCCGATGGATTAGCCCGATCAGGTGAGACAACCAAAGGAACGCAGTGACTAGTTGGCTCACCGCGGGCCCATGGGAAAGCGTCCGCCAACTGGAGCTTCCATCCCATCGTAATCACTAAGTAACTCACTCTTTCCAAGCACTTGCACTTGCACTTGCACTTGCACTTGCACTTAAACTTAAACAAGTCGAAACAACACAAAAAAAGATGCCCCGAAACCCCGGGACATCCTACTTGCCTAATCACTTCATATTCTCAGATGTAATCTCAGCACAAGCAAATGGCGTTCCAGAATTGCCGGCTGGATCTGTTACGTTATCATCCGGACCTTCATGGATAACCAAAGCTGTTCCGTCTTCATCAATTAATGAATTGTCTTTTCCAGACTCAAGCGTAACTGCATCTGTTGTTACAGTAACTTTTGCGTTCCCTTCTTCATCCGCCACAAGATTCTCCAAGTCTCCTGCATGGTGTCCTTCTGGATTCTCTAACCCGTGTTTTTTATCTGTTGGGTTGAAGTGACCGCCAGCCGACTCTTTAAAGTCTGGTGCTGTACAGACACCCGTTTCATGGAAGTGCATGCCGTGTTCACCTGGCTCAAGGCCCGTTACGTCAATGTCCATCGCTACTCCAGATGGTCCTTGCGTTAGCGTTACAGAACCGATTTCTTCTCCGTCAACATTCATAACCGGCGCCATCACTTCAGGCTCCGCTGTTCCCTCTTCTTCCACGACTGGATCACCGCTACCGTTGACCGGTTCTTTTTCTTCATCCGCCGCGCCACCGCAAGCCGCCATCATTAGTGCCGAGCCCAATACAATACTAGGTAATTTCCACATAATTGAATTCCTCCTTGTGTAAGTTATGTACATTACTGTTCATTACTGCTTTTATAATGAACTCATAGTGTCTAGTGTACCCTATTTAATGAAATTCTAACATGTGATTGGGACTTTATGAGCGGAGCACGTGCTGGATTGAGCGTATAATTTGTGACATTGAGCGGACGCCGCCATGCAATGAGCGGTTAACGACTGACTTTGGGCTGATTTAGCATTGCATAGAGCGCTTAAACACTAACATTGAGCGGATCTAGGGTCGCATTGAGCGATTAGTGGATGACTTTGCACGGAACCAGTGGTTACCTCCTGACCTTGAGCAGCGACAGATAGAAAGCATAGCATTGAGCGCTTACCCCATGACATTGAGCGGAGCCAAGTACTACATTGAGCATTTATAAGGACTGATAGAGCACTCGCCCAGAAACTATGAGCGGATAAGCCACAACATAGAGCACTCAGCCAAATTAATGAGCGGCCGGCCCTCTCACCCGCCCCCCCACAATAAAAAATACACTCCAAGGAATTACCCTCAGAGTGCTCACTAACCATAGTACATTCCACAACACTTAATCTTCAATCAGCGGATACACACCGTTCTCATCATGCGTCTCCGTTCCGACGACTGGCGGGTTAAAGACACAAATCAAGCGCATGTCATCTTTTCCACCACGTAAATAATGCTCGTCGTGTTCATTCAACGCATACATCGTACCATCTTTGATCGGATAGACTTTGCCGTCTGCGATCGTTTCGATTTCCCCATCGCCTGCCACGCAGTAGACAGCTTCTAGGTGGTTTTGGTAATGGATATGTGTTTCCGTTCCAGCATAAATAATCGTTTCGTGGAACGAGAAGCCCATATTATCTTTCTTCAGCAAGAAACGTCGGCTTGCCCAATTTTCTGCTTTTGTTTCATTTTCGCTACCAATAATTTCATCTACTGTACGTACTATCACTGAACATTCTCTCCCTTAGTTTTTAACAATTTCTTCAATCGCTTCTTCTAGAATATCAAAGCCTTGATCAATACCTTCTTCATCCATAATCAATGAACCGAGGAATTTGACGACTTCGCCTTCAGGTCCAGATGTTTCAATGATCAAGCCTTTTTCAAATGCTTTTGCACAGATTTTATCCGCATAGTCTTCCTTGCCTTCACCACAGACGATTCCTTGCATGAAGCCACGGCCACGTGTTGTAGCTTTCAACTGTGGATAGTCTTCGACGATGGTTTCCATGCGCTTCGTGATGAGCTTGGATTTTTCTTGTACCGATTTAGCGAATTCATCTGTTTCCCAGTACGATAAAGCTTCAGTCGCTGTCAAGATCGCCATATTGTTACCGCGAAATGTTCCGTTATGCTCAGCTGGACCGAATGTATCGTATTCTGGTTTGATCAGCGTGAGTGCTAATGGTAATCCGTAGCCACCAATGGATTTTGATAGACAAACGATGTCCGGTTTAATGCCGGCTGGTTCAAAACTGAAGAATGTTCCAGTACGTCCACAACCTGCTTGCACATCATCGACAATTAATAAGATATCGTAATTTCTGCAGAGACGTTCCACTTCACGCAACCACCCAAAACTTGCGGGATTGATGCCGCCTTCCCCTTGTACCGTTTCGAGAATCATAGCTGCAGGTAAATCCAAGCCACTGCTTGCATTTGCTAAATACTTTTTTAGGAAGTTCAATGATTGCCCTTCTTCTAAAAACGTATCATACGGCATAGAGGTCGTATTGGTAAGCGGTACTCCGGCTCCATCGCGGTTGTATGAGTTGCCTGTTACAGACAACGCACCAAGCGTCATGCCGTGGAAACCATTTGTAAAGCTTACAATATTTTGACGTCCCGTAACTTTGCGGGCGATTTTCAGCGCACTCTCAACTGTATTCGTCCCAGTAGGACCAGGAAACATTACTTTATAGTCCATGTTTCGCGGCTGCAAGATCACTTCGTTAAATCGTTCAAGAAATTCTTTTCGGACCGTCGTCCCCATATCCAAACTATGTGAAATTCCATCATCATGAATATATTCAATCAGCTTTTCTTTCATTCTATCGTTGTTATGGCCGTAGTTTAAAGCACCTGCGCCGGCGAAGAAATCGATATATTCTTTACCTTCCGTGTCCCACATCTTATAGCCTTTTGCTTTGTTGAATACTGTTGGGAAACTTCTGCTGTAACTTCTCACTTGCGACTCGCGATTCTCGAATACTTCCATTACTTTCTGACTTTTTGTCAGTACCATGTGTAATTAATTCCTCCGTTAGATTCTGTATTTTCCCGTGTCATGTTGCGGCAATCGGCTTGTTTCTCAGAATGGTCCAATGCGGAACAGTTCTTCTGATTCATGCCCGCCACCAGGGAATTGATCTGTCGTATAGCCATCCGTAATCGTGCATTCCGTCTCCAAATCACGTGCTAAGCCTGTAAATAACTTAGTGGACGCCTCATTAGATGGTGTGACGGTCGCTTCTAGATAGCGAATATTTCGACATGCATCACTTTGCAAAATCGTATGCAGCATATGGGAAGCTATACGCTTACCACGTACCGATTCATCGACTGCGACTTGCCAGATAAACAATGTATCTTGCGCTTTTGGTTGAATAAAGCCTGAAATGAAGCCTACAAGCTTTCCATGATCTTCTACGATAATACTCGTATCGCTGAATTGGTCTGCCCACAGCAAATAGCTGTAAGAGGAATTCAAATCAAGTACGTTCGTATCCTTAATGAGCTGCCAGATGAACTTTCCATCATTTACAGTCGGAATACGAAATGAATACGGATCGTTCGGATCTAGTCCTGCAATCGAAACTTTGTGTTTTGTGTCCAAACAGTTTCTCCTCCAAGTTCTCTTACATGTAGTTGTACAAGTATTCATCATCTGTGAATTTCTAAGATGTGTGCTTCGTTACCCGAGAACACGATCTACTTCCAATACGTTCGTCGAATAGTCATTAATGTGAGGTTTTTACGGACCGAGCACATACACTCGGCAGATTCTAGTTATGAATCTAGCGGATATAGCAAGGGTACTTACGTAGAAAAGCCAAAATGGAGATTCTTGCTGGCTACTATGGGTGCTATCTTTCTGCCTTGCAGTATGAAGAGCAAAAAAGAGCGCCTTTACAAAAGCGGGGAGCTTTTGTTCATGGAAACAGCAGATATATTAACGATTCGCTGATATGAAAGACACTTTCATTATCTAAAATTTACTACCATACGCATTCATCCAACCAACGTTCACACACTGGCGAAGAAGCAAACTAGGTGTCGCCTGTGACACTGGTTGCTATTATAGGAAACTCCGAAAACGTTGTCAACAGTAAATATATCTATTTATTTATTTGATTAAAAAGTAAAACTCAGCTAAGCCAGTCAGCGTATAGCCTGAGAGAGAATATAAAAAACCGGAAACATTTTTCGTTTCCGGTTGAATTTTATGAAAATAATATCTTTTCTAATTCCATTGGTGCAATATATGTATCACCTTGATAAACGCGCATATTGCCTCCTGAAATTTCATCGATCAACATGATATTCCGCTCAGGATCACGACCAAACTCCAATTTAATATCATATAGCTCTAAACCTTTTTCGGCCATCTCTGAACGGACTACTTCAGAAATTTGCTGAGTTAATTCTTTAAGTGTTGCGTATTCTTCATGCGTCAAAATGTGAAGTTGGGCCAAAGCATCTTCTGAAATAGGTGGATCTCGACGTTCGTCGTCTTTCAATGTCACTTCCACGAAAGCATCAAGTACTTGTCCTTCTTCAGCGTACGCACCGAATCTGCGCAAGAAACTTCCGACCGCACGGTATCGACAAATCACTTCTAATCCTTTACCAAAGACCGTAGCAGGCTTCACCGTCATCGTTACTTCGTCCAGATTGGCATCGATGTAATGTGTCGGTATGTTTTGCTCCGCCAATTTCTCAAAAAAGTATTGTGTCATGCGAAGTCCGGACTTCCCAGCACCATCAATCGTCAGGCCTACTGTGTTGGCACCTGGATCGAATACACCATCTTCCCCTGTTACATCATCCTTGAATTTCAATAGCACGTGGCCATCTTCCAAGCGGTAGACGTCTTTCGTTTTACCAGAATAGGTTAATTTCATCCGTACGATTCTCCTCTATTCATAAATGTGTACTACTTATTCAGTATAAAGCACTTTGACGAGAAGAAAAAGTATTGTTTGACGAAACTTGACGGACTTCAACGTAGATTTCACAAAATAATCTTATACTTAGGATAATAAATACACTTGAAGAGGAGGAAATTATCATATACTTTCATACAATTACGTTCTACCTATTTTCGGAGCGCTATTTGAAATTCGTACTAAGTAGAATACCTACCCCCCATCAAGACACATATTGATTTGGCTCCACTAGAAACAAGCATCCTTAACGATCACTGTAATTGTTGTAGAAATCGATATCGGCAATTAAATTGCGGGATGAGTACTTATTCAAAAAAACTCTTTTCATTCCACCATGGGCATGATACGCTAGTTCTGAAAACCAAATATTTTGACCATTAGGGGAATCCTTCACAAGGACTGAGAAAAGAGTGTGGCTCTGAAACCCTTATTACCTGAACAGGTTAGCACCTGCGGAGGGAAGTGGCGAGTCGTTCCGTATGTATTTCTGTCGACATTTCTACCACTTTCCGATTCGGGAAGTGGTTTTTTCTATTGGAGGGGAATGAATGAAATTACTTGGCGTGACCGACGACCGTCTTTCGGTTGATGAACTGGCACTAGATTTGTTGCAGACAGCACCGCTTCTTGATGCCATCATTTTGCGGGAAAAGTCCAAGACAGACGAACAACTAGTAGATCTAGTTACGCGTCTTGCCAGTACTGAATTTCCACTCGACAAGCTCATTCTTCATGCCAGACCTCACTTAGCTAGAAGACTGAACCTCTCAAAAGTACAGCTGACTGGTTATGGTATGCCGTTACGGGAGGCACATCGAAAATTTCCTGAGCTCACTTTCGGTTGCTCGATTCATTCATTGAAGGAAGCAAAGGAAGCTACGCAAGAAGGTGCTGATTGGCTCCTGTACGGGCATATTTTCAAGACGTCATCGAAGCCTGGACTGCCAGCGCGCGGAACGGAAGAATTGTTTTCTATTGCTGAGTGTAGTTCGGTTCCCGTGTATGCGATCGGCGGAATTCAGCCGCATCACCTGCCCATTTTACAACGAAATAACGTAGCAGGTGCGGCCGTATTATCTCCTATGCGTTCACTGGAAATCTTACAAAGTTATAGAATAGGAGAGGTATCTTATGGAGAAAATGATTGATCTGAACGGAAAATCGTATTCAGTTGTTTCAGAAGTAGGGACGATTCAGCAGTTACTTGAACATTTAGGACTTGGTGATCGCATTTTGATTGTGGAGAAAAACAAAGAGATTTTGGAGAAAGATCACTACGACGCACCGATCATGGACCGAGACCAAATTGAAATCATACATTTTGTAGGAGGCGGATGAAGATGTTAAAAATTGCAGATAAAGAATTCTCTTCACGATTATTATTAGGTACAGGGAAATATCCTTCATTTAAAATACAGGAACAAGCAGTCGCTGTATCGGAAGCAGAAATCCTGACGTTTGCGGTACGACGCATGGATATTTTCGAAGCATCACAGCCCAATTTCCTAGAGCGACTTGATTTGACGCGCTATACATTGCTGCCAAATACAGCAGGAGCGAGTACAGCAGAAGAAGCCGTACATATCGCACGTCTCGCCAAAGCATCCGGACTTTGCGACATGGTAAAGGTTGAAATCATTGGATGTAGCCGTTCGCTGCTTCCTGATCCCGTGGAAACATTACGCGCTTCTGAAATGCTGTTAGAGGAAGGCTTCATTGTATTGCCCTATACGTCAGACGATGTAGTACTTGCGAGAAAACTATGCGAATTAGGTGTTCACGCTATTATGCCGGGTGCTGCACCGATTGGTTCGGGCAGAGGCATTCTGAACCCATTGAACTTGTCATTTATTATTGAGCAATCCAATGTACCCGTCATCATTGACGCAGGAGTCGGCTCTCCAAAAGACGCAGCTTTTGCGATGGAACTCGGCGCAGACGGTGTATTGTTGAATACGGCAGTATCGGAAGCCGCCAATCCTATCATGATGGCGGAAGCAATGAAGCTCGCGATTGAAGCGGGACGTCTCGGTTATAAAGCTGGACGTATGCCGGTCCGTGATTATGGTGTAGCTAGCAGTCCGACTGAAGGGCTTGTGACGACTTGATCGGTAAATATTCTCGGCAAGAACTGTTTGCACCCATCGGACCAATTGGGCAACAACGTATCCGCGAAGCAAAAGTTTTCGTCTTAGGAGCTGGTGCGCTCGGCTCTTCCGGAGCGGAGATGCTAGTGCGGGCAGGGATCGGCGAACTGACGATTGTCGATCGCGATATTTTGGAATGGACCAATCTTCATAGACAGCAATTATATACAGAGCAAGATGTCATCGATCAATTGCCTAAAGCGATCGCTGCGGAAAACCGATTGCGCGCTATCAACAGCGACGTGAAAGTTCGTGGGATTGTGGCGGATGTCACGCCTGAAAATGTCCTCGAATTATTCGAAGGCCATCAATTCATTCTCGATGGCACAGATAATATCGAAACTCGATTACTCGCAAATGATGCCGCATTACAACTCGGCATCCCCTTCTTCATGGGTGCTTGCGTCGGTAGCTACGGTCTGACGTTTCCGATTGGTGTAAAAGAAGAAGCGCCCTGCTTACATTGCCTGCTCGAAGCATTGCCGCCACAGTCTTTGACATGCGATACAGTCGGCGTCATCTCGCCCATCGTCGTCACAACTGCTGCCCGACAAACCGCGGAACTGCTGAAGTGTATCACGGGGGCGACGATGGAACCCCGTCTCGAATCCGTCGATCTCTGGACAGGCGAACGCGCCGCAATGAACGTACAAAGCATGAAGAAACCCAATTGCCCAAGTTGCTCAGACACCCCTGTCTATCCTTATCTGTCTGCCAATGAAGTCATTCGGACCGCCGTACTGTGCGGACGCGACACCGTTCAACTGACATGGCCGAAGAATCGACAAGTTGAACTGATACCATTTGCCGAGTCCATTCGCGATATTGTTTCTGATTTAAAGCAAAACCCTTATTTGGTTTCCTGTGAATATGACGACCATCGACTCGTGTTATTCCGCGACGGCCGGATGTTGGTGCATGGAACGAAGGATATTACGGTTGCGCGGAGGATTGTGGCTGGTTTGTTGGGGTGATCGTTTTTTTGGGGGAGAGCGGTGGTGCGTGGTTTTATGAGCGGGTAGCGTGTCTGATAGAGCGGATAGCTCTTGGCATTGAGCGCTCGAGCGGTTTTATGAGCGCTTTACTCGCTGGATAGAGCGGGTAGCGTGTTGCATAGAGCGGATAGACGGCAACATTGAGCGCTACCACGATTTTATGAGCGGCTCCACGATTAAACTTGATATTGAGCGGTTTACACGTCACATTGAGCGGATAACAAGCAGCATAGAGCACTCAAGCAGTTTTATGAGCGCTTTACTCGCTGGATAGAGTGGGTAGCGTGTTGCATTGAGCGGGTAGACGGCAGTATTGAGCGCTGCCACGATTTTATGAGCCGCTACACAATTTAACTCGACTTTGAGCGGTTAACACGCCACATAGAGCACCCCACCACAATCCCACCAATAAAAAACGCTTCGGAAAGCCTTAAAAATGGCCGTCCGAAGCGTTTATTTCATTAAAAATCTAACATCCCAATCACTCAGGCAAACCTAAATCCGCCTCAGCCGTACTCTCCAGCCTCAACACACCATCCGTCATCTTATACACTTTATCTACGTACTTGATCAACCGTACGTCGTGCGTCACAACAATGGTCGCCGTCTGATTGGACTTGGTTTCATTACGCAACAACTCCATCACTTCAAACGCCCGATCGGAATCGAGTGAAGCTGTAGGCTCATCTGCCAAAAGAATTGATGGCTTACTGAACAGCGCTTTAGCAATCGCTACACGCTGCCGCTCGCCGCCCGATAGATCGGAAGGATAATTCTTATGCAATTTGGTAATACCTAAATCCTCGTATAATTTACGTTGCTCGTCTTTTGACATATTGCCTTTCTTCACTTTATTCAGCAATTCGAGCTGCTCGTCAACAGTTAAGAACGGGACAAGGTTGGAAGCTTGTAATATAAAACCAATTTCCTGCAAACGAATTTTAGAACGTTGCTTTTCATTTAGCTGCGATAATTCTTTTCCGTTAATGATGACTTCGCCCTCGCTTGGCGTTTGAAGACCCCCAGCCACCGTCAAGAACGTACTTTTACCTGAACCTGATGGCCCGATGACTGCGACCAATTCGCCACGTTCGACTACAAAATTGGTCTCCTTCATCGCCTCGACTAGCGTATTGCCTTCACCGAACGTCTTTTTCGCATTTCGTAATTCTAGTACCATCTTTTATCCTCCTATCGCTTCGAGCGGATCAATTCGGATAATCGTCCAAACCGAAATGACGGCTCCGAGAATCGCCACTACTATTAAGACCAAACCATAAATAATCATGGTAGGTATATCAAACATGATAGGAACGGCATTTGGCAGGAAGCTTCCCGCAAGTAATGTCAGACCGAATGCGAGGACAACCCCGATTAGCGCAAGAATGAATGTCTGCGCGATAACCGATCTTGCCAAATAAGCGCTGGAAATCCCCTGCGCTTTCATTAGACCGAACATGCTGATTTTCTGTACTGTCAATACGTACAAGAAAATCGCAACAATTGCAGCCGAGATAACGAATAGGAAGTAAATCATATACGTTAACGTCAAATTCTGCTCTGTATAACCCGGCAGATTCTCAATGAAGGTTTCCGTTTCAATGATTTCCGTATTGTCTGGCAAGGATAGTGCATCCCAATCTTTGTCTTTGATGACAATTGCGTTGACAATATCTTTATTCATTGTATACGCGTCACCAAATTTGATCTTCTGCATGTCATTTAACTTCATGTAAAGTATAGGTGATGCATTAAAACGAGCCTTTTCCGTAAAGCCGACAATCGTCAGTTCGGTATCCGATGAAGATAGCTCCAGCGTATCGCCGATCTTAAAGCCTTCATCTTTCAACACATCGGATGCTACCACACCGTTTTGAACATAAAACGTCGGGTCCCCTTCAGTGACTTCGGGCTTGATAAACTCATCTCGATCAATACCGAAGAGCATAACGTTTTGCTTGGTGTCACCGTTGTTCGCAATAGCTCCCATTTGACTGACAACAGCTGTTTCTTTCGCATCTAGCTCATCGGCTACTTCTTTGTTGAGTGCCGATTCGTATAAACTTTTATCGGATTCCTCTGTCAGTAACACCGCATCAACTTTCCATGTGTCAATCGCCTCTCTGTTCATGCTGGCTAACCCATTTGCCAGTCCCGATAGGAAGAACACGAGGAACGACACCAATAGCAAGATCGATGTAATGAGTAAAAACCGTAATTTGTTCTTTTTAATTTCACTCCAAGCTAAAAACATGCATTCTCACTTCCTTTTATAGGATATTTATTGCTACTTCTTTCGATACGCCGTAATTCAATGAAATTCATTGCCTAATTATCATATTCTTCTATCGATATAAACAAACTGCCGTTTCCTGATTTGTTCACACTTTGTATAACGTTCATGTTAATTGATTATACATAGTTCTAACTACAAATACTAGAATAATTGATTAGAATAAACCTAATTCTTACTTTTTGAATTCCTGCTGATCAAAATCCCTACAAAGAAACCATATACCGCGTGTCCCGCAATCCACCAAAACAGAGAAATCATGTTCGTGACACTTGGCGTTCGGTCAGAAAATGAAGTCGTTGGATACAAGATTAATCCGATAACGACATTCACTAGAAAAGTGAATAGAATCACATGGTTGCGGATGAAACCATTGCATTTATCGTACAACGTCACTAGTATGATACAGAGCACAACTGATACAATTAGATGAAAAAACACTTCAATTACTTCTGGAAATGCATACTCTTTTACGATGGGGATGTAATCTACATTCAATAGCAAAGTATACACTTTGTGACCTGTAACGGACTGCACCCCTTTCAATAGTATAGCGAGAAAAATCCCCGTTATGACACCAATCCATGTACCTTGCACAATATATGTATTTTTCATTTAGACACCTTCCTAGAATGTAAAAATAACAGATTTGACTTGTCTCGTCAAATCTATGTATAATGTTAGATATGAAGAACAGAGCGATAGTTGATCGCTAATTCTAGTACACAGAAAGGTTGATTGCTTTGAAGCCGTCGTCTGAAACCCCTACGTATACCATTAAACAGGTTGCAGATCAAACAGGCTTGTCGAGGCAAGTCTTGAGGAAGTGGGAAGAGCGCTATGATATCGTGATTCCACAGCGTCTCGATAATGGCTATCGAGTCTATCATGATGAGGACATTCGGTTATTTTTGCTGATGAAGCGCTATGCAGAAGAGGGTTTTGCGCTATCACAAGCAGCTGAAATGGCAAAGTCTCAAAAAAACTCCACTATTCCATCAAATTCTGAAAACAGCTATTTAGAAGATACACTGAGCGACTTACTGCGCCACGGTAAAAATTGTGATGAGCTAGAATTAAACTTCTCCTTACAAGCAGCCTATCATCGATTAGGACTTGAACACTATCTGCAGCAAATCGTTATTCCATTTTTAAAGGAAATAGGGGATCACTGGGCAAGTGGTGAATGGGATGAATACCAGGAAGCTTTGTCGAGTTTGGTCGTGCGTGATCAGCTCGTTCAGCTACGTCGCAACTTTCAATACCGGGAAGACTCACCTATACTGCTTGGTGCGTGTCTTCCGAATGAATCACATGAAATCCCAGTGCATATTTTTCTACTGCAACTCATGCTCGACGGCTGGCGCACAGCGATGATTGGATCTTCACCGGCTCCAGGCGCTATCCAGTCTCTTATAGAAAAGATAAAGCCTGTCAAAGTGTTGCTGTCAGCATCCACTACGTTTCCGTTTGAGAAGGATCCGCAGATGATCCAGGAGTTGGACGAGTTTGCAGGCCAACATCCCCATACCGAATTTTATCTAGGCGGATACGGGGCAATCATTTGGGCGGATCGGTTACATCTACAACATATCCATCTGCTGGAGTCGATTGATGAGATTTAAGAGTTTTTACATGTATCATATGCTGCCAATGCACGCGCACGGGCAGCTTGGTGATCAACGATCGGAGCCGGATAGGTTGTACCTATCGTAACGCCTGCCGATTCCAACACATCATTCGGTGCTTCCGCCGGCTGAAATACATACTTTACTGGCATGCCCGTTAACTCGGGCAGCCATTTTTTTATATACTGCGCATCCCCATCGAATTTCTTCGCCTGGAGAATCGGATTAAACACTCTAAAATACGGTGAGGCATCAAAACCACTGCCCGCCACCCATTGCCATCCCATCGCATTATTCGCTAAATCCAAGTCTACCAGCGTCTCTTCAAACCACGCCATACCTTCACGCCAATCGATCAATAAATGCTTGATCAAAAAAGAAGCCACAACCATCCGAACACGGTTATGCATATAGCCTGTTTCCCATAGTTCACGCATCCCGGCATCAACTAACGGATAACCGGTACGCCCTGTTTTCCAAGCCTCAAGCTGACCGTCAGCTGGTTGCCACGGAAAGTTTTCAAACTCTTGGCGAACGGGTTTCGTCAACATCTCAGGAAAATAAAGCAGCTGGTAATTGTCGAAGTCGCGCCACGCCAATTGCCGAATAAAAGCTTCCACTTGTTGATCACCAACGTCCTCCGCCGCAACTAACGCACCGTACCATAGCGAACGCACGCTAACATTCCCCCAAGCTAAATAAGGTGACATTCGCGAGACACTAGATTGTGCTGGAAGATCCCGTTCTATTAAGTAATCGTATAACCCACTGTCTCGGAACGTTTCCCAACATTCCATTGCAGCTTTTTCACCAGGTTGCCAATAGCTTGCGAGCTTGTCATACCAAGGGTAATCCGATAACAGTCTCCATTCATCTGAAGACAAAGATTGTAGCGTAGCAGTAGACGGCACGAATTCAGGAGTAGCAAGCGGTGTCGCGATGGGTTCTTGGCGCAGTCGCCTCCAGTAAGGCGTAAATACTTTATATGGCTGATTCGTTTTATTAAAAATCGCATCCGGCGTAACGAGTAATGACCCTTGGAATGAACGCACTTGAACACGTCTTTTCTCACAAGCTTCCGCTACTTCACGTTCTGCTTCACGGCTTTCCGGATCATATAATTCATTGAAAACAAGCTGATCCGCTCCACTTTCATCTATTAGCTTCATTAACTGTTCAACAGGTTGTCCTTGTCTGACGACGAACTGGATTTGCTGCTCCGCAAAGCGCTCGATTATTTCCAGCAAGCTGTGATGTAACCACCAATCCGATGCTGCGTGAAGCGTTTCTGGCAAAATGAAAACGGGCAACACTTCACCATGTGCTGCCGCCTCCACCAATGCAGGATGATCATGCAAACGCAGATCTTTTCGGAACCAAACTATTGTTTTACTCACTCTGTTCACTCCTTTTACTTACTTTAAAACGCACCCGATCCTCCGCCACCACCACCGGTTCCTCCGCCTCCACTGCTACTATCACTGCTTGGAGCATTGTTCGATACATTGGATGACGCTTGGTTGAATGAACCTGCAAGGAATACAGGGTTGTAGACGGCACCTCCGTAGTAGGAGTTTCCGTACTGCGTGTCTCCCGTATCATGTGGGTATCTTTCATCATGACGAGCGCGATTTTGATCAAGCTGCTTCTGCGCGCTGACGAAGTCCTTATAATACGCGTCCAGTTCAGGGTGCTTCACGCCCACTCCGTAAATCAACACACAAAAACGATCATCAATGGATAACCCTTCCCAATTCTTCGCATCTAGTTCCTTCATCCATTGACCTACTCGCTCCCACTCGAGTTTACGCAAAGTCCCTTCATAATTATATGGACTATAAAACAATGCGAATCCAAATGCAACCAATGTCAAAATCCCCACTATAACTAGCTGCAAATATAACTCATAATAGAAAAAGGAGATGGCAAACCCAATTCCAAGTACACCGATTAAACTTAGTATTACACGTTCTTTCGTAGTCTTGACCTTCATTTTATGTTCATTCAATTCTGCTTTTACAAGATCTTTCCACATGACAAATTTCTTATCAAACGCTTCATAATTCTTCTCTTCTTTTGTGTAACTTTTCAACTCGTTCAATGTAAACTTTTTATCATGACCAATTTGAAAAAATAACAGCTGAATTAGTTGCTTCTCATGTTCTAACTTAACGTTCGCGTCAACCAATTCAAACTCTTCATCGGATAGTTGTTTCACATTCCCTTTACGAACGAGATCAAGCAGCGCCGCGGACATCAGCTCGACGGAAGCCTCCCCATTCTTGAAAAGAAGTACTGCTGGTAAGCTCATATCATTCGCTGGAACGTAGAAACCATTCGACTCCATTTGATAGTATGCTTCCTTCACATATCTTTTCCTTCTAGCATTCGCAAAAAATCCAATCAAACCAACTCCAAAAATACCCGCCACTGCACTAACACCACCCACAACGCCGATCATCTTTTGATTCTGAATGAACTTCTGACGTAACATAGCTGCCATTTCTTGATCTTTTTTCAACGTCGGACGGATGTCGCTATCTACTGCAGTCATTTCTGGAAATAAAGACGACTCATAAACTACACGAATATCTCCATTTTCGCCTGCATGAACTTCACCTAATGAAAATATGACCGTTCCATCCGATTGTACTTTCCCTGTATTTTCCGCACTATCATAGCCAATGTACATCACGTCAGACGCTCGGCTAGGAGGCACAATTGTAATCGTCATATTGCGATAATCGGTTTCATTACGACGGTCAAAAAACGGCCAGTAAAACTGCGCGCCATCACTATATTTTTCCATTCCATTCCTAATGGTGTATTGCAAATCGAAGATCATGATTTCACTGTCTCCTTTGCGGTGTACACGATATTCAGTATAACGCTTTTCGACTTCTAACTCCTTACCCTTTTCAAAGGCAGTAAAGTCTTTAATTGAAGCCCCTCTTTTCGGTTGAATTTCTCGAATGATCCCGTTAAATTCACTGTCGAAATCATACGTATGCTGCTCCTTAACCTGAACAGTCCCATCCGGTTCCAACTGCGCGTTGATTTTCACATCCGAAATGCTGAAATCTACAGCCCCAGCTGTCGTCGGTAGAACTAGGAAAGCTAGTAAAGCGACGAGTAACAGTTTCCATTTCATAAAAAATCACCTCTTATCAGGAGTATACGATAAGAGGTGATCAATAGATTCATTTATTGGCAGAGCCTTAGGAATACAATACAGCTATTCTCTACAATTTCATTACTTTATAAAAATAAACACCCATCGAACCGAATAAAAGCCCAAGTATCGTGATAAAAATCGGCATATTTAATGATTCGATTCGAGCCAAGGCGATATCGGTTGTCTGCCATATGAGAAAGACAAATAATAGTGTCGAAATGTTTTTAGTGACATTCATAAATACCACGCCATAGCGGTACTGGATTTCTACGTTATCAGGACGCAAATTTAAGTAGTTATATGCATGCGGATACTTCTCCAGCATCCACATCCCAACCCACATGACTACACCTATGATCGGCAACAGCAGTAATTCCATTCTTGAACCATAACGGTCCACTTCCCCGCCCGCACCAAAATGCGCAGGAATACGGTCAGGCAATTGATTCCACTGCAACACTAAATAGACGAGAGAAGCAGCGAATAAAGCGATAACCAACACATCGAACGCTTTTGCAACAGCAGGTTTCTCTATGTCTAGCTTCGGTTTTTTCGTCTCCATACTCTCGCCACCTTACTTATGATTCCTTTGCGCTCGTCATTTCAAATACATCAAAGACATTCTCTTTAATATTGAGCGACATAATCTTGCCTTGTTTCTCATAGAAATGGATGGATCCTCTGCGGTCTTCCACCATCTCAGTCCAGCCCCATTCCTCGATCGTTCGCAAATAATGAGCTGGTGGATTGCCTTCCGCGTCACCGATTCCCTTTAGCTTATACTTTGCCGATTTAGAAATCTCACCTATGCAATCCTCAGCTTTCACTTCATACGCTTCTTTCGGAACAGGAAATCCTTGATTGATGATTGCCATGCGGTAGCCGTCTTCCTGGCTATACACATTGGAACAGCCAGTTAGTACTAAGACGGACACCACAGCCAACAGCGCAAGTAGTTGTTTCATATGTCATCCTCCCGTTTCACGACTTCATTAGATCCATCGTACTAGGAAATATTGACATTGTCACCCAACGTTTTTGTGACGAATTAACGTAACTTCTGCACAATCACGACTTTTAAATAATTAAATTCAGGATAGTCCCGTGGCGTACGGAAGTCTCTTGGTAACGAGGATTCTTCCAATACTTTATAGCGCATATCCGTCTCTTTGAATGCTTGCTCAATGAAACCTTTAAACTTCTTCATACTGAAGCTTGCGTTATTAGTAGAAGCCACGATAATACCGTTCTTCTCCGTAACGGCAATCGCTTCTTTCATCAGCATAGGATAATCCTTCGCTGTACTAAATGTATACTTCTTCGAACGCGCAAAGCTCGGCGGATCGAGTACAACGAGTCCAAATTTCATGTCATGACGCTTCGCATAACGGAAATAGTCAAAGACGTCCATTACTTTAATATCCTGCTGCTCATAATCAATGCCATTTACGCTAAACTGCTCAATCGTCTTCGCGACACTGCGCTTCGCCAAATCTACATTCGTCGTTTTCTTCGCGCCACCTAAAATCGCCGCAACCGAAAACGCCCCTGTATAAGAGAACGTATTCAACACTTCGCGACCTTCCGAATAATTGTCACGAATCGCTTCGCGTACATCGCGCTGATCAAGGAAAACTCCTGTCATGGCGCCATCATTCAAATCAATCGCAAAGTTCATGCCATTTTCCTTGACAATAATCGGGAAATCTCCAGGTGTTCCTTGAACGAAATCGTCCTGTTCCACATAATGCCCTTGTGAATCAAAACGCTTCTTCTCGTAAACCGCTTTGTAACCCCCACGCTTATCCAACACGTTATAGACGTGGTGACGGAACGCATAAATGCCTTCACTGTACCAGCTGACCATATAATAGCCATCGAAATAATCGATCGTCACGCCACCAATTCCGTCGCCTTCTCCATTAAATAAACGGAAAGCCGTCGTATTCGGATCTTTCATATACGCGTCACGACGCTCAAAAGCAGTCGCCATTTTCTGATCAAAGAAATCAAAGTCAATCTCTTCTTTTTCATTCGAAGTCAGCACCCAGCCGATTCCTTTATTTTGAATTCCATAATAACCCGTAGCCAAATACTTATGGTATCGATCCGTCAAACGAATCAAACTACCTTCCTTCGTCTGAATCTCACTACTCATCACAGCATCCTTCAAAATCAAAGGATACCCCTTCTTCAAAGCCACCGTGCCCTGTGCATTTAACTGTATTTCAACTAATTTACTCATATCGTCATCCTCAAAGTGTATTTTCTCCATTATCGCATGGATGACACAAAAGTGAAAGGTGGCGATTAGAGTCGACAGGCATAAGACGAAGATGCGAAGCGGCGTCTTTTTGCCGCACAGCAGCTTTGACTTATGTCCCGAGACTCTGCCACCTGGAACTAGATGACACAAAAGTGGAAGCGGCTCGTCAGGATCGACAGGCATAAGACGGGCTGGACTTGAGGCGCGTTTTACCTCCCGACCAGCACGACTTATGACCCGAGATCCTAGCCGCTGGAACTAGATGACACAAAAGTGAAAGGTGGCGATTAGAATCCGCACCTCAAAAAACACTTACTTTCACGACATTTACACACCCTTCACTTACAATGAAAGTACTAAAATAACCAAACAGGAGGAATTCTCATGAACATCATCCCTTTAGGCATCTGGGGCGGCTATCCGAAAGCGAACAGCGCCACCTCTTCATTTCTCATTGAACACGAAGGATTCCATTGCCTACTCGACTGCGGCAGTGGCGTATTATCTTCCCTGCAAAACTACATCGAACTCGACCAACTCGACGCCGTTGTCATCAGCCATTATCACGCTGATCACATCGCAGACATAGGAAGCCTGCAATATAGCCGGTTGATTCAGTACTACCTTGGACAACCTTCCCGTCCACTGCCGATTTATGGACATGCGCAGGACGAGGAACAATTTGCGAAGTTGTCGTATAAAGAGCAAACACGAGGTATCGAAATTCGGGAAAATAAATCCGTTCAAATTGGCCCGTTCACTGTTACGTTTTGTCCAACCATCCATCCTGTCTACTGTCTCGCAATGAAGTTCACAGTAGAAGGCAAGTCAGCTGTTTTCACGGCCGATACGGAATGGTCGGACAAGCTTGTGACATTCTCACGACATGCAGATATCGTATTTTGCGAGGCCAATCTATACGAAGAGCACCTTGGTAAGTCTCCAGGTCATATGGCAGGTAGCCAAACAGGAAACATGGCACAGCAAGCAGACGTGGGACAACTCGTCCTCACCCATCTGCCACATCATGGTGATATAAATGAGATATTAAATGAAGCCGGAAAAACGTTTAGTGGTTCGGTAGAAATTGCGGAAGTTGGGAAGAAGTATACACTGCTTTAACACCAGGAGAGTAAATTGGTGAGCACTTAGGATTGGTGAGTAAGTTTGAGAGTACGAGGGGATGGAAGCTCCAGTTGGCGGACGCTTTCCCATGGGCCCGCGGTGAGCCAACTGTTCGCTATGCTCTCTTATTTGTCTCACCTGATCGGGCTGATCCATCGGGAGTCGCCGCCAACTTCCGCTTCCATCCTACTTTTATAGTAGAAGGATTTAGAACACTCACTGGCAGTAGAATGTGAATTATTGTTTTCCTTAAACTTATCTAAGATAAAAACAGAAATGATTACAACACTGACCTTATTGAACTTTGATAAATATCACCCACTTATATTGCAGGGATTGGAGCGTAGGAGGGGCGACTCCCGCGGGAATAGCATGAGCCTTGAGACCCCGCAGGTAGGGAAGCGAACGAGGAGGCTCAAGCCATGGCCGCAGGAAAGCGTCCCCTCCGAAGCACAAATCCCCTCCCCTATCCCCGCCAGCCTATCTATTTCATCCTACAAAAAAAGACGACCTCCGCAAATACTGCAAAGGTCGCCTTACTTCTTATAAAAATACAATCACTGCCAAGATCGCTGCCAGCACAATACGATAAATCGCAAACGGCATTAACTTGACCTTTGAAATTAACTTCAGGAAGAAACGGATAGAAATTAGTGCGAACACAAACGCACTTAAGAAACCAACCACGTAAAACCCGATGTCATCCATCGACATATACTCCCAGTTCTTCAACACCGACACTAGACTTGCGCCCATCATAATTGGAACCGCCATGATGAACGTGAAATCAGCAGCCGTCCGGTGATTCATTCCGAACAATACACCTCCGGAAATTGTCGCACCCGAACGTGAAAATCCTGGCCATAACGACAAACACTGAACCAGTCCAACTGTGAATGCCTGTTTATATGTAATCTGATCCAACGTCTGCACGCGTGGATTTTTCGGTCCAAACTTATCTGCCGCGATCATCAGCAACGCACCTGCTACTAACGCATAAATAACTGTTTCCACACCGAATAAATAATCATCAATCAAATCTTTCAACGCAAAGCCGAAAATAACAGCCGGCAACATACCAACAATGACGTGTAGCAAATTGAAACGCTCGCTCATTTTGACTTCGCTATCCACTTTATACAAACCGACTAAACTAAATAACCGTTTCCAAAAGACCACGACTACAGCCAAAATCGAACCGAGCTGAATGACAATCTTAAATGTTATTGCAGGATATTTCCCGAGGAATTCTTCCGTCTTCAGCCACATATCATCGACAATAATCAAATGACCTGTCGAAGAAACGGGCGCGAATTCCGTCATTCCTTCTACGAACCCTAATATTAACGCTTTAATTAAATCAAATAATTCCATATGACTCTCTTTCCGCGAAGGCTACCCTTCTGCTATTCTATTTTCTTTTATCCAGTCTACCATGACGTAACAAACAGTGGATAAGTTTCCGACAGAATATTTTTATCCACATGTGCATACTTTTTATTTTTGCACATAACTGAATACTTATACACATAGTACGTGGATAGATTGTGGAAAAGTTCGTAACTTCAGACTATTCTAATTAAAATCGCTGTTTATCCACAGTTTTATCGTCGATCTACTAATATGCCGTAGCTTTTACTTGTAGACTATTAATCCGTTAATTTATTTTGAAACGCATAAATAACCGCCTGCGTGCGGTCTTGGACTTCCAATTTGGATAATAGATTACTGACGTGAGTCTTAACAGTTTTTAACGCAATGAATAGTTCATCCGCAATTTCCTGATTGGATTTACCCTTAGCTAATAATAATAACACTTCTAGCTCACGATCGGTTAAATCTTCATGCAAGGCATGCGTCTGACCACCTCGCATTTTTGTCATCATTTTAGAAGTTACTTCGGGCTCAAGCACAGTTTGCCCTTGCATCGTTTCCCTTATCGCATCCGCCACGCGCTTCGCATTGGACGTCTTCAAAATATAGCTGACAGCCCCAGCTTCAAGTGCGGGGTATAATTTATCATCGTCGAGGAAGCTAGTGACGATAATGACTTTCGCTTCCGGCCATTTGTCGATAATCGCAGCCGTCGCCTCAGCGCCGTTCATAATAGGCATGACCATGTCCATCAAAATAATATCCGGACGTAAATCCAGTGCTTTCACGACGCCTATCTGACCATTTTCTGCCTCCGCAATCACTTCGATATCCGGTTGCATTTGCAAATACGTCGATACGCCAATGCGCACCATTTCATGATCATCTACCAACAGCACTCGAATCATCCGCCAGCTCCCCTTTCAAAATAGGTAATTTTACTTCTACGATCGTTCCTTGAGACGGTACTGAGACAATCTTACAACTCCCACCAATCTCAATCGCACGTTCTTTCACATTCTGTAGACCATATGATCCACCTTTACCGTCATCTTGCTTAAATCCAACGCCATTATCTTGCACGCGTAAAATCGCCAATCCATCTCGTTCGATTAATAAAATTTCTACTTCCGTTGCCTTGGCATGACGAAGTGTATTCGATAACGTTTCTTGTGCAATCCGGAACAAATGATCTTCCGCGCCTTTAGATAGCTCAATATCTTCTAAACGATGTGTAATATCAAACGTCACTTTTTCCTGTAATTCACTCAATAACTCTTCGAGACCTTTCGCAAGCGTTTGGTTATGCAGTGCAGCCGGACGTAAATGAAGAAGTAACGCCCGCATTTCTAGTTGTGCCTGCTGAACCATTCTCTCCACTTGCAGTAACGGCTTACGAATTGGACCTTCTTCCGCCTGTTCCGCAAGTGCTGACAACAGCATAGACGCCGCAAACAATTGTTGAGACACAGAATCATGCAGTTCTCTCGCCAATCTTTGACGTTCTTGGACGATCCGTTCCTGAATAATTTTATCTTGTGTCTCGACTCGCTCATCCGTAATCTTACGTAAACTATTTCGCTGGGCTTCGAGTACTTCATATAGCTGTTCAATGGAACGGTTCGTTTGTTTTTTCATTTTATTTGAGGTCGTAAATTCCTGTTTAGCATACAAGTCTTGTAGTTTCCCAATAATGATGTTCTCTTTCGTCCTACTGTTTAGGCTAATCCAGCTTGCAATTCCTAAGCTGATGATGAAAATCGTTGTGAACAACCAGACAAGCAACGGCATATCTGCAGCTTCCGTATCGAGTAGCAACCTCTGATATCCAGCGATTGATAAAGCAAAGAACAAATAGAAAAAGACCGCGACGATCGTACTAAACGTCAACGTTAAGAAAATGGTGCGACCAATGATTGCCTTCATTTTCTACGCACCTCCACATCGCCAATCCAAGTAAACACCGATATAATCAACTCGGGATCATTCGATCGCTTCGTTTCATAGCCATCATGTTCTTGTATCGTTTCATTAAATAATTGCTGTGAGGCCTTGCCTAAAATATTCGCTTCACCATAAAGCGTGGCATAATGAATTCGCACCGGAATATCATAAGGCAGTTCAATACGCACTTTACCAAAGATTTGCCGAATCGAAATAAATGAAGCGCCTTTAGGCAATACCGTATCCGTCACATCGACATGCACATCACCAAAGAACCCTTGCATATGCATATCTTCCCACTCATACGTCGCAAATGGCGTGGATTGGACCGAGAATAAGCGGTTCCTCCACATACCTTGCGACCGTCTAACCCGAGGCTTTTGCAAATCTCCAAATACTTCACTGGCCGGCGTGCCTTTCCATAATTTCATTATAATATATAATACAATTGCTAAAATCAGCAGCCGTACACTCCATAACGTCAAAAGCGCGATCACTATGAAGACGATACCTGTGATTGCTGTCCATTTTCCGCGTTTTCGATAACCATAATCGAGAAATCCCCAACCGAGAAGGAGGAAGATGAAGTTACCATTTGAAAACAACATGGATTCGACGAAAGCAATCGCCAAAAGAGCAAGTAAGTATACCGAAACTTTAGTAGAATCCCTCTTAGCCATTCCATTCTCTCCCTTCTCGATAGAGGAAGCGCGATGCTTCCTCTTATAGTTTACACAATATCTTGAGATTTTGCGTTAGATTTCTCTAATGAATCTAAACGCTGCTCCATTGACGAGTGCGATTGCGTCGTTCTCGTTCCACCGCCAAGGTTTTCAATGTACGAATGCAAGTCGTCAAGTGTTGAAAACGACTGATCCGGCTTGACGAATCGATCCATCTTTTCCTGCGCACGCGTCACATTCTCTTTACCCATCAATTGCAACTGACGAACACGCATATCCTTCACGCGATGCTTCATCTCTTCAAACTTTCGTTCCAATGACAGCAATTCTTGCGTAGCGTCTTGGATACTCGCAGACAAACGGGCAACTCGTCCTTCATATGCCTCTACTTCTTCTTGCGCGAACGCAATCAACTCTGCGTCTCCTGTCGCTTCAGCGAGTTCTAGCTGACGACGACGTTTCACCGCCATCAAATCCGCATCCTGACATTCGTTTTCCAATTCTTCTTTCAGTCTTCCTTGACGTTCAAGCAACTTACCGATTTCCGCTGTTTGCTTTTGCGCATCTAGGAAATACTGATTCAGTAACTCAAGTGGATTTTCCTTCTTCTGTGGCTTATCCATCAAATTATTCAAATCCTCTTGTACCGTATATCTCAATTTGTGCCAAAATGCGTTCATATTACATCTCTCCTTTTATTTTGTAAGTTCATTCCACTGACGTTCGAAGTTTGTGAACGGGTCATTGGATATAACATTCGGATTTACATTGCGGTCGTTCCATTTGCGATATACATAATAGATTCCAATCAATGCGATGATCCCGATAAATGCACCGATGTTTGAAATCGAGCTGATTACACTGATGATCAAGATTGTCATCCAAAATACTTTCGCGAACATCGAGTGGCTTTTTCTCCAGTAGTGGTAGCTGACAAGCGCGATTGCACCTGTAACTGCTAAAGCGATGATGGGGCCTACGTTTAGCGCTAGGGCTAAACCTGCCACAATTCCTAGTAATAGTAGTCCAAGTTTTTTCATGTTGATGTCCTCCCTTCATTTGTAACCTTAGTTTATAATGAATTCCGGTTTTCACCGACGGTCTCGTAGCGGATTTCTTACTCAGACTTAAGGCTGAGTGTGAGTAGGTACAGATATTAGGAACTGTTTTGGCAGAAAGACTATGCGGCTGCGGGCCTTTGTCACTTTCTTGGGGGGAGCGTTGCTCGACTGGTTCTTGGGGATGGAAATTAGTGAGTGTTCACTTTCTGAACCCGCGCAGGCACGTGGGGGATTGCCTACAGCCAGGAGCCAGCTGGCGGTGGTGCTGCCAGTTGCGCCTTCGCTGCTAAGTGGAAATTATTTAGATTGGGGTTATAAGTAGGCTAGTAAAATGATAAAATGCGTATCTTACCCAACCTAAAAACATGTTTGGCAGAAAGACTAGGCGGCTGCGGGTCTTTGTCATTTTCTTGAGGAGCGTTGCTCGACTGGTTGTTGGGGATGGAAATTAGTGAGTGTTCGTTTTCGTGACCCGCGCAGGCACGTGGGGGATTGCCTACAGCCATGAGTCAGCTGGCGGTGGTGCTGCCAGTTGTCTCCCGGCCACGGCCTACCCCGCAGTTGTGCCTGCGCTACTGAGTGGTTTTTATTTCGGTTGTGGTTCTAAATAGGAAGAAGAGCTGCGACTCGGTAATCCTCATTTTGTGCTTTTGAAAAAGAAGTATATGAACTGCCTTACACCCAATCCAACGAAGGCGACTGCTGTGGTAGGCGTAGCGAGGAGACAAAGACAGGCGAACTTCCTGTCTCTGTCTCCTCGCGAAAGCCATCCACCAGCGCCGTAGTGGGAACAATGAATTCACCACTTGCATAGGCAGCTAAACAACAACCTCCTGATCAAACAAGAAAAAGAAAATGCACGTGCAAGAACCACAACCAAAAGCCGCTTATTACGCACTCTTAACAGAAACGTAATCCAACAGCACTTCAACGAGTAAAAACCACTACACGAACTGCCCTACACCCAATCTAACGAAGGCGCCTGCTGTGGTAGGCGTAGCGAGGAGACAAAGACAGGCGACCTTCCTGTCTATGGCTCCTCGCGAAAGCCATCCACCAGCGCCGGAGTGAGGGCAATGGACTCGCCACTTACATAGGCAGCTAAAACACAACCTCCTGAACAAACTAGAAACAGAAAATGCACGCGCAAGAACCACAACCCAAAGCCGCTTATTACACACTCTTAACAGAAACGTAATCCACAATCACTTAAGTATGAATTCCATTAAAAACAACTATCCGGAACCGCCCTATACCATTCCTTACTTACCAACTGAATACATCCCAACTCCAACACAAAAAAGCTGCTCAAGAAATCCATTATGATCTCCTGAACAGCTATATTCGAATTTATTTAATTACCATAAGTAGACCATCTATCAAACCAGCATGCATACCTTCATGCCATGTCAGAAACTGTAGAACTTCTTCCGCAGTTTCCATCGTAATGAACTTTCCAATGGAAATGGGTGTACTTAATGGATGCACCAACTGTTGTTCGGTCAGTTGCGAAATACGCTTGCCTTGGTCTTTCATCGCAGCGAATAGCTCCTCTTTCGCTGGAGGTGTGCTTGGCCAAGTAGATGGACTCGTTCCTGGCGCAAAGAATTCTGCCCATTCCAACTTGTCGACTGGGTAGTCATTTATTGCACGGTAAAGAAGATCTTCAGTCAAAGAATAAATATGTCCTACATTCCATCGGATGGTATTAGAAAAGCCTTCAGGTTGAACGTCCCACGCATGTTCATCTGCTCGCTTAATGAGGCCTAACGTATAACCTCTAGCCATTGAAAACTGTTGCAATGCCCCCATTCATTCCACCCTTTCATCTAATCTAAAAACAGCCTTGCTCTTAGGCAGGCTGACTTTACGATGGATCTTCTTGCTTTTTGATGTTCTTATGCTCATTCCACTGGTCATGCGCTTCGTGGTTGTATTTACGATTATATTCTTCCTGATCTCCATACGGGAACTTTTCACCGGGTGTTAGATCATGATAATTTTGGCTTGGTGATTTATTTTGACTGTAAGCGGAGGGTTTATGTTCTCCCGTTTCATCCTGTGCATTTTCTCTAAATGCTACACTTGAATCAGAATCTGCTGGATCGGCAAGAGGTAGTTCATCTGGTACTACTACACCTTCTACCACACACTGTTCCTCATTGATTTCTTCCACTTTCGGAGTAAGATCTTTTTTGTTTGGATACTTTCCGTCAACGATTGTCATATAACCATTCCTCCCTTTCATGCAATCCATAATTTATAGACCGCACTCTCTATACATACCCGTATTCGCCATAAACTAAACTAATTCCTTTTTAAAATTCAAAAAAGAGTAAGACAGGAATTTTATCCCATCTTACTCCGTGCTAATTTACCCACCTACGACATCAATCGTCACTTTGAATAAATCTCCATCGACATCCACTTCCATACGGCCGCCATGTAGCTCGACAATAGATTGAGCAATAGCCAATCCTAAACCGGAACCTTCCGTCTGTCTGGATGCATCACCGCGCTTAAAGCGTTCAAATAACTCATCCGTAGTATCGCCAAGTTCATATCTCGCCACATTTTTCAACACGATACGCGCAGTCGATCCCACTTGCTGAAGATTGACGTATACTCTCGTACCAGGCAATGAATATTTCAAGATATTGATGAGCAGGTTATCAAGTACTCTCCACCACTTTTGTCCATCTACCATCGCAAAGACTGGTTCTTCAGGTAAAGTAGTTCGAACATGCAAGTCTTGCTCAACGAATTGTTCCGCATGTTCTGCCAACGCTTGTTGGATCAATTGATTTAAATCCACACGCCGCTTCACCATTTCTAAATTGCCACTTGCCATTTTTGACACTTCGAATAAATCTTCAATAAGCGTTTTCAAGCGCTGTGATTTCTGATCTAAAATGCCAACGTATTTCGCACGTTCTTCCGCAGTTAACGACTCATCTTTCAATAAATCTGTATACGTAATAATGGAAGTGAGCGGTGTCCGTAAGTCATGGCTAACATTCGTGATCAACTCTGTTTTCAACCGTTCACTTTTCGCTTGTTCATTGATTGATACACGAACCCCTTCGCGAAGATTATTCAAATTCGCTGCATGTTTTGCAAGCTGTGATTTCCCTTTCACCGGTATCGCCTGCGTCAGATGACCAGCCGCCATATCGTTCGTTGCAGCCAATATACGATTCAAATAAGCTGTTTTTTTCACGTAAATGAATAATGCGGGTAGCAAGACAAATAATACACAGAAAGCGTAAATTACAAGAAGCTCCGGTTGCATGAATCCACCCACCAAGCCTACACCGGCAAGGAAAAAGATCATGAGCAACAACGATAACTGTACACCGATTGTACGATTATTGAATGTGTCTCTAACATCTTGCATAAATTGCATCGTAAAACTTTCATGCCAATCCTTCATCAGCCGCCCAGGTTCGCGGTATAGCATAAATAAGTGAACAGCCTGAAACGCCAACAGTGCGGTAAACAGTACACCAATCAGCAAGAAACTGACCGCCATATTACTGATAGTCCCCAAGGTTAGATACATAAACTGATTAAAGACATTGAATATAGTCGATTCCAAATAAAGAGTTAGAATAAATGCGGTTAGTAGCAAAAGAGCTACTTTCACATCTATTTTCCAGCGTGAATACGTAGCAGCAAATCTTGGCTGAAGCACCCATTCTTTCTGGAACTTCATAATTGTAAACAACGCCACAAGCGCAAGCACACCGAGAACCCACAATCCATATACCATATACTTCCCACGGATGAATTGATCATTTTCCTTGGCCATATCGTTTAACACCGTAGCATCTGAGGGAATAATAACCGTACCCTCAAAATATTGCGGAGGGTTGCTAATGCCTTCCACATCGTCATCTGTGAACATCGATCCTTGTTCCATTGAATAGTCAGAGTACCCATTGTCATACACAGCCGAGTTCGCCTTGAAATATCCTGTAGCATCTGTAAATTGTTGTTGGAAGAGTGACGTGACCTCGACATCTCCACGCGTAAATCGCTCACCCGTTTCAACATTCACGAGATCATAGGCAATCGGAATATTCGTTTGCCGATTATTTTCCGTCTCCCTAATCTGACTAGCTAAAGCTTTTGCCTTTTCCGAGCGGATTTTGTCTTCTACATAATTATCGCTTTCAAAATTCTTTTTAATATCTTCTAGTTTCGTATTCCGCTCTTTAACTAGAGCCAATAGTACAGTTTCATTTTCCTCGCGTTTCGCATCCGCAATTCGTTCTGCATATTGTTGCTGGATATTATCAAGCTGTTCAGACAGCGTACCGTATCGTTGTCGGTATTCTGTAATTTCATCCAGCGAAACCGTTAATTCCTTTTCTGCTTTTTTCAAGTCGACTGGATTCAGTACGGTAGCCGACAGATTATCATATTCTTGTTCCATTCTATAGGTAAAATCTTCTTGGTCGGTAAACGATTTGCCAACAAGCTGTGGTGCATAATGAATGATGGACGGCAACGCGATCAATACAAGTGTCACGAGTGCGGACCAGATGGCCAATTTTATATTTTTGTTCATCATACGGTTCCTCCTCTAATAATTCGACCAAAGTAATGAGTTGCCAAGCTTAATCGTTCCCAGCCGTCTAGGAAGATATCAACCGTAAAAGAAGCGCAGTACATGAGACTTCCGAGAGCTAACGCAATAGCAATAAGTGACCCAACTAAGCCGTTTCTATTTTTCAATTTTATAACCAACGCCCCACACCACCTTCACATATCGCGGATTTTTCGGATCCGCTTCGATTTTCTCTCGAATTTTTCGTATATGCACCGCTACGATATTTTCTGCGTTATATGCTTGTTCATTCCACACGCGTTCATATATTTCATTGATTGAAAATACGCGACCTGGATGTTTCATCAGTAGTTCCGTTATTTTAAATTCAATTGGAGTTAGGCGAACGGGCGTCCCTTCCACCGTCAGCACTTTCTCCTCTTCATTTAAAACAAGACCATTTACTTCAATGACTTTTTGCCCTTCATACGTCCCTAACTGCACATACCGGCGAAGTTGCGACTTCACACGAGCCATCAACTCAAGCGGATGGAATGGCTTCGTGACATAGTCGTCCGCCCCCACTGACAAGCCGTGGATTTTATCCGTGTCTTCCACTTTCGCACTCAACATAATAATCGGGATATTTTGCACTTCCCGTATCTTGAATGTTGCCGTGATCCCATCCATATTCGGCATCATAATATCTAAAATCAATAAATGGATTTCATTCAACGCCAGCAACTCTAACGCTTCTTGACCATCTTTCGCCTTCAGTACACGATATCCTTCATTTTTCAAATAAATTTCAATTCCCTCGCGAATTTCTTTATCGTCATCCGCCACAAGCACTGTAAAGTCTGCCATGTACGTCACCCCGTCTCACTAATAACTTCATTCTACCACCACACTCTTAATAAAGACTGAGGATAAATATGAAGAAAATCTTAAGATGTTTTCGAATAAATTCTTTTGCGCTCATTAAACTGCCTTAACCGCTCTTAAAAATCCACAAGTGCTCATAGAACACGGCCAAGCGCTCTATCATGCCACACAAGCGCTCATAGAACACATCCAGCCGCTCTATGCACCGTCACAACCGCTCATAGCTGATGTATAATCTTCAATAAGAATGCCACACTCTTATAATGGAGGTGGCGAATATGCCTAATAAGAAGAACAAGAAGAAAAATGAGCAGATGCGCGAGGAGTATGGCGCAGGTTATGATCTGAGTCCTGACGATTTTGATGTAATTGGACAGAATGATGCGGCTAAAAAGAATAAAACGAATTCAAAGAAGAATAAGCAGACGGAAGGTAATCAACCGTTTAATCCTTCATGATTTTGAAGGAGAACGCATCGTTATCGAATACAATCATTCTTTTTCATTCATCACACACAAAAAGAGCAGCCAATTTTGGCTACTCTTTTTGTGTGTGTTTTGACTTCTAGTTATCCCAGCTGCTCATACAGCAATCCATACTTCCGCTGAATACGCTGTAAGATTTTCATCCAACTAGCTCCAAATACGACAATGAAAAACACATTGGATAAGGCATGTGCGAGGTCAAAGTAGATACTCGATGCAAAAATCCCCGCAACGTATTTCCAAGACAATGCCTCGATATTCCCTACGATTACCCATGTATTCATGAACCAGCCGAATATATAGCCCCAGACGAAACCAAATGTACATTTTCCCCACAATGTCTTCATAAACGCGGTATTACGCAATAGTCCCGCAGTCATTCCCATCATGCCCCACGCATACATTTGCCATGGTGTCCAAGGCCCTTGACCGAGAAAGAAGTTCGAGACAATCGCCGCGACCGCTCCAACGATGAAGCCCGACTCCGCACCAAATACTAACCCCGCCATAATGATGATGAACGAAGTCGGCTGAATACTCGGAAGTCCAGCGAATGGAACACGCCCAACTGCCGCAATCGCTGCAAGCATCGCCAGCAAGACGACCTCTCTTCCCCCTACATCCCGCCACTCAAAGCGTGCAAAAAATGGAATCATAATGGCCGCGATCATGATCATGCTAAGTAACAAATACGCTCTATAATGAAAGAACACGATGGAAACGACAAGCAAGGATAATAATACGAATGAAACAATCAGTAAATACTTTCGCGAACGGCCCATGTCGCTACAGCCTCCTCATACGTCAAAACTTCAGGCTGTTTTGTTTCCCGCGTCGCACGATTAATCGCCGTCGTGTAGAAATAATTGCCTTTGAATAATTCATCCGGTGTACCATCCGCCGCGATTTCTCCGTCAAACATCATCGCACACCGTTCTGCATAACTCGCCGCAAAGCCGATGTCATGCGTCACCATAAAAATGGTCAGCCCGTCTTGCTGCAAACTATACAATAACTCACCTAAATGCTTCTTGGAAACGGGATCCATTCCCTTCGTCGGTTCATCGATAAACAACATCTCGGGTTCACCTAACAAAATACAAGCAAGTGCCGCTTTCTGGACTTCTCCACCTGAGCAATCATACGGATGACGCGTACGTAAATGGGAAATACCAAACGCTTCAAGTAAATGATGCATCCGTTCCGTTACATCGGGTAGTTTCAAACGCCCACCAATACTTTGCATTTCTTCTTCAATCGTTTGCTGGACAAAATACGTTCGCGGATTTTGTGGCAAATAGGCAATTTTTCCAAGCCACTCAGAATCCTTCATTTTCTTCATATCCTGCCCATTCAAACGGACTTTGCCACGTTGCGGTTTTATACTGCCGAGACTTGCGCGTAAAGCAGTTGTCTTCCCACTGCCATTTCCACCAACCATTGCAAAAAACTGACCTTTCGGAATCCGTAACGTAAAACTTTTCAAGACGAATGGTGCTTTCTTTTGATACTGGAAAAACACATCATCCATCTCGAGTACCCATTGCTCTTTCAATTGATTTGATTGCGCCTCTACAGGCACTATTTCATGCTCTTCACGACCGATCCACTGTTTACATTCTTTCACAGTCAAAGGAATTGCCGAAATGATAGGTGTCTCTTCAAATTCCATATAGAGCCGTGCGAATGTAGGTAAGTATGGAAAGAACTGTGTAGCGCAATCCGCATATAACTCTCCAATAACTTGACGACTGTCTCCCTCGTACCGAACTTCACCTGATTCCATCAGTACGACCCGGTCCGCCACTGCATACAATTCTTCCAAACGGTGTTCGACCAATACAATCGTCATGCCCGTTTCTTTATTCAGACGCTCAAGCATCAGTATTAACTCTTTTGCCGCTACCGGATCGAGTTGTGATGTCGGTTCATCAAGCAATAGCACACGCGGTTTCATAAGTAGTACCGACAGTAGATTCAATAACTGCTTTTGTCCACCTGACAACTCGGAAGGCTTTGCGCTCAGCAAGTCCTCTACTCCGAAAAAGTGAACCATTTCCGCTACCCGTTTACGCATTTCAAAAGTAGAGTAACCTAAGTTCTCCAGCCCGAAAACGATCTCTTGCATCACTTCATCCATGACGATTTGATTGTCTGGATCTTGGAACACATAGCCGACTTGCTCGACCATCTGCCGCTCTCCCCACTCATTGATCAACTTACCCTTATAGAGAATTTCTCCTTCAAGTTTTCCTGTCGGCATCAATTCCCTCTTCAATAATTTCAATAAAGTCGTTTTACCACTACCGCTTGCGCCTCCAATGACAAGGAACTCGCCTTCATTGACGGAAAGTGAAATGTCCTTTAGCACATGCTGATCTGTGTTTGGAAAAGAAAACGAGACGTGATTCAAATTGAATAATTCCATTTCAGTTGTTCTCTCCCTTCTACAAATACCGGAAACAGCGCGATAGCCATGCCGCAAGTGAATACAACCCAATCAAGCAATGATAGATGCAATGTACCAAGTTCCGGATAAATAATGATCTTTCCATAGCCCAACAATCCACCCGTGCCGCATATGACGAATGCTACGAGTAAATAACTCATCCAACGTTTATCCGACTTCGTCATGCGATACGGAATATACGGACGTCTTGTACCAGAACCATACCCTCGCGCTTTCATAGAATCCGCCGTCTCCACAGCTTCTTCCAATGACCACGATAGCAGAATTTGTAACATCGACATCCCGCTCTTCGCACGCTCACGCAATGTTCCTTGTGTCATCGTCATGCCCTTCAGACGCTGAACATCCTGGATTTCGGTCAACCGCCTTTTTAGCAATGGCACAAAACGGATGGACATCATAATTAGAAATGCAGTCCTCGGTAGGATTCTAGCGAAAATATATAATAATTTATTACCGTTCAGGACGATATTTAATGAAACGAATAGTAGAAGAATCATCAACAACGACATTGCCGTCACGACACCATAGAGCATCGCTTCTAGTGTCACTTGTTTTCCAAAGAGATCAAACCACACATGCGTTCCCCTTGAATTAATCAATGGATTGATCACAATAATTAGCACAGTCATAGTCATCATCAACGGCGTCCACTGCTTCATCGCTTGTCCACCGTCATGTGATAAATTGACCCCAATTAATGCCAGGCAGCCGGCTAGTAAAAAGATCGGATGATTGAAGAACATTGCAAAAAAGCCAAGGCAACTATAATAAAAAAACATCACGAAAGGGTGAATTGCCTGTATTCCATTGCCCATAACCCTTCCCCTCTCTACTCCCTTAAAATACTACACGTTAAAGACAGACAATCTTGCACCACGCGGGTGCAAGATTGTGTGATCATTTTGTATTCAAAAACTCTATTAACATTTTCATAGCATGTGCACGAGACGTAGAGTTACTCGGCATAAAGTTGCCATTCTCTCCTTTTGCCATCTTCAAATCATATAGCATGCTCATCGCTTTTACAGCTTCCATATTGTATGAACGAATATCACGGAAAGGCGCCATTTTTTCGAACTTATACACTTCGCCATTCTTCACTTCATACGCACGGTATAACATAAGCGCCATCTGTGCACGCGTTACTTCTTGTGCGGGCATAAATTTGCCGTCTCTTCCCTTAACCAAACCATGATGGTACGCAGCTGCAATTTCTGCTTGTGTACTTGAAGCATACTTTTGTATATCAGGGAATGGCGCTTTCTTGTCCGTTTCCAAATCCAATGCACGAACTAAAATAGATACAGCTTGCGCACGTGTCAGTGATTGATTCGGCTTGAACGTATGATCTTTATAGCCACTCGCAATTCCTAGCTCCACTGCTTGATTAATATAATCCTTTGCCCAGTGTGTTTGAATATCCGTAAACTGTGGAGTTGGAGTTGGAGTTGGATTCGGTTTTGGATTTGGATCTGGTTTTGGATCTGGCTTCGGATCCGGTGTTGGTTCAGGATCTGGCTTCGGATCCGGTGTTGGTTCAGGATCTGGCTTTGGCGACGGAACGACAGGTACTTCCGTGAAGTTGTACAATATACCTTTGCCTTTCGTGAACAAATCAAATGCCACTAAAGCTTGCAATGCTTGCTCCGTTGCCATTGCGTTCGAACGGCTATCTCCTGCTGTATGCTGGAAGCCACCGTCAGATGTTTGGAAACTCAACAGGTGGTCAATTAAGTTGATACCATTCTTCGTGAACATCGGTATACGTGGATCAATTTGATTAGCAGTTAGACCGATGATAACTTGCGATGTCGCTTCGCTTGAAATACCGCCAACGAACGCTTCGTCGAATCCACCAGTTGGACCTTGATTGACAGATAGATAATTGACCGCTCGATCAACAGCTTTCTTTACAACTGGTTGATCAGTGTATGGAGCTAAACCAATAAGCGCCATCGCAGTCATATCATAGCTCGCTGTTCCTGTACTACTCGTAGACAAACTCCACGCACCATCTTCGCGCTGATAGCTCAATAGCTCAGCCACTATTTTCTCTCGATTCCAACGTGCTTTTTTCGGAATCTCATAATTTTTTGTATCGAGTGCAATTAATGCATAGATTAAACCATTTGTCCCTTGGCGTATCATTGTATCTGTATTTGCTACATCAATACTGTTATAAATTTTATCAAGTAAATTGACACCATTCGTATTCGTAGGATCTTTACCGATCGCTACAGCGGCTATAGTCAGACGTTCTGCATCCGTTATTTTCAGTCGGGCTTGCCCTACAATTTGATTTTGTATATGTTGATTGAACGCTTCATTATAGCTTGCTGGAACCGCTACTCCTGCTTTTGCTAATCCTACGGCTACCCAGTCACTAGATACTGGTTTACTAAGTACATATTTTGTAACTTTCTCAATCGCTTCAGACACGCGCTTCGAATCGGTAGAAGGTGTAGAAATAGCGGCTTGCGGGCTTATATTACTTTGTTGAACATCCGAATTCGCTAAAGCAACTGAACTCGTTGCAGGTAACAGCATCGTTACTGCTAGTAAAACACTTGCAATGATAGATACATAACGCTTAAACAAATGATTTCCCCCTTATCCTAGTTTGGTAATTGAACGTATAAAAGCCCTTGCCTCCAGAAAGAGACAAGGGCACTATGTATAAGCGGACTTCAGTTAATGACTTATTACATCCAATACACTATGCATACCTCTTCCTGGGAGGCGTAACGCATGGTATTTTGGCAAGTCTCCTGACTTATGGATCATCACATCTTCAACCTTCCCAGTATTTCACCAGTGGTGTTTTGAAGATATTTCCCATTTACAGTGGCCGGACCGTACAGGATTCTCACCTGTTTCCTTTTCATCTTTACAATAATGTAAAGAACCAAAATATTCTATTCAATTTTACATTAGTATATCACATGCTCACCTGCTACTTTTTATTATTTCAAAAGAATAGTATAAAAGACCGATGAAAGAATCTCTCATCGGTCTTTTCGTGAATATTATTTATTTCATCACGTGCTATATAAGTGAGTGAATGCTTACAGCTCCTGATAATCCCGCTGATAGACTCCGCCGTCTTTCACTTCTGCATGATAAAGTGCTTTCAGTGCAAAGCTTTTCTCTAGCTCATGCTCTTTCATAATCTCTTTCAATCGCCTGTTTAACTCTGGGCTATGCTTTACGAGCTGAAGCATCTTAGGTTGTGAATATTGCACGAAAATCCCCTCCTCATTTCATTTGTTTCTATAGTATAACACGGCTATGGTTCTTGATGTATGAAAGGAAATTGTTCTTCTAGCTGGAAATCACCCTCAACTTTCATGTATACTGGCACAAGCACAAGCTAATGACTATGGGCAAGTAAATGAATTGCACTACAGAACCAACTTACATATTGGACGAGAAGGAATTTTTCTCGTCTTTTTTATTTTCACTAGTAATGACTTTGTCAACAAACCGCCTTTTATTTAGCGTTTATACGGGCGACTAAATGGGTATTGTCAAGTGTATGTGTGCAATTTTATTGTGCTTTTTCGATTATATACTTAGCTCATTTCACAAACCACATTCAAAAGGAGGACCTATGAAAAAAGTATCGTCAACATTTTATATTACGTTAGCAGCGGTCGTATTGGCTGTCGGTTATGGTGTAATTGCTCCCGATCACTTTGAGGCTGTCACGCTCGTTATAAGGAACTTCATTTCTGATTCATTCGGCTGGTATTACTTACTGACAGTTTCTATGTTATTCTTCATCTCAGTTTATTTGATATTCAGTCCACTCGGCAGGATTCGATTGGGGAAAGACAGTGATAGACCGCAGTTTTCTATGTTCTCTTGGCTTGCGATGCTATTTTCCGCCGGTATGGGAATTGGACTCGTGTTCTATGGAGCTGCAGAACCTCTTTCACATTATGCAGTAAGTTCAGCTACTGCACCTACTGAAACGAAAGAAGCGTATAAAGAAGCGATGCGTTCAACATTTTTCCATTGGGGCTTCCACGCATGGGCCATATACGGTATGACCGCTTTAGCACTAGCTTACTTCCAGTTCCGCAAAGGTCAGCCTGGATTGATTTCTGCTACACTTCGTCCGATTTTCGGTAATCGTGTAGAAGGTAAACTCGGAACCGTCATTGATGTCTTTGCAGTTTTCGCTACTGTCTTCGGCGTCGCAACATCACTTGGATTTGGAGCAGTCCAGATCAACGCAGGTTTGAATTACTTATTCGGTGTACCGATCGGTTTCTGGTCTCAATTTATTATTATTGGGGTCGTGACTGTATTATTCCTAATATCCGCTTGGAGCGGTCTTGGAAAAGGCATTCGTATTTTATCAAATACAAATATGGTATTAGCTCTTACACTGTTGGTCTTTATCATTGCACTCGGTCCAACTTTGCTGATCTTCAATATGTTCACTGATTCTATCGGTGGATATTTAGAGCACCTCATTCGTATGAGTTTCCGTACAGCACCACTTACACCTGAAAATCGTTCATGGTTGAATGACTGGACACTATTCTACTGGTCTTGGTGGATAGCGTGGTCACCATTTGTCGGCATGTTCATTGCCCGTGTTTCAAAAGGTAGAACAATTCGTGAATTCATGATCGGTGTGCTTGTAGTACCGACTTTATTGAGTGCCATTTGGTTCTCAGCATTTGGTACGACAGCTATTGAAACACAAAAGGCAGGCATTATCGATCTAGCCTCAACTGCAACAGAGTTGACGATTTTTGAGATGTTCAGTGGATTGCCTTGGTCATTCGTCATTTCAGTTGTCGCTATTTTGCTGATTACATCATTCTTCATTACATCAGCGGATTCAGCTACATTTGTACTCGGCATGCAGTCTTCATATGGTTCATTGACTCCACCTAATAACTTAAAAGTTGTCTGGGGTGTCATTCAGTCTTCCATCGCGATTATTCTATTATATGTTGGTGGTTTGGATGCACTTCAAAACGTCATCATCATAGCAGCCTTACCATTCTCCATCATACTGATCATGATGGTCGTCTCGCTATTCAAATCTTTAAAAGAAGAGCGAAAAAAAGTAAAACGAAAATAAAAAATGAACACTGCGCACATGCGTAGTGTTCATTTTTTTATTAGTTCGAGGCTTTTTCGATTGCTTGTTTCAAATCTGCGATAATATCGTCTACTGACTCTAACCCTACAGACAAGCGGATTAACTCCTCGCTAACGCCTGAATTCTTCAAGTCTTCTACGGACAACTGCTGGTGAGTAGTAGAAGCCGGATGAATGATTAATGATTTTGCATCTCCCACGTTCGCTACATGAGACCAGATTTCTACATTGTCGATGACTTGTCTTCCTGCATCGCGTCCACCTTTGATACCGAATACGATTATTGATCCATACCCGTTTTTCAAATGTTTATTGGCCAATTCCGCCGTTGGATGATCTTCTAGACCTGTATAGGTTACCCATTCGACAGCTGGATGTTCTTGCAGGAAGGCCGCAACCTTTTGCGCGTTTTCATTGTGGCGAGGCACGCGTAAATGAAGTGTCTCTAAACCTTGCAACAAGTTGAACGCACTGTCCGGCGACAAGCATGGGCCGAAGTCTCTTAGCAATTGCACGCGCAATTTCGTTGCGAAAGCCGCTGCTGCCGTGTCGATTCCGTAACGTAAGCCATTATACGATTCATCCGGCTCTGTAAAGCCAGGGAATCTACCTTGTGTCCAATCGAATGTCCCTGCATCTACTGCTACACCACCGATAGTCGTACCGTGTCCGCCAATCCATTTCGTTGCTGAGTGGATCACTACGTCTGCACCATACTCGATGGGGTTTGATCCATATGGAGACGGGAATGTGTTGTCTACTAGCAATGGGATTCCATTTTCGTGTGCAATGTTCGCAACAGCTTCCACGTCAAGCACTTGCAAACTCGGGTTACCGATTGTTTCTGCAAACAAAGCTTTCGTTTTATCTGTAATGGCCGCTTCAAAGTTCTTAGGATCCGAAGCATCCACAAACTTTACTTTGATGCCGAAGCGCGGTAATGTTACGGCGAATAAATTGTATGTACCACCGTAAAGATTACTTGCTGCAACAATTTCATCGCCCGCTTCAGCAATATTCATAATAGAGAATGCGATGGCCGCCATTCCCGAAGCCAACGCGACTGCCGCTGTTCCGCCTTCTAGCTGTGCGACACGTTCTTCGAAAACTGCTACTGTCGGGTTCGTAATTCTTGTATAAATATTACCTGCTTCTTTTAAGCCAAATAGGTTTTGTGCGTGTTCCGTGTCTCTGAATACATAAGAAGTCGTACGATGAATCGGTAAAGCCCGTGAGCCTGTTTCCGGATCCGGTTTTTGCCCTCCGTGTAATAGTATCGTTTCTGGCTGTAAATTCGTCATAACCATTCCCCTTTTTCATGTATTGATGGAACACCGAAACTCCCCGAATATCTTTTCTCTGGGACTAGACAAGGAAAACGTAGGCGTGTGATTCGCTCTTTTTATATAGAAAAAGCCCATCTTCCATAATAAGAAGAGGGCTCTGCTTTCGCTCATTCCCCCTTATCTTCCAAACTACCGAAAGTTTGTAGGAAGTAGCACCTTTGCTTCCGCCGGTTGCCGGGCATCACAGGGCCTAATCCCTCCGCCGCTCTTGATAAGAGTGTGTCTATTCGTTTTCCATCGTTGAAAAATAGTATACGGCTATTCCTAGTCTATTGCAAGGATTTAATAGAATGTTTAGAAATTAGCATTACTTTCAATATGATGAATTGACAGTAAGAGTGAAGAAAGCACCGTAGTGAGTTTAATGAAGTTTCTTACTTGCGACTCCATTTGAAAAATCGCCAGAGACATGTTCAGTGAACGATGTACTGGCGATTGTGCTTATTTAGAATATGTCCCACCATATTTTCACGGCGGAGGCTATGATTAGCGCGGCTAAAATGCTTTGTAATACTTTAGTATTTACTTTGCGGCTAACTTTTACACCGATCGGAGCTGCGATGATGCTTGCGGCGATCATGACGAGAGCTGGTCCATAGGGTACTTGCCCTGTTAAGAGCTTGCCTGATGCTGAGCCCACTGATGACAATAACGTAATCGCGAGTGATGTAGCGATCGTAACGCGTGTAGGAATTTTTAGTATCACGAGCATAATCGGTACCAAAATGAATGCACCACCAGCTCCGACAATCCCAGCTGCCAAGCCGACGATAAAGGCTGCACTAGAAGCAACGAAGCGATTGAATGTAATCTCATCAACCGGCTGATCGTCGAGACCTTTTTTCGGAATAAACATCATAATTGCCGCCATAACAGCTAGAAAACCATAGACGACGTTGACAGTAGCTTCTGTTAGCATACTAGAACCGGCACCGCCGATCACACTACCGACTAATACACTGATTCCCATGTAGAGAACGAGTGGTTTCAAGATCAGATTACTCTTTCTATACGCTAAAACTCCTGAAAGTGATGCAAAGAACACTTCAACTGCAGTAATCCCAGAAACTTCATGTGGTGTAAATGCAGCAAAACCCAGTAGCGCAGGAATAAATAGCAACATTGGATATTTAACAATTGCGCCGCCAATTCCCATCATACCGGAAAGGAACGAGCCGACGAATCCAATGAGGAAGATCGTGATAATAAATGGAATGGTCATGATGTTCTCCCTTCTTCCTGATGAAAGAGGGAGACAGCAATTCCCTCTATCCGTAGTTTACCCTTTTTGGATCCAGAATTTAAAGACATCGGACTCTTGTTGCTGATCTTTGATTTCATGATTGCCTGAAGCTGCCCATGCAGTAAGATCGGATACTGATCCTTTGTCTGTCGTATGAATTTCAAGAATATCTCCTACTTGCAAATCCTTCATTGCTTTCTTTGCACGTACGATCGGCATTGGACATGCCAGGCCTTTTGCGTCTAAAAATGTTGTTGTACTCATATATATCTTCTCCTTTTAATATGTTTTTTATTTTTTGTTTTGTTTTCACTATAAATTAAACTACATACTTACCGAACTGCACAGCGATTTGGTCCAATCTCCATCTCGCGTTGCGTTTCTTCATCAGGCTCAATTTTCCCCATATTCATCTGACGAATTTCTTGATACGCATTAGGCTGCGGAGGCAAGTTACCCGTGACTAATTCTCTAAACTCTTTTTCATCCTGAATATTCAAGCCATGATTTTTTTCATACAATACGCTAAGCTTCTCCGCCACGCTACCATCTTCATTCAACTCATCTATAATCATGAAGTGTGCAGGTAAGACTATTAAGTCCTCAGATAATTTTTTATAGCGACTATACAAAGACTCACGTAAATCACCTACCCAATCTTCCGCTAAACCAGCTAAATCTGGACGTCCGATCGAATCAATGAACAGAATATCGCCTGTCATCAAATAGCTGTCATCGACGATAAATGAAGTCGAACCAATTGTGTGTCCTGGCGAATAAAGTGCTTGAATATCAATTTTGGTTTCACCTATCTGAATGAATGTATCACCTTCTAACGCTGCATATTCAAATACTGCCTCTTCTGCATCTTTCGGAGGCAGCCAATACGTTGCACCCGTGGCTTTTGCAATCTGACGACCACCCGAAATATGATCAGCGTGCAAGTGCGTATCAAGTACGTTTGTGATCTTGATACCGCGCTGCGTAGCAAAATCCAAGTACACATCCGTCATACGTGTTGCATCAATGATTGCCGCTTCCCCACCAGACAAGACCATGTAGGAAAGACATCCTTTACCAAGACGGACGAATTGATAGAGCTCGCCACCCGATTTCAAATCGGCAATTTTCACTGGCTCAAGATACTCGCTCCAAGCTTTCATTCCACCTGAAAGGTAACCTACTGGGAAGCCTGCTTCTTCCAGGATTTCCGCCACCATGATGGACGAACCTTCTTTTGCACAAACAACTAGGATTTCTTCATCTTTTGGCAATTGATCTTCAATTTCTTCAATGCCATCCAATAAATCAAAGTACGGTACATTCAAATGGCGCACTTGCTCGCCTTCGATTTTCCAATCTTCAAATGCACCTTCATTTCGCACATCCAAAATGAATAATGATTCCTTCGCAATGACGCGTTTTGCTACTTCACTTGATTGTATCGTTCTCATTTATTCATACCTCCCGTTGAATTTTCCGTCTCGCTATTCCACTCCGACATACCAGGAATTACATTCGTGACACGCTCAAATCCATTTGCGACTAGTTTTCGACACGCCATGTCACTACGATTACCAGTTCGACATACTACAAAGATCTCGCTGTCCTTACTCAAATACGGCATGCGTTCATCCAACTGGCCTAGAGGAACAGATAGGGCTCCAGGTATATGAGCGAATGCATATTCTGCTACTTCACGAACATCTAGTAACACAGCGTCAGGATTTTGAAGCCGGTCCATCAACTGACTATTGTCGACTGTAACTGGATACTCTTTTTGTGACTGATCTTCCTGACCTGCTTTTCGTACGAAGTGGCTCCATACATCGGCTTCTTTCACATTACCGACGTATTGATGCCCCACACTTTCCGCCCATGCCTGTAAATCTGCAGTAGTACCTGCATCTGTCGACTGGACTTCGAGCACTTGACCATCTTCCATCTCTTTCATCATCTTTCTCGTCTTCACAATCGGCATCGGACAAGCAAGGCCTTTTGCATCTAACACGTTATCTGACTGAATCATTGTATTCCTCCTATACACCCTGGGGTATCTATTTTCACAAAAAAATTAAATAAACAAGTTCACTTGACCATCTTGCGCTTCTCCTAAGTAAGCGGCTACACCGCCATACTCGACTTCTTGTAGAAGTTCTCCTTCATTAAGTCCTAGCAAATCCATTGTCATCGTACAGGCAATCAATCTCACGTCCTGCTCTATTGCCATATCGATCAGTTGTGGTAATGTCATCGCGTTATGCTTTTTCATTACTTGCTTGATCATCTTAGGACCCATTCCTGCAAAGTTCATTTGGGATAACCCCATTTTGTCTGCTCCACGTGGCATCATTTTCCCAAATGCCTTTTCAATGAAGCTTTTATTACTTTTAATCGGTTCGTCTTTCCGCAATGCGTTCAGTCCCCAGAATGTATGAAAAATCGTTACTTCATGATCATACGCCGCTGCGCCGTTCGCAATAATATAAGCCGCCATCGCCTTATCATAATCTCCACTAAATAATACAATCGTTGTTTTCTTTTGCTCCGTCATGTTCTCGTCCCCTTCTATTTGAAAATTACTTTGTTAAATACCCATAGGGGTATATTATATGTTATAAAAAAAAGAGTCAAGTGATGTTGCTCATCGACTCTTTACTAGAAGATCTACCGCTTCATTAATGATGGATTCATGCGTACGATCATCTGCCTCGTCCAGATTTTCCATGCAAGCGATCAAATTCGAGCTCACGACTACTCCAATTGTACGATCAATAGCAGAACGACTGGCTGATAATTGCGTGATCACTTCTTTACAGTCCTTGCCCTCTTCCATCATACGCAAGACACCTTTGATTTGACCCTCGAGACGCTTTAACCGATTTTTGACTTTATCATCGTATTCCATATCGCTCAACCTCCTTACTGTTAGCTTTATATTATACCCCCTGAGGTATAATGTCAACCGATTGATTTTTATATCGTCAGTACGATTCTATCTTTGACAATAGGACCAGTCAACTTCCAGAATTGTTTCCTTGCAAAACTTGCTCATTCGACATAATTCTAGTATGATGAATAATTTCCCGAAATGTGTTATACTAGTTCTAGTAAGCTATTGTACGCACTTTCCGTCTGATTTTAATGACAAATTACGACAGACTAAATTCCATACTACTGAAGGAGTTGATTCGATTGGCATTCCCACGAAAAGATCGTCCAGTTTCTGATTTTGTAGCATCACGGTATGTAGACGAAGTCATATCTTTCAACCGTAATGAACATGAAGTTTCCGGAACTATACACAAGATTCTCGAAAACTCCGTCATTGTGAAGATTTCTGAAGAAGACGCAGAAAATAT
Organism: Sporosarcina sp. P20a; assembly: GCF_002743175.1. NCBI lineage: Bacteria > Bacillati > Bacillota > Bacilli > Caryophanales > Caryophanaceae > Sporosarcina > Sporosarcina sp. P20a. Next base: position 70,621 of record NZ_PDYT01000003.1, read on the forward strand.
TGGAGCAGCTTCCAACATGACTGTCGTTGCACACAAAAATTACACAGTTCAATAATTGTACGTTCGATGCCTTGCAGATTAATGCAAGGCTATTTTTTCACATAAAAACCAGTAACGGCCGCAGGTCATTCACTATAGAAACGTGTATTGGAGATGATTGATTTGATTAATCATACAAATATAGATTTAACGCAAACAACCTCACTAAAAGGGACTTTACGTATTGGCGCTTCGCCAGTAATTTCGCAAGCTATTTTACCCGACGTACTCACTCGGCTACACGCGAAGTATCCAGACATGCGACTCGAACTAACGACTGCCCCTTCTTCTGACATTGTGCGATTACTTAAAAGTCATAAGGTCGACGTTGGTTGCAGTGAACTAGACAACCTACCGTCGTCTGAAGCATTTATGCAAGACGAACTAGTACTTCTTTCTTCTGCTATACACCCACTTGCACGTAAGAGAAGCTCGTCCATCCTAGATTTGCAAAATACACATTGGATTTTACCTGATACGGAAAGTCCTAGTCGTCTATTAATTGATCAATCGCTTAAACAGTATGGAGTACAAGTACAGCCTACTATTATGAGCTCGCCGGAAAGTATCAAACAAGCCGTTCTTAGTGGTCTAGGCATCGCTATTATGTCGCGCCACAGTTGCAAACAAGAGCTCGCAAAAGGCGATCTAACCGTACTCGATTATAAAGTTGCGCCAATCAAACGTGCTTTTTATACAGGAACCCGCTCTAAGACCAATGAAGTACAAGCATTCCTCAGCGAACTCAAAGCCTATTGCCGTCTATGGCAAGTCAACTAGCCCTCTTCTAAGCTCTCGTTTGCTACGCCAGTTCACGAGGAATATTCCCAAACTGATGAGCATGCCTCCTAAAATCAATGACATGGATAACTTCTCATCCAACAGAATCCATCCTGACAATGTCCCGAAGAATGGTGCCAAAAATAGAAACGCACTCGTTCTCTCGGGATTTCCTGTCTGCAATAAATAAAACCAAATAGAAAACTGTATAATCGATGCGGCAATTGCAAGCCACCCTAATATCGCCAAAGACAATGGATTCGCTATGAAAAACGGTTCTTCAATTGCATAACTCGCCATAAATAGGATCAATCCGCCAAATAGCATTTGATATGCAGTCATCACCCATGTATCAAAACGATGGCCATGTACTTTGACGAGCAACGTCGCACAAGCCCACGCTACTGCAGATAAAAATCCTAACACCGTACCAATCTTCAAGTCTAAATGACCGCCCATTGTAATGAATACCCCAAACAAACCACAAATAACGCCAACCCATTGTTGCCAGCCGTAATGAATTTTCAATACAAGCGTCCCGATGACAACGACAAGCAACGGGTTCGTAAACGTTAAAATAGATGTTTCGCCTGACGTGATCGTACGAAGCGCCATAAATATACATCCCATGACCGCAGCTGTCTGCAATGAACCAATCAGCACAAGCCACTTCCACTCTCCAAACGTTTTCGGATGTGGCTTTTTTAATATCTTTACCACCACTGCCATGATAACGCCTGCAATCGAAAACCGCATTGCCACTAGCAATAACGGTGAAGAGTATTCCAATCCAATTTTCCCAATAGCGAATGACGAGCCCATTAAAGCGGTCGTAACGACAACTAAAATGCCGAATGAAAATTTATTCATCCAGTTCGCCTCCCTCTTTCGACTCCACAGAGAGGTCACGCCGCATTTGCATACTATCGATCAACACTTCAATAGCTGGTGGCATATAACGCTTTTCCAAATAAGTTAGATACACAGTTCGGGTCAACGTCTTTGAATCCGTTGTTTTAATGACAATGGTTGGGTCAGGCCCGTGCGCAAAATACTTTTGTGGAATAATCGAAATCCCAATATTCTCCCGCACAAGTTCTACAATTGTTTCAAAACGCTCTACTTCGTAACATATATTCATTCGCACTCCTTCCTCGGCAAACGCAGCAAAAATATCCTGTCTCGTTTGCAACCCAACACTCGTGACAATGAATGCCTCATCTTCTAAGTCGGCTAGCGTAATGGAATTCTTGCCCGCCAGACGATGTTCAGGATGCATGACAACTGCTAATTGCTCTTGATACAAAGGTATCGAGACAATATCCGAAGCTGCTATAAATTGATTGGTTAAACAGACATGGACAGCGTACTGACGGAGCGCTCGCTCAACATCCCCACGGCCTAATACTTCTATTAACTTCACATGCATCGATGGAAACTCCTGACGATATGCAAGTAATATAGAAGGAAGCCAATTCTTCACGGATTCAATCATACCGATCTGCACACTTCCACTGCCTGTCCACTTCACTTCTTTAATCTCTTGTTGTAAAATATCTGCCTCATGAAGAATTTGCAATGCACGCTCATAAATTACGCTACCCGATTCCGTTAGTTGGACACGTTTCGTCGTTCGTTCGAGTAACTGAAATCCGACTTCTACCTCCAAGTTCTTGATCGCTTTGCTGAGCGAAGGCTGCGAAAGATGAAGTTTTTTAGCTGCTTCAGAAAAGCTGGATTGCTGCACCACCATGACAAAATACTGCAATTGCTTGAATTCCATTCATCTCACCTCCACTTATAGCCTGCATGCATGAATATATGAAAAACATGTATTAGAATTAATAAGTACAAACCAGTATAGTAAGAATATCACGTTGGAAAGGGTGAAGTATATTGTTAATTCCATCAAATGAAAAATACTGGTCAGGTCGTACTGATAGCGAGACTGACAGAGCTGCATTCCGAATGCATCAAATCATCCAATTTTCCGAATTAAAAGAAAGCGCTACCAATAAAACTTGTACCCTCATCGGATTTTCTTCAGAAGAAGGTGTACGTCGAAATAATGGCAGACTCGGTGCTGCAGAAGGACCGAATGCCTTACGTAACGAACTAGCGAAACTACCTTGGCGTTTGCCTGCTGACCGTCAGATAGTTGATGTAGGTACTGTTGTATGTAAGCATGGTCAGCTAGAGCAAGCCCAAGCTGAATTAGGCACAGTCGTTCAAAAGAGCCTTCTCTATCATACGAAGCCCGTTATTTTAGGTGGCGGACATGAAACCGCTTACGGTCATTATACAGGAGTTCGAGATTTCCTTGGCCCTGATGCAAAACTTGGTGTCATAAATATTGATGCCCACTTTGATTTGCGTGGCTACGATGAACAACCTTCTTCAGGCACGATGTTCAAGCAGATGCTCGACGCTGATGCGCATGTTGACTACCTCGTGCTAGGTATCCAAGAATTTGGCAACACGGACGCATTATTCGCAGAAGCCGATGCAAAAGGCGTGACATATGTCACAGAACAAGAAATTTCGACAAGTCCTTTAGACGATACATTACAAAAAATACAGTTATTCATTGATAAACAGGACGCTATTTTGTTAACATTGTGCTCGGATGTCCTGAATTCTGCGTATGCTCCAGGTGTAAGTGCGCCGTCTCCCTTCGGATTGGATCCGTTGATTGTACGCTCTTTCATTCAGACTGTTGCATCACATAAGAAAACCCTTTCATTCGACATTTCGGAAATAAATCCGTCACTTGATCATCATAATCAAACGGTTAAGCTGGGGGCCTATCTTACAAATGAAGCAATCTTTGCATTGCTGGGAGGTCGAATCATATGACAATTGAGCTAAATCAAATCTCTACGCTGTTTTTAGCGTTAGCTCTTCTAACACTGGGTACGATGTTAGTCCGTAAAGTCGGCTTTCTCCAGAAATTCTGTATCCCTGCCCCTGTTGTCGGCGGTTTACTATTTGCGCTTTTAGCGACTATTTTGAAGTACTTCAATTTACTGAGTTTTACATTGGATACATCACTGCAAAATTTATTTATGTTGACGTTTTTCACAACAGTCGGTCTTGGCGCTAGTTTTCGTCTAATCCGTCTTGGCGGAAAACTATTGATGATCTACTGGGTAGCTTGTGGCTTCTTAGCACTGGTCCAAAACGTCATCGGTGTCTCCATGTCCTACCTATTTGGTTTGCACCCGTTGATCGGTATGATGGCTGGTGCTGTCTCGATGGAAGGCGGACACGGTGGTGCTACTGCTTACGGAGAAACATTAGAAAGTCTTGGGATTGATTCTGCACTATCCGTTGGTATTGCAGCAGCAACTTTCGGACTCGTAGCAGGCGGTCTAATCGGTGGTCCAATCGTCAAATACTTGATCAATAAATATGATTTAAAATCTACGGAAGTGGTGCATGAAGAAGCATATTCCGTGGAATCATTAGAAAAACCAATCAACACGGATAACTTCCTAACACAGACGTTATTGATTACACTTTGTATCGCAGGCGGTACATTTATCGGCGAGCTGTTCTCTAGCGCTACTGGTTTTGTCATGCCAGGTTACGTAGGAGCGATGTTCGTTGCAGTGATCGTACGAAACATTGTGGATCGCGTGAAAGAAGATGCGGTTCATATGACAAGCATCAATTTGATCGGCGACGTATCACTCGGTATTTTCTTATCGATGGCGTTAATGAGCATCAAGCTGTGGGAAGTTGCAGATTTGGCACTTCCATTGTTGTTGATCGTCTTTGTACAAGTGATCTTCGTCGTGTTGTTTGCAATCTTCGTCCTGTTCCGCTTGCTTGGTAAGGATTACGACGCGGCCGTTATGATTGCTGGTTTCGCAGGCCATAGTCTGGGTGCGACGCCAAACGCAATGGCGAACATGGCAGCCGTCACAGGACGCTACGGCCCATCACGCAAAGCTTTCTTGATCGTCCCTATCGTAGGCGCCTTCCTCATAGACGTCGTCTCGATGCCGATCATCATTACTACGATAAATATATTTGCTTGAGTGTAAATGATAGCAAAATCTAAATCTAACGTTTTATACACTTAAGATATAACTTGTGAGTGCGAAGGGATTGAAGCTCCAGCTGGGGACGCTTTCCGGAGGGCGTGGCTTGAGCCTCCTCGTCGCAAAGTGCGCTCCTGCGGGGTCTCAAGGCGCACGCTGATCCTCCCGGAGTCGCCCCAGCTTCCGCTTCAATCCTACCTAACGAGTGGGGGTACTTATATCGCTCATTGTAGGTAGTGTGTGAATTATTGTTGTGTTTCAACTTATTTAAGTTCAAGGACTGATCAAGTTCTAGATCAAAACTAATTACAAGGCTAGTTTTAATGCACAACAATAAGTGTCAACCACTTGCTATGCAAGGGATTGGTGCGTAGGAGGGGCGACTCCTAGAGGATCAGCTCGACAGATGAGACAACCAAAGGGAGTTCGCGACCTGGTTGGCTCATCGCGAGCCCTCAGGAAAGCGTCCCCTCCGTAGCGCCAATCCCAACCCCAACACCAATTAACCTTACACCATTTCCAAGAACCGACGCTCTCGGTTCTTTTTTTATTCGATTTAAGCGAAATATTCACACACCTCTGTTAAAATGAAAACAGTAATTCGTATCTAGAGAGGAGTCTGCTACATGAAAGAAGAACTGATTGAACGACTTATCCGCTACGCTAAAATCGATACACAATCCGATGCTGCTTCGGACACGACACCGTCCACCGAAAAACAATGGGATCTGCTGCGTGTGCTCGAAAAGGAAATGGCTGACATCGGTCTCGAAGAAATCTCGGTGGACGAAAACGGCTACCTATTCGGCACACTACCGGCTAACACTGACAAACAACTGCCAACAGTGGGCTTCCTAGCGCACGTCGACACCGCGACTGACTACACAGGTACAAACGTCAACCCTCAGCGCATCGACAACTATGACGGTAAAGATATTTCATTGAATGAAACAACCCTCATGAGCGTACAAGCATTTCCTGAGCTTAACAACTACGTCGGCCACACGTTGATTACGACGGATGGAACGACTTTATTAGGTGCTGACGATAAAGCCGGTATCGCCGAAATTATGACAGCTATGCATTATTTAGTTGAACATCCCGAAATCAAACACGGCAAAGTGCGTGTCGGCTTCACACCTGACGAAGAAATCGGACGTGGCCCTCATAAATTTGACGTAGAACGATTCGGTGCAGATTTCGCTTATACAATGGATGGTGGACCGCTTGGAGAACTTCAGTATGAAAGCTTCAATGCTGCGGGTGCAGAAATAACGTTTACCGGAACGAATGTGCATCCAGGAACGGCAAAAGATAAAATGGTCAACTCCCTATTGATCGCGACAGAGTTCCATCAAGCCATGCCGGAACATGATATCCCGCAGGAAACAGAGAACTATGAAGGCTTCATTCATTTGATGGAAGCGAATGGTTCTGTGGAAAAAACTACGTATCAATATATTATTCGTGACTTTGACAAGAATTCTTTTGAAGCTCGCAAACAACTCTTCCAAGATACCGCTACACGTCTTCAAGAGAAGTACGGTGAACATGCGGTGGAGCTGACAGTAACGGATCAGTACTTCAATATGGGCGAGAAGATTACGCCTGTCATGGAAATCGTCGATGTAATGGCAGATGTCTATCGTAGTCTCGATATCAAACCGAAAATCGCGCCAATTCGCGGTGGCACGGATGGTTCACAACTTTCCTATATGGGAATGCCAACGCCAAACATCTTCACAGGCGGTGAAAATTACCACGGTAAATACGAATTTATCTCAGCAGACAATATGGTGAAAGCTACACAAGTCATTATTGAAGCGCTGAAACTTCAGGAACAGCGAGGTTAAGTGTATGAGGGCTATTGGAATTGGCATATTATCCGCCCTCTTTTTTGCGGTTACTTTTGTGCTAAATCGATCGATGGAACTGGATGGCGGCAGCTGGATGTGGAGTGCATCATTGCGTTACTTCTTCATGGTACCCTTCCTAGTGGTCATCGTAGCCATGCGCGGCGGCTTGACTGGCGTAAAACGAGAAATGATTGCGGCACCTTGGCCCTTTTTCATCTGGAGTTTCGTAGCGTTCGTTCTGTTTTACGGTCCGTTGACATTTTCAGCTGGCTATAGTCCAGGATGGCTCGTTGCCGGTACATGGCAGATGACCATCGTCGCTGGCGTGTTGCTAGCCCCCTTCTTCACGTTCCAAGCCAAGACGGAAACTGGTGAAACACACACGATCCGTCACCGCATTCCTGCGGCATCATTGGTCATTTCGCTAGTCATCTTAGTCGGTGTTGTGCTGATCCAGATTCCACATGCAGGAAGCGTATCGACGAAAACGATTCTTCTGGGTACCTTGCCGCTTGTCATAGCTGCGTTCTCCTACCCGCTAGGCAATCGGAAAATGATGAATCTAGTCGGTGGACGGCTCGATATGTTCCAGCGTGTACTCGCGATGACACTGATGACGATACCTATTTGGTTGCTGCTAGCGGTTTATGCAGCGGTAACTGTCGGCCTGCCTTCTCTAAGTCAGGTCGTGCAGTCATTAATTGTCTCAGTCAGTTCAGGCGTAATCGCCACTTCACTATTCTTCATGGCGACGGATATGGTGCAACATGATCAAGGGAAATTGGCAGCTGTCGAAGCTACACAGTCCGTCGAATTAATTTTCGCCATGCTTGGTGAGATGCTATTGCTTAGCTTGCCATTACCAGGCGCACTTTCATTAGTCGGCGTGCTAGTAATTATCGGTGGCATGTCGTTGCATAGTTATCAAACTTCATTGGCCGCAAAGAAAGTGTAGAAAAGGGTTGTCCGACAAGTCTGTTACTGACTTGTCGGACAACCCTTTTTCAAACTTCACGTTCTTTTATTTGTGGTGGAATGCGTTTTTTCAATAGTTGTGGTCTTACTTCTGATAATAAAATCGCAATAAAGATAATGAGTGCACCTAGGAACATGCGGAACGTCAATAATTCATAGGCAAGGGCTACAGAGAAAATCATGCCCCAGACTGATTCTGTTGATAATATAATGGCTGCTTTCGTTTCCGATAAGTGTTTCTGCCCAACTGTTTGCATTAAGAATGCCAGAGTCGTAGAAAATACAGCTAAGTACAGCACCGAACTTATACCCTGTGGTTCCATGGAAAATGACATCTCGTCCATTCCGATGACGGTCACGCAACTAATCACGGCGGCGACAACCATTTGCAATAGCGTCAGCAAAATAGCATCTTCCGTTCGGACAAATCGTGCCGTGTAGAAAATATGAAATGCAAACATCACAGCACACCCAAGCGTTAGTAAATCGCCTATGTTAATAGTGGTTGACCACTGCAACGATAAAACCGCCACTCCAATCAGTGCTAATACTGCACCAAACAATTCAAAGGTATCCAGCTTACGCTTATATAAAATCAATGCGATAAACGGGACAATCACTACATTGACACCGGTTAAAAACGCATTTTTTGAAGGTGTCGTAAACTGCAAACCTACTGTCTGCAATGCAAATGCAGCATACAGCAAAACACCAAGCAATGCGCCTTTCCATAAAATCGACTGATCCATCCGAAGTAGACGTTTATGAAAGACAATACTAAGTAACAGCGCTCCTATTGTAAAACGTACGGCTAAAATTTGATACGGTGTGTAATATTCTAAAGCGAGCGCGCTCATCACAAAGCCGCTCCCCCAGATGATGGCGGTGATCGTCAACCCAATCTCGCCTATGTATTTCCTCATGTGCTTCACCATACTTCCGCTAGTCAGTGCTATTATTTTAGCATGATTTCCTGTCGGATTATAGCTGAATTCAAAAAGAATACTGACTTTTTGAAATAGAAGCAAAGCGTTAAGAACGTGCGTTTACTTGTAAGTAAATTCTAAAGAAGTTTGCTGTGTGAATAGATTAGCATCCACGAGGGGATTGAAGCTCCAGCTGGGGACGCTTCAATCCTACGTTGATAGTGGGGTTACATAAGTCACTCACTGTAGTATGCCAATTAATGTTGAACGTAAACTTATTTAAGTCCAAGTTCAAATTCCTGTAAATCCTAATTCCAACCCTCAACAGACTTTCTACATCAAAAAAGAAGCCATCACTTAGAAGTCACAAACATCATGACTTCTCGGACAGCTCCACCAACTATCAATCTTCGTATAACCCGATCTCTTTAATCGTACGCTCGACAAGCGACGGATCAACAGACTTATCGAAGTCGATCTCACCACGTATCGCCCCGTTCGCTTTGTACATCTCATACTGCTTTTTTATATCATCGATAAACATCTTACCGTTCGGATCGAGTCCCGTCACGAATACTCTTTCCCATAACTCAGGATCTTTCAGCGCCGTATGTTTTACCATGATGTCTATAATCTCTTCTTTACCTTGATCTTTAAAGAACGCGTCATTATAGTCACGCACCCCTTTTAGATAGGCTGCCATGAAGCGTAACGACAAATCTTCATTCGCCATGAATTGCGGTGAAGCCAACACCATGGCGATCTGCGATTCAGGCGCGTAATCAGTAGCGTCTCCGAAACGTACGTGAAAACCTTTATTGACACCCTGCGCGATAAGCGGTTCAATATTCAACGCGGCATCAATTGTTCCTGAATCAATCGCTCCAAGCATCGCACCGAAGTCCGCGATATGCACATACTCCACATCTTCTTCCGTCAAACCTGCATGCTTCAGCATCTCTTCATAGATATACCCATCAATGGAGTTACGGGACGATACCGCGATTTTCTTTCCTTTAAAATCGCTGTACTCCTTGATTTCATCAACCATATGATTACCGATAACAAAACTGAAATAGGACTTGCCGGGCATATTATGGCCTTTATCCGCGATGATCCGTACGTCAATTCCTTGAGCAATCGCATTAAAGAATGATGCAGTAGAAACGCCACCCGCGATATCCACTTCGCCAGCGGCTAGTGCAGGCAACATGTCATCGCTGTTTGCAAAGTCCGCAAAATCTACACGTATATTATAGTCATCAAAATAGCCCTTTTCTTTCGCAATATAAAAACCAGCTCCAGAAGCAGCCCCATCTTCCGCTATGAATACCTTCGCCTGCTTCTCAAGTGGTGCCAAATCACCTGAAGCCGGCTTGCCATCATTCGGTACGGGCTTCGCTACTTCTTTTGGAGAACATGCACCCATCATCAATACGACCGATAACAGGCTAAACAATCCCGCCTTCTTTATCCACTTCCCCACATCATCTCTCCTTTTATCACTTATTCTCTTGATTTTAGTACTTCCTCTTGCAAGTGACGCCATATATCAATGAATTTTGCCGCCATTTCTGGATCTTTCCGAACATCCTCCATCTTTCTCGGTCTCGGCATATCGATAATAATTTCTTCGATGATTTTCCCTGGTTGAGCCCCCATCAACAGAATCCGATCACTGAGCAATAACGCCTCATCAATACTATGTGTAATGAACAACACAGTCTTCTTTGTCTCTGCCCAAATACTTAATAACTCTTCCTGTAATATAAAGCGATTTTGTTCATCGAGTGCACCGAACGGTTCATCCATCAATAAAATCTCAGGATCATTCGCAAAAGCCCTTGCAATACTCACGCGCTGCTTCATTCCGCCAGACAATTCCTTTGGGTAGAGCGAAGCGAAGCGTTCCAACCCCGTCTTCTTCAAGTAAAAGTCTGTTCGTTCAGTAATGAAGGCTTTCGGTAAGTTGCGCATTTTTAACCCAAAGGCTACATTTTCACGTACCGTCAGCCACGGAATAACACCGCGTTCCTGGAATACCATCGATTGCAACGGCCGGTCGTTCGTTTCTGTCGCAATCGTAAAACTACCGACACTCGGCTGCTCCAGTCCAGCCAGAATACGTAACAGCGTCGTCTTACCGCATCCACTCGGACCAACGATACAAACGAATTCTCCTTCATCTACCGTTAGGGAAATATCTTCAAGCGCAATGACACTGCCCTGTTTCTTATAAAAAGCTTTCATTAACCCATCTACCGTAATCTTTGGCTTCCCCTCCATTTCATTCACCTCCATGGCAATAATTTATTTTGAAGCGCGCGCAGAATAAGCGAGAATAAATAACCGAAAAAGGAGATGAGTATTAATCCCACATACATTTCGGGCAATAAGAAAGCTTTATAGGACGTCCATATCAAATAACCAATCCCAGAAGTCGCTCCCATCATCTCTGCCGCCACGATCGTCAATAGCGCAATTGCCTGCCCCATCTGGATCCCTTCGAGCATGACAGGAAGTGCTCCAGGAAGTGCAATTTTAAAGAAGAAATTCCATTGGCTCGTTTGATAGTTATTGGCAACATCCAAATAAATTTTATCGATATTCAATACACCCGCCGCCGTATTAATGACAACTGGGAAAAACACACTCCCGGCAATCGTCACTACCTTTGACAAATCTCCAATTCCAAATAAAATAATGATGATTGGCAATAATGCCAATGTTGGAATTGGCATAAGAGCCATGACAATCGGTTGAACGAAATGCCGGATTGGAGAATATAATCCCATCAATAAACCGACAATGATACCTGGTATGACACCTGCTAAAAATCCAATGAAAATCCGATACAATGAGACACCAACATGTTTCGCCATTACGCCGCTCACAATCATGTCATAAAAGGTTTGCACAATCGTACTGGGCGGCGGGAAAAAGCGAATATCCAAGATACCTGTTCTCGACATCACTTCCCATAGCACCAGGAGGAATAACGGTGACACAATCGTCAGCAACTGCTTGCCACGTTCTTTGCGTTGCCGCAACTTCCATTCCCTCTGCTCCACCTCAAATGATTCATTGCGAGCCAATTCTGAAGTCTCCACTCTTCACCACCTCTTCACTGCCTATTGTATGTAAAGGCCTAGTAAACTGGTTGGGCAGGCGTCATGTTCGGGTTGTTTCCGCAAAGTAGTTTGATTATACTGAAGTTATGACTACACTTACACCAGACCAAATCAGAGAATTGAATAGTTACAGTGTCTACTTGGAACAGCCAGCACATCCTGTATTCACACTAGCGGACGTACTGGATTCCTCAAAAGTACAGAGTATCGTCCAAGTCACAAAGACTGTCAGCCAAAGTCCGAATGAAGTCGTCGCGGCTTCGTTCTTCGTACGTCGACTCGGTATGTTTTTTGCCATGCAGCTTTATAATCTAGCTGCATACGACGAAATGTGGAACGGATCAGCAGAAGATCTACAGTTCGGTGCACGGGAAGAGTTCGGCAATAAAACGATTAGCATTTTTGTCGTTAGCGCAGATTGGGAAATGATCGATGACGAAGACCGGCAAGCACATATTAAACGGGTGCTGGACGATGCACATGCAGTGATTACACCATTGCGTAGCGTGGTACCCATATCTCCCCTTACCTTATGGGAGAATATCTTCGGCTTCTGGCTCTGGCAATATCATGTACTATTGTCTGACCCAGGATCGGAAATGGAAGCAAGAGAAGATTTAGAGATGCTAAAAAACGATACCACGTGGACGGGTATCGCTGATCACTCACGTTTCGCAAGCTATTTAAACGGCTCCGAACCAACCGCTTTATTGAACACGACTGTCCGCAAAACTTGCTGTTTTTCTAAAGATGTACCCGGATTGATGCGTTGCGGTTTTTGTCCATTACCGTGAAAAAACAGGCTTTCGCTCACTATGCGAAGGCCTGTTTTTAACGTTTGCGATAAGCATGATAGGATTGTTTTGTCGAATAGATAATCCCCATTGCCGCACCACTATAAAAAAATCCCATGAATATTCCGGCAGACAAATTCTTTGGATGGCTGATGAATATGGATATAGCGAGCGCAACTACTGTGGCCACTGTCGAAAGCCAACTAAGCGGCACTTTTAAAAACCACTTGGCAATCAGTACCACAATCAAAACAACCGGAACACCCCACATCGCATCCCACACATTGGTATGAATAACTGGAAATTCCGTCAGCATCTGCTAACACCCTTTCGTTTTCGTTAGGATGAGCAGTTTTTTTTTATTTACCCATCCAAAAACCTCCTAGCCTAAAGACTAGGAGGTTAGTTCTATCGCTACACATTCTTCGTGGCGGCTTCACTAATTTCTTTTCGCATTTCATAGATGTTTTGCACAATCACTTTACCGACTGCATAGGCAGGCACAGCTACTAAAATTCCAAGGAATCCTGCGAGACTTCCCGCCACTAATAATACCGTAATGATCGTAAGAGGATGGATATCGAGTGATTTCCCCATAACGTTCGGCGTAATTAGATTACTATCGATTTGCTGTGCAGCTAGCGTAACGACTCCGACCCAAATTACTAATTTAGGTTCCTGTAAATAGGCAATGATTAAAGCTGGAGTCACCGCAATCCACGGTCCGATAAATGGAATGATATTCATGAATAAAGCGAGAATTGCTAGTAGTAAAGCGTACTGAAGTCCTATAATGTAGTAACCAATTAAAATAATTACCGCTAAAATAGCACTAATTAATAATTGGCCTTGAATATAAGAACGTAAAACTTGGTCAATATCTTCCAACGTCTTCTTTACCCAAATACGACGCTTACCGGAGAACACATTGTAAATTCTCGGAGCAAATTTTTCGTGATCCTTCAACATAAATAAGAAGAAGAACGGTACAAGTAACAGTAATGCTACGGCTTGTACGAATGACTGCACAAATTGTACGAACCATTTGCCAAATGTTACCGCGAACGTTTGAATGGATTCGACTGCTGAATTCAAGGATTCCTGCAATCCTTCCGGTAAATTATCTTTTTGATTAATCGCTTTATCTTGCAGTTGCTCGAGCTGATGGGTAAGAGCTGGCCCATTGTCCACCAAATTATTCACTTGTTTCGTCACCATCGGACCAATGATTGCGACTAAAATCCAAATAACGGCTACAAGTATGAGCATGATCGTTATAATACTTCCCCATCTCGGCATCTTTTTCTTTTCCAAGTATTGCTGGATCGGTACCGTTATGTAATAAAGCAGTCCACCAAAGATTAATGGCATGATAATCGTTTGTAAAATAACTCCAACCGGTCTAAAAATATAATTTACTTCTAAAAAGTATTTCGTGATTAACAATGCCAGCAATATGCCGACACCTACCTGAAACCACACCTTTTTCGTCAAATGCTCACTTCCCTTCTATTTTAACTTACATAGTTAACTTTATTATACGTGGTTGAATCACCCGTGTCGAAAATTAATTTCGCCCTTTGCTATACAATAACCCTTGATTTCTACACTGTATTGTAACAATAATTGTCTAACTATGCGAAAAAATCTTAATTCCTCTTGTCCTAGTCGTATTTAGCCGGTAAAATGGTTCTGTCTTGGAAAGATTGCAACTCTTCAAGAAATACATCGTAGAAACGAAGGGATCTTATGTTACAACAGACTTGGAATCGTCTTTGGTCGTTACATGATCAAGTTAAAGATGTCTTCCGATTGTTCACTGCACCTAATACTTCTGAAATGGTAAAAGGCGGACAAGGTGGTAAAAAGATTGGCGTAAATCACGAAGGTGGAGGCAGAGACTCTCGCAGTTATTCAGCTACACAGCTCATTGGATTAGTACTTGGTCCATTACTCTTTTCCCTTATTTTACTGTTCTTCAAACCTGCTGATTTATCTGCAGCCGGTATCGCTATTTTAGCCAGTACCGTATGGATTGCAGTTTGGTGGATTACGGAAGCTATACCAATTCCAGTTGCTTCCTTATTGCCACTCGTTCTGTTTCCGATGACAGGCGGCCTAGAAATGAAAGACACGGCATCTTCTTACGGAGATGAAACGATTTTCTTATTTATGGGTGGATTTATGATCGCACTCGCGCTGGAAAAATGGAATTTGCATCGACGAATTGCACTAACAATTATTTCTGCCATCGGTACAAATATGGACAAAATTGTTCTTGGATTTATGGTAGCTACTGGATTTCTGTCTATGTGGATTTCTAATACCGCAACCGCGATGATGATGGTACCAATCGGTCTGGCGATCATTACACAAGTATCAGTTGCCTTGAAAGACGATACATCTATCGACACAACTAAAGAAAACTTTGGTTTCGGCAAAGCGTTGATGCTCGGTATTGCCTACTCCGCTTCATTAGGCGGGGTTGCGACATTGATCGGTACACCTCCGAATACACTGCTTGCAGGAGCTATCAATAAAATCTACGGCATCGAGTTATCATTCGGTAAATGGATGTTGTTCGGTGTACCCTTCGCGTGGGTATTCATCTTACTAACTTGGTGGTATTTAGTGAAGATTATCTATAAATCCCCAGTCAAAACATTACCTGGTGGACGTGAAGTCATCGATAAAGAAAAGAAATTGCTTGGACGTCCTTCAATTGAAGAGATTATGGTCTTCATCATATTCGCACTAGCTGCGTTTTCATGGATTACGCGCTCGTTCTTCCTATCGAAATTTATTGACGGATTAAGTGACGGTGTCATTGCGATTGTGTTTGCGATGATTTTGTTCATCATTCCGTCTGTCAATAAAAAAGGTGATCACTTGCTAGATTGGAATACGGCGGTTAAATTACCTTGGGGTATCTTACTTCTATTCGGTGGTGGTCTGGCCATCGCAGCTGGCTTTGTCAGCAGCGGTCTGTCTGAATGGATCGGAGCTCAGCTAATTGGATTGAAAGGTGTTCCGCTCATTGTCATTATTTTGATCGTTGCGACACTGGTCATTTTCTTGACGGAAATCACATCCAATACAGCAACAGCTTCCATGATGTATCCAATCATGGCTTCGTTGGCACTCGCACTCGGTTTCCATCCGTACGCATTGATGATCGCAGCAGGTGTAGCAGCGTCTTGTGCGTTCATGCTACCGGTTGCCACCCCACCGAACGCGGTCGTTTTTGGATCAGGTTATCTGCGAATTCCTGATATGGCGAAAGCCGGCTTCGCGCTCAATATAGTCGGAGTCGTGCTAGTAACACTTTGTATTTACTTCTTGCTTCCATCACTATGGGGTATCGATTTACAAACCATTCCAGAAGTATTTAAAGACTAAAACAAACCAGGTGCCGGGACATATTCCGGCATCTGGTTTTTCATTTACTGCGCTTTACTCAACACTCTACGTCGTAATCGGATCAGTAGTACATAGACTACAGGCACAACCGCCGAAAACATAGCGAGACCCGTCCACCCTGCAAACTGCCAAAGCGGCGTTACTAGCGTACTTCCTGCCGCCATACCGATATAGTAAGAAACGAGGTACAAGCTTGACGCACTCCCTTTATGATGCGTTGCTTCTTTACTCACAGAAGCCGCTGTTAAAGAATGGGCAGAGAAAAAGCCAAGACAGATCACGCAATAACCGATAATAATTAGCGGTAATGTAGTGGGAATGGTAAGAAGACAGCCGACCGCCAGCAGAATGACACCTATAAAACGAATAGGTGTCATACCAACTTTACTAGCAATAGAGCCAGCAAGCGGTGCACCAATAATTCCAAATGCATAAGCAAAGTAGATGTAAGAAACTTCATCAAGCGTCATCGAAAATGGTGAATCCGTCAAATGGAAAGGCAGAAACGTCCACATACCAGTAAAGCTCAGCTGTAGTACAATACCAAGTCCAAAAACAATTAGTAAAGCTGGATTCTTTAAATGAATGCCGAAACCTTCCATGTCTTTCTTTATTGACTCCACACTCGGCTCGAAGTGAATGGATTTCGGCAAAACGACTAGTAAGAAGATAAATACCGCCACGCCTATGACCGTCAGAAGTTGAAGTGACAATTCCCATGACCAGCGTTCTGCCAAATAGCCCGTTACAAAACGACCAAGCATCCCACCTGTGCCATTGAATGAAATATACAGAGCAGTCGCCACACTTACTACCCGCTCATTGATCTCTTCATTAATATAAGCAAGAGCAGCAGCCAATACACCGGCCATTGCAAAGCCCTGTATAAAACGTAGAACAAGGATAATAGTAAAAGAATTCGTCATAAACATAGGAATAAACAATAGCGCCGTTACTAATACGGAGATTTTCACAAAAACGGATCTACCCATCCGGTCAGAGTAAAACCCAAGAATCACCAATCCGAAAATTAGACCTATTGTATTGACGGACATGGCTAAACTGGCAGTGGATACCGACACATTGAATTGCTTTGTTAAAATAGGTAACAAAGGCTGTATAGCATACATCGCGGCAAATATTAGCACTGAAGCAATACCTAGCCCGATGACAATACGCCAAAATCGAAGCTCTCGAATCGTTGATTTTGCTTGTAAATTCATAATGACACTTCCAGTCCATAATATGTGAATAATGAAATTATATCACTACACTAAAAGTTTATCTGGATTTAGTAGAAGACGTATTAAAATCAAATGTATATTATCTTTACAAAAAGCCATCCTACTATTTGGAGGTGTTAGACAAATGAACAAAATGGCGATGACAGCTGTCGGACTTGGTGCACTTTACCTCATGCGAAATAAGCAGTCACGGGAAAAACTTATGGAGCAAATTAGTAACCTTTCAGGAATGAACAGTAATCCGTAATGCCAATCATTTGCATACACCCGAAAAACCGGAGCCTCCAGAAGGTTTCCGGTTTTTCATTTCCTTAGTAATCTTTCCGACAATAATTTTGATGTTTTCTCTTTTTGAAAGTGGGTATTTATATACTAACAAACGAAACGGAGGAGATAATATGAGTAACAAAGATCACGGTACAGAAGATAAATTAAAAGGAATTGGCAACAAAATTAAAGGTAGCGTAAAAGATACCGTAGGCGATTTAACTAACAACACTAAAATGCAAGCTGAAGGTAAATGGGACAAAGCAAAAGGTACTGCACAAGAAAAGATCGGTGAAGCGAAAGAACACTTTAGCGATGACGAAGCACACCAAGAAAAATAATATGGGGGATAACCATTCTGTTGCTCAATCAGCAGGCTGGTTTTATATAGGCATATAAAAAGAAGGATCTTCCATCACAATGGGAGATCCTTCTTTTTCATAACTGATCGGTACCTATTCGCGGACTATTTGGAATAGGGTTGCCTTCTTCATTCGAGTTACTGTCCAGATTTTCTCCGCTGTCTGTTTGCTGTTGGGCACTATCATGTGGATCTATGGACTGCGCTCGTTCTTCATCTGTCAGTTGATCGACAAACAACGCGATACCGCCTTCTTTTAAATCATTATAGAATGTTTTGGATTCTTGTTTCGTAAAACCCATTTTAATAAAGATCGTCAACATTTCATCTTTACTATTGAACAGACGGCGCGTATGATCCCAGAGTGATCCTTCCTGGATACCAATTAACTCAATTTCAGAATCACTTTCCAATACTTTTAAATCATCCCGCACATTAGAGACTGCACACATACGATGTTTTTTAAACCCTTTGGCTTCCAGTTCCGTTATTTTATAAAGAACATTGTCGACTGAATGAAATGTGCCCTCATATTGTTTATTAGCCATTATTGCACCTCCCTTTAACTAACACTATGCTATACTTCTACCCACTGAAGACCGATTTCACACATAATTCTAAATAC
Source organism: Sporosarcina sp. P20a (assembly GCF_002743175.1). Lineage (NCBI taxonomy): Bacteria > Bacillati > Bacillota > Bacilli > Caryophanales > Caryophanaceae > Sporosarcina > Sporosarcina sp. P20a. The sequence continues at coordinate 89,085 of NZ_PDYT01000003.1, forward strand.
TTGGTATGTATCTTCCCATGCATAGTTCTTCACTTCTTGTACAAGCTATTTGTATCACAATGAAAAGGAGTGGTTGATTGGTGGAAATAAAAAAGAAGTTGGAATCTGAGGTTTCAAACATGGGAGAAGAAAAGAAAGAGCAGATTTTGCAAAATTTCAATCATTTTAAAGGGTATCTAGCCGAAAAGGTACACAAAGGTGAAAACCTTGGAATGAGTGATGAACAATTGGCGAAGACAACTGAATTTATTGCCAATTACTTATCACGTCATGAAGAACCGCGAAACCGTGAGCAGTATTTATTACAAGAACTTTGGGATTCAGGTTCTAAAGAAGAGCAACACTCTTTGGCACATATGCTTCTGAAAATGGTTCGCCAAGCATAATAGGAGGCGATAAGACGTGGCATCAACAGAAAACCCAAGTCCAAAATATCATCCGAATACGTATCGTCTGATTCAGACACATCCTGAAAATTTACAGACTAATACAGTTAGTTTGTTCGATTTGCATGAAGATATGCAAACGGTCGACTCGATTTCTTTACCCGATCAGCGAAAAGATCTTATGAAAGAAAAAATCAACCACTCCCCTCGTTTTAGTGGCGGTAGCTTGTCTAACGACTATGGTGCACCCCACTGATTTACCGATAAAAGCTGTACAGTGAAAACTTCACTGTACAGCTTTTCCCCGTTTATTTGCAGTAGTTGTCGATATTTCCCGGGAAATGCAGAGACAATTATTCAGTCCGAAAATTCATATCCATGATATACTATGATCCGGTGGAAATGGAGGTTATGCGGATGAAACCCTGGATGTATCCGCTGCTCGTTGTATTTGGAGCTGCAAGTTACGGAATTTTATCAACGATTATTAAATTAGCTATTCAAGATGGCTTCACCGCTTCAGAGGCAGTGACGAGCCAATATTATACAGGTTTTCTATTAGCACTTATTATTTTTATCTTAGTTAAACGTGGCGTCCCGACACTTCGTGGAAGTTTTCCAGTCTTAATTGCAGGATTATTCACAGCGATTACTGGAACAGTGTATGGAAAAGCAGTTGAATACATGCCCGCTTCATTGGCGGTCGTATTACTCTTTCAATTTACATGGATCGGAATGCTTTACGAATGTATTGGAGCGAAGCGTCTACCCAAACAATCTGAAGTGGTGTCGCTTGTCTTTCTATTCGGCGGAACAATTTTAGCTGCTGGATTGATTGACGTCGATGTAAGCGGGATTCCATGGCAAGGTTGGGCGTGGGGACTTGCTGCTGCATTTAGTTTCGCAGCGTTCGTTACAGCAAATCAGAAGCCAGTGCCTGGTATGGATGTAGTGACGCGGTTGTTCTTAATGTCGTTTTATGCAGCAATTGCCATTACATTTTTCCAGTCTCCAGAAATTTTATGGAACGGGATGTTGGGTGAGGGATTGTGGATGTACGGTGCCATATTAGGCGTGTTTGGCATTGTCCTACCCATTTTCTTATTTTCAATCGGCGTACCAAAAGTCGGAGCAGGCATGTCTTCTATTTTAAGTGCTGTCGAGTTGCCCGTGGCGATTATCGCTTCGATGCTGTTGCTTGGCGAAAGGTTAACGCTATTGCAGTTTCTCGGCATTTTCCTAGTGTTATTCGGGATGACTTGGCCCGCTATATTGCAACGTTTTGCAGTGAAGACTAGATTGCGATTAAGACGGGTGGAGTAAAAGGAAAAATGAATAAAACAAACGAGACTTCCCTAATCCAGTGAAGTCTCGTTTGTTGTATATTCCGACCAATCCACTCTACGCAATGAAGCGATGAGGAACAAAAGCATGATATCCATTGCAACAACTGCAAAACTTACAATGATGAAGAATGTTGAAAATGCGTGATCTCCAAAATTTAACGAGAACGCTGCCATCAGCATCATCAGAAAGTGAATACTCATGTACCAGATGTAAGCCATGTGTATGCGGTTATGCAAATGTGCTTGGCCGGGTTCTTGAATCATCGATTTCCACGTGCCAAATAAGTAGTAGGCAACGATTACTTTCCAAATGAATAAAGTTTCCGCATATATGGTCCAGCCGATATCACTGACTTCGGATAGATTCACGAAAACGCCTAGTACCGAAATGAGCAACCCGATGAACGCGGTGAGTTGCACTTTTTTCGCTACCGGATAATGTTCAGTAAGAAGTCGTGCACCTGAATAAATCAAAAAATAACCAATTGGTGCCGCCAGTATGTCGATCCCTATTTGCAACCGGAAGAACACGAATAGGTAGCCCCAGAAGAATAACCTACATGCTTTATTCATGGTTCTCTACCTCCGTTCGCTCATCGATGACTCGCTGTATAGATTCTTTCGTCATATACGGATAGAAATGTAGATGACCAACTTGCCCGACGAACAGTTCACCGGCTTCCGTTGTACCATTTAAATCAATCTTCACGTCTAGTAATGCATGTAGAGAAGGATCAGCGTAACTTTTCACTGTCAACCAGTCGCCCATTTTTAAATGCAAAGGAAATTTCATCTTACGTATATCGGTGCCTTTTGTTTTACTCCACTCATCACTTTCCAATACAGTCTCTAATTGCTCTGTTTCTGCATGATCTGCACTCTGCAATTTAATGTGGAATTTCCCTTGTAAAGTATCATCGAATACCGTGCTAACAGATTCTATCGTCAATGCTTCCCTTGCAGCTAGTCGGGCTTCCGAATATTCTCCTACCGATCCAGATTTGAAAGCGAACGGATCCAACTCTTCTTTCTGCCGTTGGAACAGAATCTGTCCTATTGGATAAATCTTCGTATCGTGGCCAGTGAAGTGTACAACCATTTCATTGAATCTCACTGTTTCTCCAGGTTTCACAGATGCTTCGGGATCGAACTGTATATTCACCCTCTTGAGTGAATATCTACCGAATTGCTCTACTTCTTCTACTCCCTCATTCTCACCGAAACGATCTGGAGTCCCTCGAATATTTCCAAGCTCTACTAGTTGAATATATGATGTATCATCTTTATTCGTAATGAAGTAAAACGGTATATACAGTTCATTCTCCAAGCTTATATCAAGATAATGATTCAAGAAGACAGGATGATCAAGCTTATGCTGCTCGGCGTACATATAATTACCAACCCAGATCAATACGATTGTCAGCATAATTGCCCAAAATGGTTTAATCTTCAACCGACCAACTCCTTATAGCGAACGTATAAACGTCACCAAGTCTTGTTGATTTTCTGGCGTTACGCCATGTCCGTCAGTATATGTCTTAAACGTAACATTCGCTCCGAGCGATTCGAAATACTCTTTGCTTTCCACTCCTGATTGGGATGGAATGACATAATCATAGTCACCATGGGAAATGAATATATGTTGATTTTCCACAGACTGTATTGCGTATTCATTCTTGACGAAATCAGGTACATACCCGCTAAGTGCCACTACGCCATGAGGTGAAGGTATCAGTGTTACCCCCAATGCTTGTGCAAGTACAGCTCCCTGGCTGAAACCGATGACCGTCAAACGCTCCGGATCTAGATCATACTCCTGGATGGCTTCGCGAATGAATGATTGGATGTAGACGAGTACTTTATCGAAAACTTCACGAACCGGCTTTCCTTCCTCTTCAATTGTGAAAAATGCATAGCCTGGCTCATGAACGATGGGTCCTCTTAAACTGAAAATATGATGAGTTTCTTTAAAGTCTTTGACTAGTTGTGGTAAATCTCCTTCATGACTCCCCATTCCATGAAGTAAAAATAGTGCAGATTGTTTCTCTTCTGCATTCGTTGGCTTTGTATGTGTAAAAGTAAATGGTGATTTCAAAGTCATTCTCCCCTTTTCTCTTCTTTATGCAACTAGTTTACCATAGAAAAAAGCGCCTGCCACTTTATGCGACAGACGTGTTGAACAGCTTATTTCTTTTCTGGCTTGGCTAATACTTCATCCCAGTTAATTGTGCCATCTTTGATTTGATCACGAAGTTCTTTAGTCATTGTATCGTTTGGACGACCACCATCCGGCCAGTCTTTGTCGTGATTTTTCCATTCAGGACGATCTTTTGACAAAACGTATGCCGCCAAGTCGCTTGCTTCTTGATCAGTAATTGTGTCTTCTTGACCAACTGGCATATTGTTCTGGATGTACCCAGCCATTTTAGTCATACGTGCAATTCCTGCTCCATCGTTAAATGATCCATCACCCCAAAGTTTAGGGCCAGTGTTAGAACCAATCCCTTCACCGTTCTCACCGTGACACGCGATACAAGATTGCTGATACACCTTTTCACCGTTCTCCACGTTCGGTGTCGGCAAGTCATCCAGAGTGTTTTTGTGGCGCCAATCTAATTCAGCTCCTACTGGAATACCTTCGGAGATATACGTCATGTATGCCACCATCGCATCTAAGTCCTCATCGTCATCAGCAAATTTTTGTCCGTCCATACTTCTTACCATACAACCGTTAATACGTTCTTCAAGTGTAACCATTTGACCCGATCGTCCGATGTACATTGGGTACACTGCAGACATTCCGACCATGGATGAAACCCCTTCGTCTGTTCCTGCACCCGCATGACAGCTTGTACAAGATAATTCATTCACTCGGGCAAGTCCGTCTTCTACCGTAGCTGCCTCGGAACGTAATACGTTGGATGTATCATCGAATAAATCGAAGCCGCGTTTGATCGCTTCCCCTTCTTTCCCCTCCGGAACGTCATCCATTGAAGGCGGGTTGTGCTGAATTCCAGCAACCTCTTCCGTCGGCGCTTCTACTTCTGGAGCTTCTGATGCATGGTCTTTATTCACACGCATTTGGTTGCCCATAAATACTATGACGACCAAACAAACTACAACAATGAAGCCTAAAGCTAATCCCGTTGTTCTTTTCATACCTACTCCTCCTTTTTACCAATTATGTATATATTCCATATTTAACCTATCATACATCCCCATGTCAGTCTATCCATTTTATTACTAATGTTCATTATTATTTAATCTTAAAGCTTATAATGTGAGATACTCTACAGTCGATTTTTTATAACACAATGAAAAACAGCCAACGGCAAAGTGCCGTTGACTGCTTATTACACTATATAACCGTCACGCATCGTAATTACCCGGTCAACATACGGTAGCATCTCTTCGTCATGCGTCACCATTAATGTCGTCAAATTTAAGGTGCGTGTTAGTTCCTGCAGTAATTCCATCACACCTTTTGAGCGTTTCGTATCAAGACTGGCGGTAGGTTCATCGGCAAACAAGATCTTTGGACGATGGATGATTGCACGTGCAATCGCCACACGTTGACGCTCGCCTCCTGATAAGGAAGAAGGATACGACTCTTTGCGGTGCTCCATTTCAACTAACTTCAACATCTCATCTATTGCATTAGTCTGTTCCTTTTTGCTCATTTTCGTTTCTGATACATCAAGCATTAACTGCAGTTGCTCTTCCACCGTCAAAAAAGGGACTAAGTGAGATGACTGAAAAACAAATCCGAAGTCTGTCGCCCGAATATGGCGAACCTCTTCCTGACTCATCTTCGTCATGTCTTTCCCCTCAAACATAATTTCACCGGTGGATGCTTTTTGCAATCCTGCCGCGATAGTTAGAATCGTCGATTTACCAGATCCTGAAGGTCCGATCAGCGCGGTTATTTCTCCTTCTTTTAAAGATAAATTGACACCTTTTAATATTTCTTCTTCAATTTCCCCATTAGAGAACGTTTTTTTCACTTCATCAATAATAAAGGCAGACATATTACATCTCTCCTTGTTGAATCGCTTGAAGCGGTTCAATATTTTTCACTTGGAATCCTGAAATAGTAGCACCGATAAAACCAACCACCATAAATACTGCAGATAGCATCAATACGGTATCCATCGTTAAGTGGAACGGCATGCCTTCAGGGGCAACCAAGCTAAATGCTTGGCTGAGTGCAATGGACAACGCGAGTGAAATAGCTGTAATGACTAGCATCTGATACCAAATCATCTTGAACAACGAAATCGTCTTCATACCGATTGCTTTCAATATACCGTACAATCCGATTTTCTGAACGTTCATCATATAGAAGAAAATTGCAAATAGCATACCGCTAATAATGACCAAGAACCAAACGATCATATTCAATGACATCTGCTCTGCATTGTAACTTGGAATGGCATTTAAGAACTCTTTATTAGAAAAAGAATCTAATGCGCTAAGTGTCGGTGCATCTTTACCTGGTATGAAAATCGTCTGCATTTCCATCACTCGATAAATTTCCTGGTAGTTCGTCATGTCAATGAAAGCAACCGGTGCGTGACTATACTTTTGTTGGTCAACAAATCCTTTAACGATGAATTCTCCACTGAATTGATTATTCGTTAAGACGTCACCCACTTGAATTCCATCTTCTTGTAAAGAACGATCCAGAACTATTTCTCCTTCTTTAACCTTTTCGAACAGCGCTGAATCGGTAGAAGTAACGAATGCCAGACTATGCTGTTTATCGTCCTCGTCATTGATGAATCCCATCTGAACAGAAAATGCAGTTGCTTCAGGATTGTCTATGAGAATTTGCTGCTGAACTCCTTCGTCTATTTTCGATAGGTTATAGGTCTTGTCAGCCTCTTTATCTAAATAAAATTTCCCTTGTGGTAAATCTTTAATAAGCGCTGCGTTATCCTGTGATAATCCATTTGCCAGTCCTGAGATTATAAATGTCAAGAAGCTGACGAGGAATATAATGGATCCTAGAATCAGGAATTTAGCTTTGTTTTTCTTCATTTCTTTCCATGCAATTTTCATATCGATTGCCTCCGTTTTTTCTTTATACTCCTATCTTATCTTTCGAAGATGAACAGAGAATGAACGGCATATTACAATGCACTACTTTTCCTTACCTTTTTAAAAGGATATGACTTCCTATTTTTCTGTCACTATGTGAAAATTGTAATAATAAAAGGAGGGATTTTGATGATTCGTTTTGAAGAGGTGTCAAAGAGTTATGATATGTCACGCTTGGCCGTGGATTCAGTGAATTTAGAAATTGAGCGCGGAGAGTTTCTTGTGCTAGTCGGACCGAGTGGTTGTGGGAAGACTACAACACTTAAGATGATTAACCGACTGATCCCACTAACAAAAGGGACGATTTGGCTCGACGGCAAGCGGATCAGTGATTATCCAATCCATGAACTTCGTTGGCAAATTGGTTATGTATTGCAGCAAATCGCGTTGTTTCCGCATATGACTATCGAAGAAAATATTGCAGTTGTTCCTGAACTGGTTGGCTGGAAAAAGAAAGACATCCGTAACCGCGTAACGGAACTGCTTGAAATGGCCGGGTTGGATCCAGAAGTATTCCGAAAGCGTAAACCGCATGAATTGTCAGGTGGCCAGCAACAGCGGGTCGGTGTCGTGCGCGCGCTTGCTGCAGACCCAGACATTCTATTGATGGATGAGCCATTTAGTGCACTAGATCCAATCAGTCGCCTAAAATTGCAAGATGATTTGCTAGATTTACAAAATCGAATTCAAAAAACTATTGTCTTTGTCACACATGATTTACAGGAAGCATTTAAACTAGGCGATCGTGTCTGCATCATGAATCAGGGCAAGATTGAGCAAATTGCAACACCACAAGAGATCCTAACTAAACCTGCTTCACCGTTCGTGCGCGAGTTTACAGCATCAGCTGCAGCACGCACATTTTCCATTAAGGATCATATAGAAGAGATTCCAACAGATCTATCGCTAGCTTTTGCAATCCCAATTGATTCTGAATGGGGCCCGCTCTTGCAGTTCTTAGCTTCTGAAGATCAAGTGGCGATTAAACAAAATGGACAAGTCATTGGAATGGTTACCCGAAAAGGTATTCTACATTTTCTAGCGGAGCAATCACTCAAGGGAGGAACGTCTAATGAATAATTTTCTAGATGTTTTTCAAAACAGACGGGGTCAATTACTGGAAGCGCTGATCGAACATATTCAGATTTCATTAATCTCCTTATTAATTGCGGTGGTCATCGCGGTTCCACTAGGAATCTATTTGACAAACCGGCGAAAAATAGCGGAATCTGTCATTGGTGCAAGCGCTGTATTGCAGACGATTCCTTCTCTCGCATTACTCGGTCTATTGATTCCATTATTCGGTATAGGGAAAATACCCGCTATTATTGCGTTAGTAGTCTATGCATTGCTGCCCATTTTGCGCAATACATACACGGGCATTAAAGAAGTCGACCCTTCACTTCGAGAAGCAGCGACTGCAATGGGAATGAATACACGAAAGCGGCTAATGAAAGTTGAATTACCGCTTGCGATGCCAATCATCATGGCCGGTATCCGCACATCGATGGTATTAATCGTTGGAACCGCAACATTAGCTGCTTTGATTGGCGCGGGTGGTCTAGGTGATTTGATATTGCTCGGAATTGATCGCAATAATCCTTCATTAATCGTACTAGGCGCTATACCCGCAGCGTTACTTGCGCTTTTCTTTGATTTCCTATTAAAGATTTTCGAAGGGCTTTCATTCAGAAAAGCTATTGCCGCATTTGCCCTATTCATTATTGCGGCTGTCTTGATGATTGCGGCACCATTTATAGGAGGTAACTCCAAAAATGAAATAGTCATCGGAGCCAAGCTTGGCGCAGAACCTGAAATTCTAATTAATATGTATAAATTACTAATCGAAGACCAAACCGATCTGTCCGTCGAATTAAAACCGGGCCTCGGTAAAACTTCATTCGTCTTCAACGCCCTGAGATCGGGAAGTATTGATTTGTATCCTGAATTTACGGGTACAGCTATTTCTGAGTTTCTGAAAGAGCAAGCCGTCAGCAATGACCGTGATGAAGTATATGAGCAAGCACGAAAAGGACTAGATGAAGAATTTAATATGACACTTCTAACACCAATGTCCTTCAATAATACGTACACACTTGCTGTCTCCAAAGCATTCCAAGAAGAGTACGGACTGATAACAATATCTGATCTGGCCGCAGTCGAGAAAGCCGTGAAAGCAGGCTTCACTCTCGAATTTAATGACCGTGAAGATGGATACCTAGGCATCCAGAAGCTTTATGGCATCACGTTCCCTTCTATTCAAACGATGGAACCGAAGCTACGCTATCAGGCAATAGAAGCAAGCGAGATCAATTTGATGGATGCCTATTCGACAGATAGCGAACTACGAGAATACGAAATGTCCGTTCTTGAAGACGACAAAGAACTGTTCCCTCCATATCAAGGCGCACCATTACTTCGTAAAGAGACGCTGAAAAAGTATACAGAGCTGGAGGATGCGTTAAACAGCCTTGCTGGAATCGTAACGGATGATGAGATGCGTGAAATGAATTATCAAGTAAACGCGGAAGGTGCCAACGCGAAAGAAGTAGCAGAGGCATTTTTGAAAGAACAAGGTTTGTTGGAGTAAACGTGAGGATGGCGTGATCGCCGCTGTACGTATTAGAGCGGTTATACGGCAAGTATGAGCGCTTACGGAGCATGATAGAGCGGTAATGCGTGCTGATAGAGCGCTTAGACACCCTCTTAGAGCGTTTAACCGAACACTATGATCGCTTTATACGAATTAATGAGCGTAACCGCACAGCGCTCTCCCACTCACTACCAAATATCAATAAAAAACAGTCACCCGCAGATATACCCTGCCGGTGACTGTTTTGTTTTGATTTAATTAATCCATCCAAGGAACTTCGATCATTGTACGGCCGATCCACTCACGCAACACTTCGTTTGTTGGTCCCATAATAGCACCAGCACGCCCGTCGCGTACGAACTTCTCTACCTGACCTGTCATATAACCACGGCCACCAGACACTTGCAACGCCGAATTGGTAACATCAATTACCATATCTGCTGCATGCGTCTTCAGCTGCCATAATGGATATAAACACTCCGATAATTCTTTACCTTCTTTAGTGCAACGATCTAACGCATCCGCTGTACGATACAACATACTACGTGCGCTATCTACTTTGATCTGCGCCTTCGCCAACTCATGACGAATGACTTGGTAATCTGTAACGGATGATCCCGTATCCGCGTGTACTCTGCGTTTAGCACCATCTGTTGCCATATTCAAAGCACCTTGTGCAATACCGACCCAACAAGCTGCTGAACCTAGTAAGAATAGAGGATCAATCGTGTTGTCGTTGAAATAACCCATACCGCCTTCGCCACCGATACGGTTTTCAAGAACTACTTGCACATCTTTAAAGTTCATCGGGCCACTTGCGTTTCCGCGTAATCCCATTGCATCGAACGGGAATGCTTCAACTCCCGGCTGATCATTTTCGACCAATAAAAACATTAAATTATCCGGATTATCGGTTTCAGGTGACGTCGTTGCAACTAAATAAAAGTCTGCTTCTCCACCACTTGTAACGAATGACTTTTCAGCGTCCAGCAAATAACCATTTACATTTCGTATCGCTTTACTACCGATATTCCAGAAGTGCCCCCCTGTCGCCCTTTCACTAAACGCTAAGCCACCGATTTGTCCTTCACGCAAGCGTGGTAATAGACGCTGACGCTGTTCTTCTGTTCCCGCTTCATAGATCGTATGCGCTGTAGTCATATGCATAACCCAGCACATCGTCGTAGATGGGCAATAATGCGCAAAGCTTTCGGAAAGTACTGCAAATGCTGTGAATCCGTCTTTCAGACCACCCGCTTCAACCGGGATGGTAACAGCCGAATAACCAGACTTCGCAACTTCACGTAAACTTTCACGTGGATAACTTCTCTCTTGATCAGAAATAAGTGCACGCGGCAGCAATTCTTTCTTACCTAACGCATGTGCAGCTTTTTGTAATTCTTCATGCCCTTCTGGACAAGTCCACCATTCAGGAATTTGCATAATTCCATCTTGTTGTTTTTGTTTTTCCATCATAGCACTTTTTACCAAAATTACCACTCCATTTTATCATTTACCTACTTTACTATTAGCAAGCAAGCAGGCTGTTCTCTATCAACATTATCACGTTTTATTAAATAGTAAAGATTGGTCTATAAAATAAATATCTTTTTTATTTTAAATTATAATAAAACATCTAATAAATCCATTCAATTCATCATATGAATTTGTGACGTTTTCTCAAAATAAAAATGGATAAAACATTGAAAACACTATATTACATATGATGTAACAGTCATTTCAATTCCATAATATCCATCCGAGCTTTTATCGTTTTTTTATTCAAGTATTACTTATTTGATAAATTTGGACACATTTATATTAAAGGCTAGAAAAACACGCTACTATAACGGTCAGTACGGTAAAATGCTATAATGAATTATAAAGAGAAGGAGGCCTAGGCGATGAAAAAATGGACGAGTATAATGATTTTAAGCTGCCTATTAGTTCTCAGTGCATGTGCTGCAACCGACACGAATAAATTGACGATACCTGAACTTACAGATCGTGAAAAACAAATACTTGAAACAGCTGCTAATACTGCATTTGTCTTTGATTATACAGCTGATCAAAACTATAAAAAGGTTACTCTTTGGGTAGAAAAATACAAAAAAGGGAAGAAAGTTGCAGAACCGATCAGCGAGCTATCCACCCCAATGCCCGGAGAATCAACGAAGGGTAGCATCGTGTTGACAGTCACACAAACACTCGAAGCAGAACTATTATTCTCAGCAAGTGTTAGCGACGCTAAGGGCGCTGCAAGTGTTAGTAATCAAGAAGAACTGAAGGCATTGAAAGACATGGCCACTTTATTTAATACCAATCCACAAGAAGGTTTACTTCTATCGGATAATATGTTGTTGGCGGGTATCATCTACACATCAACAACAGAAGGTTCGCCAACAAGTACATTATCTTCCGATTTCTACGAACAAAAAGAAGGATACTTGGATGAATTAAAAGAATACGATGTAGTATACGTATTACGGGCTTCATTTGAAAAATAAAAGAACTGGATGACAAGTTCACTACTTGTCGTCCAGTTCTTTATTCATAATTCAATTCTGTAAATACTCTTTAACTGCCTGCGACACTGTCTTTCCTTCCGCACGACCAGCCACTTCCTTCATTACAACGCCAATTGTCTGACCCATTGACGCGTCTTTTGAAATGCCTAATGAAGCAATCAATTCTTTTACTTCTTCCACATTCATCTGTTTCGGCAAATAGGATTCGACAATCGCAATCTTCGCTTTTTCTGCTTCCACGATGTCTTCACGATTAGCTTTTTGACCTTCATCGAGCGATTGTTTTGTTTGCTTAAGCTCACGCTGAACGATTTTGATTTCTTCTTCTTTCGTCAGTTCGCGCTTTAATTCAATCGATTCATTTTGTAGACCTGCACGCAATAAATTAATGACACCTTTCTTCATTGTGTCTTTTTCTTTCATTGCAGTTCTTATATCGGCCATTAAACGATCTTTTAATTCTGACATGGAAATCCCTCGTTTCTATAGTGTTACTTACAGTATACAAAAAAAGCATACGTTCAGTCTTGTATTCTTACTCCGTCTGAAATACCGACCCTATTTTCGAGGTTGACTTTACTTTCCACTTTGCAACTCCTATATCTCTAGTATTGAACGCACAAAACGTTTACGTCCGCCTTAATTGACGAAACTTCCGGTCTGGTTTACACTTTTTAGTAAGTAACTCCTTCATATAGCATAAGGTCAGAAACCTTATCTGTTGGAGGAGTTTTTCGACATGTATATAAAAAAAGGAGTTCATTATATGAAAAAAAGTGTAGTACTGGCGGAGAAACCTTCCGTAGCACGGGATATTGCCCGTGTGCTGAACTGCAATAAAAAGGGTAACGGCTATTTAGAAGGCGATAAATATATCGTGACGTGGGCGCTCGGACACTTAGTAACGCTTGCTGACCCAGAGAATTACGATACGAAATTCAAGACATGGAAACTAGATGACCTACCGATGATGCCCGAGGATTTGAAACTTACGGTCATCAAACAAACGAGTAGACAATACAATGCCGTAAAAGCGCAACTTCTTCGCACGGATGTTTCAGATATTATTATCGGTACAGACGCTGGACGTGAAGGAGAATTAGTCGCTCGTTGGATTATCGAAAAAGTGAAGGTTAAGAAGCCAATCAAACGTCTATGGATTTCATCCGTAACTGACAAAGCAATTAAAGATGGTTTCGCGCAGTTAAAACCAGGTAAAGCGTATGAAAATTTATTTGAAGCAGCAGTCGCACGTTCTGAAGCCGATTGGTATATCGGTCTTAATGCTACGCGTGCACTAACAACCAAGTTTAATGCACAGCTTAACTGCGGACGTGTACAAACTCCTGTCGTCGCAATTATTGCACAGCGTGAGGAAGAGATTAATACCTTCCGCCCCAAAACATTTTATGGTGTCGAAGCGCAATCTGACTCGAAACTAAAACTGACTTGGCAAGATGCAAAAACAGGCGATACTCGTTCATTTGACCGTGACAAACTATCAGCTATCGTCAAAAAGGTCGATGGAAAACAAGCGGTAATTGAAAATGTTGAGAAGAAAGCGAAAAAAACATTCTCACCTGGTCTGTACGATTTAACTGAATTACAGCGTGACGCCAACAAAATGTTCGGCTACTCAGCAAAAGATACACTTAACATTATGCAGAAATTATATGAACAGCATAAAATACTAACCTATCCACGAACCGACTCACGTTTCCTTTCAAGCGATCTCGTTGCAACACTTCCTGAGCGTTTGAAAACAGTTGGTATAGGTGAATACCGTTCACTTGCGAATAAAATACTAAAGAAACCAATCAAAACGAGTAAATCATTCGTTGATGACAGCAAAGTATCTGATCACCACGCAATCATTCCGACAGAAGAAATCGTATTTCTTGATAAATTGTCTGATCGCGAGCGAAAAATCTATGATCTGGTCGTCAAGCGTTTCTTAGCCGTTCTGTTCCCTGCACATGAATACGAGCAATTGACAGTTCATGCAAAAATAGCAGATGAACGGTTCTCAGCGCGCGGTAAAACGATTTTGGTTGCTGGTTGGAAAGAAGTTTATAACAATCAATTTGACGAAGAAGAAGTTGAACAAGACACGAAAGAACAACTGTTACCTAAACTCGCTGCAGGCGATAAGCTCGACATTAAACTTATTAAAGAAACATCGGGACAAACGAAGCCCCCTGCCCGATTCAATGAAGCTACTTTATTATCCGCCATGGAAAACCCGACGAAATATATGGGCACACAGGATAAAAAATTGGCTGACACATTGAAATCCACAGGCGGACTCGGAACGGTCGCAACACGTGCTGATATTATTGACAAACTTTTCAACTCCTTCCTGATTGAAAAACGCGGGAAAGACATCCACGTCACGAACAAAGGAAAGCAGTTGCTCGAATTAGTACCGGATGAATTGAAATCTCCTTTACTGACAGCTGAGTGGGAACTAAAGTTAGAGCAAATTGCCAAAGGTCAGCTAAAAAAAGAAGATTTCATTAATGAAATGAAAAGTTATACAAAAGAAATTGTTTCAGAGATTAAAGCGAGTGAAGCAAAGTTTAAACATGATAACATTTCCACGAAAACATGTCCTGACTGTGGGAAGCCGATGCTTGAAGTAAACGGTAAGCATGGCAAGATGCTCGTTTGTCAGGATCGTGAGTGTGGCCACCGTAAAAATGTCTCCCGCGTCACAAACGCACGTTGTCCACAGTGTAAGAAGAAGATGGAGTTGCGCGGTGAAGGTGAAGGACAGATCTTTACATGCAAGTGTGGTTACCGCGAAAAACTCTCGGTATTCAAGGCACGACGCGAGAAGGATTCAAAAGGCAAAGTAAACAAGCGCGATGTGCAGAAGTACTTGAAGAAAAACGACGAAGATGAACCGGTGAACAACCCATTCGCAGATGCATTGAAAGGGTTGAAACTGGACGACTAATATCAAAGTAAGCTGACGTTTGTGTTGGGGTCGGGATTGGCGCTTCGGAGGGGACGCTTTCCTGAGGGGCCGCGATGAGCCAACCAGTTCGCTATGCTCTCTTTGGTTGTCTCATCTGTCGACCTGACCCTCTGGGAGTCGCCCCTCCTACGCACCAATCTCTTGCAGTGCGAGTGGGTGACACTTTTTGTTGTGCTTTAAAGTTAAGATTGTGATCGATAGTAAACTTCTGTAATTGAACTTAAATAAGTCCAAAACACAGTCATAGTTCACACGCTATCGGCAATAAGTGTTCTTAGTCCCTACATTATAAAAGTAGGATGGAAGCCGAAGCTTCCATCCCATCACACTCACAAAGTCATTCCTTACAGCATTCCAACTTATTATCACCAAAAAAGCTGTCCCACGAAAACTTCGTGGGACAGCTTTTGATTTCTCAATTAGTAAGCTCTTGCAAACCAAACTGTATGCTTCGATTCATTTCCACAGTTAATACAAGCGGATTTCTCTGCCGGCGGATTGAATGGAATATTACGTGTTGTAAATTTCGTTTCATCTTTGACATGTTCTTCACATGCATCATCGCCACACCAACCTGCAAGGATCCAGCCTGGAGTTACTTCGTTCGTCGCACTCTCTTCAATATGCTTCTTCAACTCATCTAGCGTATCGATGTTCGTATGAGAATTTTCGTCACGGAACACACGAGCATTTTCAAGCAAACGCTTCTGCATTGTCTGTAGTTCTTGCTCGATGCTCGCAACAGCTTCAGCAAGATCAACTGCTACTTTTTCACCGCCGTCACGCGCTTTCATCAATGCTTGATCATTTTCAAGATCACGTGGTCCAAGTTCTAGACGTACCGGGACACCTTTTAATTCGTACTCGTTAAACTTGAAGCCTGGAGACTGATCCGAATCGTCTAAACGTACGCGGATTCCTTTAGACTTCAATTCAGCATAGATCTCGTCCAGCTTTTCCATAATTGCGGGATTCTTTTTCCAAGGGCCAACCGGAATTAGCACGACTTGCGTCGGTGCAACGCGTGGAGGCAATACAAGACCTTGCTCGTCACCATGGACCATGATAACTGAACCGATCAAGCGTGTTGACGTTCCCCAAGATGTTGTATGCACGAACTGGTGCTTGTTTTCTTTTGTTAAGTATTTGATATCAAATGCTTCCGCAAACTTTGTGCCGAGGTAATGTGAAGTTCCGGCTTGTACTGCTTTACCATCTTTCATCATCGCTTCAATCGAGAATGTATCAATTGCACCCGCGAAACGCTCAGAAGGTGTTTTCTGACCGTCATATACTGGAATTGCAAGTAAGTCTTCAACAACTTCTTTGTAGATTTCCAGCATCTGCATCGTTTCATGGCGTGCTTCTTCTTCATCTACGTGTGCAGTATGTCCTTCTTGCCACAAGAATTCAGACGTACGAATGAATGGTAGCGTTTTTTTCTCCCAGCGGAATACGTTTGCCCACTGGTTGATGAGTACTGGAAGGTCACGGTAGCTCTTGATCCAGTCAGAATACAAATGACCAATCATCGTTTCAGACGTTGGACGTAGCGCCAAACGTTCTTCCAATTTCTCGCCCGCCGCTTCTGTTACCCATGGCAATTCTGGAGAAAATCCTTCGATATGATCTTTTTCTTTTTCGAAAAACGATTCTGGAATTAGCATTGGGAAATAGGCGTTACGGTGACCCGTCTCTTTAAATCGACGATTCATTTCATCCTGAATATGCTCCCAGATTTCATAGCCGTCCGGTTTAAACGCGATACATCCACGCACTGGTGTATAATCCATCAAATCTGCTTTCTGGATCGTATCGATGTACCATTTCGTAAAATCATTTTGCTGATTGCTCATTACTTTATTTCCTCCTTAGTAAAAACCGCACTCTTGTTATTCCATACTGTTAATCATATAACAAATCAAGCATTCCTACAATTGAATGCCGTCACAATGCATGTCGAACCTCTTAAACCCCATAAAAAAAACTGCCCTCAATGAAGAGGACAGCCTTCGATTACACTAATTTTTCTTCTGCAAAGACAAATTGTGGTTCGCGTTCTACTTTCACAGTATCCTCACCGAAGCGACCTTCCCACTTCGACATGACCACCGTTGCAAGTGCGTTTCCGATTACGTTCACTACCGTACGTGCCATATCTAGCAAACGGTCGATCCCCGCGATAAACGCTAAGCCTTCAAGCGGAATACCTACTGTTCCAAGCGTCGCAAGTAACACGACAAATGAAACGCCAGGTACGCCTGCAATCCCTTTAGACGTAATCATCAACACTAACACCAATGTGATTTGCTCCATAATACTCAACTGAATGCCATACATTTGTGCAATGAACATAGCCGCCAATGCTTGGTAAAGAGTAGATCCGTCTAGGTTAAATGAATATCCTGTTGGCACTACGAAAGATACGATATCTTTCGGGCTACCGAACTTCTCCATTTTCTCCATCACTTTCGGTAACACCGTCTCCGAACTAGACGTAGAAAACGCTAGAATCAATTCGTCTTTCAAGATCTTCATGAAGTGGAAGATGTTCACGCCAACCATCTTCGCGATCCCACC
Organism: Sporosarcina sp. P20a; assembly: GCF_002743175.1. NCBI lineage: Bacteria > Bacillati > Bacillota > Bacilli > Caryophanales > Caryophanaceae > Sporosarcina > Sporosarcina sp. P20a. The sequence goes on from NZ_PDYT01000003.1 coordinate 106,598, forward strand.
TAACACGACGATGATGAAGAATATCATCGTTGCATATACAAGAACCATTAATTTACCCATCGGAATGAGTGATTCCAAACCGAATTTAGATACCGTTACACCAATTAACGCAAATACACCAAACGGTGCAAATTTCATAATCAAATTCGTTACCCAGAACATTGCGTCTGCGACTCCTTGGAAAACATCCAGTACCGGTTTGCCGCGCTCCCCGATTGCCGCTACACCTAATCCGAATAACACAGAGAAGAAAATGATTGGTAACATATCGCCATTCGCCATCGAGTCTACAATATTACTTGGTACGATGCCGACTAGCACATCCATGAAGCCGCCATTTTGCACTTCTTCTGTCGTTTCTACATATTGCGAGATGTCACCTTTTTCAAGAGAAGACATATCGATGCCTTCACCTGGCTTGAAAATATTAGCGGACATAAGACCCACAATAATCGCAATCGTTGTTACAATTTCAAAATATAAAAGCGTTTTACCGCCAAGTTTACCTAATTTCTTAATATCACCTGTACCTGCAACGCCGATTACTAGCGTGGAAATAATAATAGGTACCACAATCATTTTAATCATATTGATGAACATCGTGCCGATTGGCTGTAAGTATCTCTCTACATTAGGATTACCATAGAAGATTGCACCGACTGCAATACCTAAAACCAATCCAATTAATATTTGGTAAGCCAAAGACAATTTAAATATCTTTTTCATCGATAATCCCCCTTAGATGTTCTCTGAAAACGCTTTCTTTCAGTAGCTTATTCATATCTTACGGGGGCCCTACAAAATTCTACAACATCCTACAAAAACTATTTTCGTCCTTCTATTGTTTCCATATACAATACATGCAGAAACTTCTTACTGTTCACTTTAACTGGCCTGACTTCAAATTTTTCTTCTTGAATCTGTTTCATTCTCAGACTAATCTCTTGGAAATCAAAAAAGCGTGGGGCATAGTATTCGAATTCATCGATTGTATAATCTACCGCGCCAAGTGATGCTAAATGTTCCATTGCCGTAAGGATGGACCGTCGGATTCTTTGCTCCATCGCCTTACTTTCTTTGGAGATGTCTCCATCTGGCACACCCAGTTTTGTCAACGCAGCTTCATATAGTTCCTTTAGAGGTGGTAATTGAATAGCTCGCTGCTCATTCAAAACTTCCATGATGGCTACAATGTCGCGACTCGCGCTGTCACTGAAGATTCCCATATCATGTAGCTTCTTTAGAACAATATCTTTCACTGATTGCTGTGCTTTAGGTTGTTCGACAGAACCGAATTGCGCCAGTGATTCCCGAATCGTCAATAAGGAGTTTTTTAGACGTAACTGTTCCGCTGTACGTCGCACGATACTTTGTACTTCTATTTGATTGATCGGCTTATGTATGAAGAATTCGACACCGACTTGATAGGCTTCGCCAACCATTTCTTTGTTCACTACTTGGCTTAGCATGATGAATTGTCCATTATAGCCTTGTGTTTTCAGCTGTTGAATTGTTTCGATTCCGTCAAGTTCAGGCATCAATAAATCGATCAATACGACATCTGGTGCTAGGGAAAGTATTTGCGGAATGGCTTTCACTCCACTTTCCGCCTCACCAATCACAATCCCTTCTTGCTCTGCCAAAATGTTTTTCAGCATCACACGGCTTGCTTTGTCGTCATCTACGATAAAATATCTCATGCTTCTATCTCCTTCACAATGGAGTCCATAGGGATTTCCACTAGTACATTCAGTCCTTGATCTAGGCGCTTTACAGCAATTGTACCTTGCATCGCATCGATAATTGCACAGACATGCGATAACCCGATACCTGTTGCTGCTGTTCCTTGATCCGTAAATTTCGTCGTATACCCTGGTTCAAATATGATGTCTTCATGTTCAAAAGGAATCCCTTTTCCTGTGTCACATACACTAAAGCGCACCCACTGTTCATCTCTCTCGACTGTAATGAGTACATGACCTTTTTCTTCAATGGCCTCCACTGCATTCGCCGTCAAATTGTTCAATACAGCGAGCAAAGGGACATGTTGGCCTGTTTGAAGATCCCCATCAATTACTGTTTCCAACGTGCATTCCTTACCGATCATTTCACTGTACTTTTCATTCGCAGTGACGACCATATTGAGTAAATCAGACAGGTAAAACACTTCTACTTGTTGCCGTGTTGTCCACTTTGATAACCCTGCCAAAATTCGCTGAGAATCCTTTTTCACTTCATGGATTTCCTGCGCAATGTGTAACGCTTGGGTGCTAAGTTCCGGTTGATTCTCTTTTTTGAGCTTGCGGTACAAATCATGACTCGAGGCAGTGATTTGCTCTATATGGTTCATGGACTTTTGTAAATACAATGCTTCCGCGTATAGCTCCGAACCTACTCCAAGCATTTCCTCTACACGCTGCTTCTCTTTTGATAATGCCACAGAACTATATAATCCCACCGTGAAGAAACTTCGCAATAATGCGACCCCCACTAAAATCCCCCACTCCTTACCGTTGAGCAGAGAACTATGTAGCCACCAGTTACGCAGTGCATGCTCTGATGTATTGCTCACTACTTCAAATACGAAGGCCAATGCACCCAGTCGAAGTGGTAAAGATTTATACTTTTCAAGACCGACGAAATGCCAGCCGACCGCCACGATAAAGTAAAACAAAAAGACAGGTACATGCATTTGTAAACTCTCAAGCAAATCAGCACCAAGCCATAGTTCCTTAGTTACGCGAAATATCACTACCGTAACTGCTGTAACGAATCCTGTGCGCAAGATAGAAACAGGTGGATAAATAAGTATCAGTAAAAAGAATACTATACCGCCCAGCGCAAAACGGAACATCTCTCCGTCAAACGGCATCACTTTCAATTCACCCGTAAGAGCTGTCAAGATTGCAATAAAGGCAATTCTAGCCGCTTCCGATTGATATATATGGCGCCACATTAATTTTGGATTCATCATTCTACTCCTAATAAATAAGTAATCGTACACGTATTATAGCAACCAGAAAAACATTGTACAGTTTTGGACTTATATATTACGGGTACTGTAAGAAGGTACATTTATTATATTTATATATCGAAAGGATGAAAATACATGAAAGTTTTAGTTGTAGGTGCAAACGGTCAGATCGGGAAACAGTTAGTTTCATTGATTCAAGACAGCGATACACTGGAAGCAAAAGCCATGATCCGTAAGCAAGAGCAAGCGCAACACTTTGAGAAAATCGGTGCGGAAACCGTGCTTGTCGATCTTGAAGGCGAAGTGGACGATATCGTAAAAGCAGCAGACGGCGTAGATGCTATCGTCTTCACAGCAGGATCCGGCCCAAAAACAGGTCCAGATAAAACTATGATGATTGACCTTGATGGCGCTATCAAAACTATACAAGCAGCGCAAAAAGCCGACGTTAAACGTTTCATCATGATTAGTTCATACGACACAACGCGAAAAGCGATCCAGGAAGCATCGGAATCATTTGCTCCGTACGTCATAGCAAAACACTATGCAGATGAATGGTTACGCTCGACTGATCTAGACTATACGTTGATTCATCCAGGTGCTTTAACAAACGACAATGGAACAGGCAAAGTAAAAGCCGCGGCTACTGTCGAACCAAACGAAGTGCCACGTGATGATATTGCAGAAGTGATCTTCGCTTGTTTAGAAAACGACTCAACGATCGGCAAAGAGTTCCAAGTAATTGGTGGCTCTACACCGATTAAAGATGCGATTAATGCACTATAAAGCCAGAGGCCTGTACGGTATTGACCGTTCAGGTTTTTCTGTCTAATTCCTAACGCGTACAACCATAACGCCAAAAAACACTGAAGGCCAACTCCCTATGAGTTGGCCTTCAGTATACATAAAGTTCTAACTACTACTTCTCTTCCAGTTGGAAGGAGAAGTAGCGAACTCAATTTTTCATACTTGCAGGGAAATAGCGGTTCTTCAGCAATGTGGATATGACCTCCAGTACGATCGCCAGTACTAAGATCATATATGTAATCATTCCTACTTCACGCAAGTCAAAGTAGAAGCTTGAAGCCATAAACAGTTCGAAACCGATACCACCTGCTCCGGCTGCCGCTCCCATTGCAACCGCCACCGCAAAGTTAATTTCAAACCGCAGAAAAGTCCAGGACATAAGATATGTAAATGTCGAAGGAAGTATCGCGTGTACTACAATGTGCCACCAACCCGCACCCGTAGCCCTCAATGCTTCAATAATTCCTTTGTCTACTTCCTCAAACGCTTCAGAAAAAGCTTTTACTAAATATGCAATTGAATGAAAAAGCATGCCAAGCACTGCAGCTTCACTCCCTAATCCAGCCGCAATAGCAAAGATCAAAACCCATAAAACCGTCGGGACTGCACGGATAAAGGCCAAGAAAATGCGAACTATTTTGGTTATCCATTCATTGGTCAAATTAGTTGCTGCAGTCAATGCTAGAAAAAACGAAAGAACGGCTCCTAGAATCGTAGATAAAAAGGCAAGTCCGAGTGTAATACCTACTTGATAGATGGCTTCTCCCCAACCGAAATGACTGAGAGCGGGTTCTAAAAACATAACCTGCAAATTATAGGTTGTTTCTTGGATAGCTCGTTGAATGTCGAGCCCTGTATAGTCAAAGAACAGGAAAGCTATGACAGTAAGTACGGTTAGAATGAGGATGGTTAACTGCAGTATTAGCTGTACTTGATTGCCAGACTTTATGCTAATACGACCATCACTTCGTCGCTTCATATGTGTTGTCGCTCGCATTAGAGAATCACCTTCCGTACATGGTTTGAAAGTAGTTCTATGAGGGTCACAGCCACGACGATACTGACAGTTACTAACGCCACTCCATGATAGTTGAGTGTTTTATAATACAAGTCAAATGTGTATCCGATCCCGGTTCCTGTTAAGATTCCTACTAGCGTAGCATTGCGTATGTTTGTTTCAATCATAAACAGTATCCAACTAATCATTTGCGGCAAGCACTCGGGAATGACCGCTTTCATAATAATTTGGATATATGTTGCACCTGTTGCTTGTAACGCTTCTACCGCACTTTGGCTCGACTCGTCAATGACCTCAATGAAAGCTCGAGTTAGAAAACCGACCGACCCAACGAATAAAGCGAGATATCCTGTTAAAGAGTTCTGCCCGAACGATAGAAGTAAAATCAATGCCCAGGCTACCACGGGAATATTCCTTGATAGCGATGCTATAAACCTTGCCAAAACACCAAGTATCTTGCTCGTCCCCACGGCTTTCGATCCCATCACTCCCAAGAGAAGCGATACAACAGTAGCTGTTGTCGTTGCTGCAATAGACATGAGGATCGTTTCAACTAATTTGTCTAGAATGGTCGGCATACGTTCAAGTGATTCCTCAGTGACTACCAAGTTGGAAAATATCCATATAAATGCTTCAGGTAACGTCGCGAATCCATGTAAAATATTAAAGTCTGTGATCACGGATGAAAGATACGTTAATAAAGCCAGAAGAAGGACAACTACTATCATCTGTTGGTTTTTCTTGTATCGTATTCTATTTACATTCACAATAGTTAGCTCCTCATACCGTTGCTAGTTCTCTTACTACTGGCACAGTCTTTGTCTTAGTACCGTAAATGACATCCGTTCGTTCCATAGTCAATCGATGACTCATCTCGTCAAAGACTACTTGGCCCTGCCTAAGCCCTATAATACGATCTGAATAATCACGCGCCACTTCAACTTGATGCAGATTTACGATGCATGTAATCCCAAGTTCCACGGTAATGGACTTCAAATGATCCATGATGATTTTGGAAGCATTCGGATCAAGAGAAGCGATAGGCTCATCGCATAAAACAATTTTAGGTTCTTGAATTAATGCACGTGCAATTCCCACTCGCTGTTGCTGTCCTCCACTTAGTTGGTCACAGCGTTTATAGGCATGATCAGCAATCCCCAGTTTTTCCAACAAGAAAAATGCTCGCTCTTTTTCTTCCTCTGTAAATCTGCCCATAACTCCTTGTAGTGTCGTTTTATATCCAAATCGACCGTGTAGAACATTTTCAATGACAGTTAATCTCGGCACCAAATTATAATGCTGAAAAACCATACCGATATCTGTTCGCAACTTTCGCAATTCCTTTTTGTTCAACGTCCCCACATCTGCTCCATCAAAGATTACTGCGCCTTCATCAATGTCGACCATTCGATTGATGCACCGAAGCAAGGTAGATTTTCCCGCGCCTGAAGGACCGATGATCGAAATGAATTCGCCAGCTTCCACTTCAAAGTTTACATTTTGCAACACTTTCCTTTGATTGTTATATGATTTCCCAAGTTGTTCTACTGTTAATAAAGACATATCTTCTCGCTCCTCTTTCCTTCGAATATATATACAATCAAAGCGTACAATACTATGCACGCCCTGATTGGATTCACCTATTCATTAAAAAGATTTCGGACCGGGGTAAACCAAGCGTCTTCAACTGGCACAAAACGCTCATCTTCCGTTTTAAAGAATAAGCCTGCTGCATTAGAATCTTTCGGGACGAAAATTTCTTCGTTATTAGCAAATTCATCTGAAGTGAATAGTGTTTGTAATTTATCAAAGTCTTCTTGACCAAGGACATTCGTATTCGCAACAAATGGAGCGTTTAGTACAGGCGTTACTTCCATTAAAGTGAATTCCTTGCCGGCTACACGATTAAATGGTTCCGCTGCATCTTTTTTCACTTTATATACGGACCCCACTTCATTCTCTTCACCTTCTACTACGTCTACATAGGATTCAACACACGTATCACAAAAAGCCGCCACGTCTGTACTACCATTCAATACATTCACTGCTGAACCTTGATGGGAGTTACCGAATATAACTTGTGAAAACAGGGGGCCGCCCTCCATTAAATCTTCGGAATTCAATTCTCCATATTTCTTATTGTTTACAAAATGATCAATTATCGTCGAGGAAGGAATCACAAACCCCGAAGTCGAGCTATTTGAAACAAATGAAATCTTTTTCTTTGCTAATGTGTCTAAAGAAAACTCATCGTTTACTTTAAAGGTTTCTTGATCCTCTACGTCTACTGCAAGCCAACTATAATATAAGGCGTCGTCCAATGTACCTGAAGGGCCAGTGGAAACCACTAACGGCTTATTCGCTTCATTTCCTTTATTAGCTTGAACATAGCCTTGCGCACCCATGTAGGCAAGGTCCGCGTTATTATTCACCATAGTTTCAATTGCGATTGCATAATCAGTCGTCAACTTGTGCTCTACCGATTTCCCGGTTGTTTCCTCGATGGCTTTTCCAATTTCATCTCGTGAAGTTTTCATATCATTTCCCGATTCATTGGGATACCAGACAATACTAATGACGTCATCCACTTCTGTTTTTTCCGCTCCCGCTTGGCTACTTGAACACGCAGACATTAGTAAGGTGGCTGACGCAAGTATTGCGAAGACCGAATTCAATTTCTTCATCAAGTTCACTCCTCTTCAACTGGTTAATCAACTTTATTGAAACATAGAAAGATAACGCTATGTGAGTATTTACAGGATCTTCACAGACTCTTTACACCCCTTTTATCCATCCATTAAAAATCGGAAGGACTCACAATATCGCCAACTTCAATTTCTTTCCCAAATACACCGTGGAAATCTGTGCCGCCTGTCATCAACAGATGATACTGTTCTGCCAGTTCTTCAACTCGTCTACTATCTTCGGTTGTATGATCAAAGTGATTGCGTTCAATACCGTCAAGCCCAACTTTTACTAAGTCAGCGATCAAATCATATGAATCCAGCTGTCCTGGATGCGCAACAACAGCCAATCCACCGTCAGCTTTAATGGCCCCCACCGCATCGAAGACATCGATGTATTCTATATCCCCTGATGCGACGCCCTGTCCTTTAAATAACTCTTTATACAATCGTTGATAGGCAGCTGAAGTAAAAGGATCCTCCGTCAGCTCTTTCATAATATGTTGTTTGTAAACCGTTCCTGAGAATTTCGCAGATTCAAAGATTCTTTCCTTATCAAGCAAATAACCGGCCTTTATTATTTGCTCTATTTGCCAAAGTGAATGAGCATGCCTTCTTTCTAGCAATGGTTGGCAAATCGATTGGATATGTACTGCATCGGAATCATAGTTGTAGCCAAGCACATGTACTTTCCGTTGCCGCTGGAAGTCATATGCCGATATCTCAATGCCGGATAGTGCTGTGATGCCAAATTTTTCACTTACAGTTTGGATTTCTTTCCAGCCTGCTACCGTGTCATGATCGACAAAGCTAATATGTGTTAAGCCGGCCTCTGCAGCTTTTTGGAAAACAGTATAAACAGAATCCGAGCCATCTGAATAATGACTATGAACATGTAGATCAGCTTTCAGAACCAACACCCACCTTATTGTCCAGCACGAGGTTTTTCGCCTTCATATCGAATACTTTGTCACATAACCCTTCCATGAACTCTATATCGTGGAAAATCCCAACAAGCGTAGTTCCATTGTTCTTTAGTTTTTCTATCATTTCACGAACTTTTACTTTTGATTGCTGATCTAAACTAGCAGTCGGCTCATCAAGCAATAATAGTCTAGGTTTTTTCACTGTAGCCATGGCAATGTTCAAGCGTAGTTTTTCGCCGCCAGAGAAGGTATTTGGATAACTGTCCCACAGTTTAGGATCCAGTTCGAAATGAGCTAACGTTTTTTCAGCTTCAGCATTGGCTGTTACTTCAGATTCCCCCATCTCCAGCAACGCATTGGTCACTAACTGTCGACAAGTTGTTCTTGGCATAACATTTAAAAATTGGGATACGTAACCCATTTCATATTTACGCAAATACAGCATTTGTCGATCGCTGACTTGTGACAAATCTACAAGCCCAAAGCGCTGCGAGTCGTATAGAATCTTCCCTTCATCCGGCAAATACGTACGGTAAATACTTTTTAAGATTGTTGATTTCCCACTTCCGCTTTTTCCTACAATACCTATAAACTCCCCCTCCTCTAAGGAAAAATGTATATTTTCTGTAGCTGGCATGGTTTTATCTAAATGATGAATAGTGAAACGTTTGCCGAATCCAGCGATTTTCAGTATGGACATCAAAATGATGCTCCTCTCCAATTACATTAGTTTGTACGGTAATTAGTTTTCGTAATTAGCATTCCGTTTACCATTGTAGTCGTCAACATAGGATAGCCGTCATCCATTCTTTCAATGATGAGCAGATCGGCTTTCTTTCCAATTTTGATGGATCCCAATTCATCATCTATTCGAACTGCTTTCGCTGGATTCAACGTAACCATCATGAACATTTTGTGCAGATCGTTGCCATGTTGCTCATGTAATACAAAGACCGCATGCAAGAGACCGGCTGGATAATAGTCACTGCATAAAATATCTACACAACCGTGATGAATTGCTTCCGTAGCAGATAAATTGCCAGAGTGCGAACCACCAAGTAAAACATTGGGAGCGCCCGCAATCGTATGCAAGCCAAGTTCTTTGGCCCTCTTCGCAACTTCCAACGTAATCGGAAATTCGCTAATAGACGTACCAAAAGTTTTCACTAATTCTAGTTTCTGAACATTATCATCATCATGAGAGGCAATGGCAATACCTTTCTTCGTAGCAATCTCTGCAATTTCCTTAATGTTTTCAGTCGTTAGAGACTCTGTAGTTTGTCTTTCCGCGATCAGCACATTGATGTCTGAATCTGATAGATCGCGGTATCCTTTCAAGGTTTCACGATACACTTCTAAATTTCGATACTGGCCTTGTCCCGGCGTATGGTCCATAAAAGAGAGCAAATGTACTTTGTCATCTTCTATATTCTGCACAAGGCTCGCCACGCCATCCATATTGTCAATCTCAAATCGTGCATGTAAACGATGACGGATCAAGTGCAAATTCCCATGCGTTGTATGGATGGCATCGATCATACGCTGGATATTCTTAGGATGGTGCATTGTTTTCTGTGTAAAAACATCTTCCCCATAAAAGGAAAGCGAGTGGAACATAGTGGTAATACCGTGACTGATCAATACTTTTTCAGCCTCTCGCAAACTTATATCAAAATCCATCATGCAAGAAGGTCTTGGTGATGCAATTGTTTCAATATAATCAGAATGAATGTCAATAAATCCGGGTGAAATAAGTCCACCTCCCGCATCAATCCGGTTAGCTTCCGGAAATTTCATTACGTCTTCCTGCGGGATGATATCTCGAATGAACTCTTCTTCTACAACAACCGCAAAGCCTTCAAGTATTTCGTTTTCTGTTATAATGTTCCCATTGTGGATTACATACATGTCAGCAGTTCCCCCTATAATAGTGAGTACACTAATTGTTGTGTATACGCATGTTGTGGGTCTTCCAATACTTGATCCGTCAAACCTTCTTCAATTATTTCACCGTTTAACATGACAATAGTACGGTCCGCCAGCATCCGGATCACTGCCAAATCATGTGACACTACAATCATGCTGATTTGTAGTTCTCTTTGAATTTTTTTGATTAAATCTAGAACGTTTGCTTGCACAGACAAGTCTAGCCCTGTCGTTACTTCATCCAAAAATAAAATAGGTGGGTTATTCGATAATGCTTTCGCAATTTGCACGCGTTGCTGCATCCCACCCGAAAACTTTTCGGGTTCCTCTTTCATACGATGCAACGGAATATGAACATTTGTAAGCAATCTTTTCCCTGTTGCCTCCATATCCGACACATTTCGATTTCCTGCCGCAATTAACTTTTCCGCTATGTTGCCAATCGATGAAAAGTTCATCTTCAGTCCGTGAACTGGATTTTGATACACCATGCCATAATCATGATTGCGAATCATACGCTTTTGCTGAGAAGACAATTCGAAAACATTTTCATTTTCTTTACCCGGTCGGTTAATGTACGCAGCTCCAGATGTAATATCAGTATCAAAATACAAGCATTGCATCATCGTCGATTTACCACTTCCACTTTCGCCGACAATCCCCAAAATTTCACCACGATAAAGATCTAAAGAGACGTCTCGTACGGCAAAGACCGTTCCACAAGCTCTGCAGTAATTTTTCTCTACACTATTTCGTTCTTTAACTTGGCATTCTTGACAGCCCGTACCATACTGTTTGCGTAAATTCTTAACCCGTAAAATCGGTGTTTCATGCATATGTGCTTTCCACCTCAACTTTCTCTTGTTTGTTTAATTGTTCTATACAATAAGCTGAATCGTTGCACTGATAAATCGTTTCACCCTTTTCGTGATCTATGAGTTCATCTAGGAAAACATCTACTGCTCCACACAAATGACAATGCGCCCCTTCAAATGATTCAACAGTAAATGGATAATCATCAAAAGCTAACGATTTGACGGATGTATAGGGCGGTACAGCATAAATTTTCTTTTCCCTTCCTGCTCCGAGAAGGATCAATGCTTCAGAATGATCCATTTTTGGATTATCGAATCTTGGAATCGGGCTTGGTGCCATTACATAACGGTCGTGAACGGACACAGGATGATCAGCAGTTGTCGCTGTTTTTCCAAACTTCATAATTTGCTCGAACAACATCAGCCAAGCACCACTATAATCATCTTCCGCATGCATATTTTTTGTCACGTACTCCCTAGCTTCAATGGCACGCAACGGTTCTGGTATCGGGACTTGTAACACAAGAATTTGTTCTTTCGTCAATGAACATTCAGGAATCCGGTGCCTTGATTGAATAATGTCTGCTTCCTCTGTACACTCCGTCAGCTGAACACCTGTTGTATCTTGAACTAGCTTTTTAATACTCACTGCATTGACCGACTCATCGGAGCCCTGGTCGATCACTTTTAAGACATCTGTTTGTCCAATTAGAGAAAGTGTAAGCTGCAAACCACCTGTTCCCCAACCTCGTGCAATGGGCATTTCCCTAGAAGCAAATGGCACTTGATAACCTGGGATGGCTACAGCTTTTAGAGTAGCGCGACGAATTTCCTTTTTTGAACCCTCATCGAAAAAAGCAAAATGCGTGTTAGCTTTCATTGATCTGCACTCCTTTCTTCACTTGCCGGATACTGTCCAATTTAGATTGGAACGTCACGTAATGCGGTAGCTTCAAGTGGGAAATAAACCCGCTGGATTCCACTGAATCAATGTGTAGCAGTACAAATTCTTCATCATGTGTTGGATATTCATCATTTAGATGTTCTAGGCACTGATCGAGAATACTCATCGCAATCGTTTTGGTTTCATTTTGTCCATAACAAATCCCATATCCAATCTCAAATTCCAGTTCATCCTCATTGTTTTCATTTTTCACATTGACAGGCACAAATGATTCTACTTCGGTTACTTGAATGTCACCGATGTAAAAATCTTCGTCCTCTGAACCGTCTTCTTCATTCGGATGCTTAACGTAAATCGGCAGCGAACCTACACGTACTTCACCTACAGTAGGATGGACTTCTCCATATCCGCGCAACGAAGCATATGCCAACGAAGTAAGTGCACCTGTTTGCCCGCGGGTTAGGACTTGCAATCTTGCACTGCGGCTAGCCGGAAACTCCAAACTCTGTTTCGTAATATCTTCAGGTTCTGTATTGTCCAGTTCATACCGTTCAAACAATCCTTCTTTACGAAGGTACTCTACAACTTTCGGATAGCGTTCAATCGTTTCTTCCACCTTCAACTCATGAAACCCTTCGGCATAGCTTTGTAGCCAATGTGTATTATCAGCTTTATCTTCATTGATCAAATCAAAATCCAGAAGCCGATGTGTGTAGTCATACGTGGCACCCAATAATTGACCGCCTGGTATATCTTTAAAGCTCGCAGAAATTCTTCGTTCTACAAACATCGCTTCCGTTTCGATTGACTCGCTGTAATACAATCTCGGTAAGGTGGAGCGGTGAGCTCTCATAAGGAATACTGCTTCTTCCATACTTCCCTCTGCCTGCTTGATAGCCAATGCGGCCAATTGCGGAGAATATAAACTACTCTCCGACATGACTTGATCAACCAAAGCTCTCATCGTCGACAAAATAGTTTCAATTTCGAGGATTGCTTGTCCTTTGAGCCGTTCGAACTTTACACGTTTAATAGAAGCATCTATCGCCTCAGTGCCTCCTTTTACAGGAACATAACCCACTTAACCCACCTCCTTATGTGCAACTGCCGTTGTTCTGGGTACGCAAGCAATTTGTGAAGCTTGATCTATAAAAATTAAGTCGATTCCCATTGGAAATTCATTTGTTCGCTGATTTCGAGCTCGCCAAAACACTTCTGGAAATCCTGTTTGAAGAGGTATTTCCGTTTGAATACCCGGACCTTTTAAAACTGTTTGACCATCATTTTGTAAAACAGGACTTTCAACGAGCCAAGTAGAAGATTGCTGTGGATCGATGAGGGAACCGATTTTACAATGTTCCATTGCATGCTGTATCGCTTGCTCATTGTCTCCGCGAGGGACTATGACAAAGTCCGCTTCATGAATGGATGCATATTTGGCAGACGTATATTCCGATATCTTTTCTATTAGCCCTTGGTGTTCATTGGAGATAATATGGAAAGTGACTTCTCCGTCTAATAATGTCATGGCTGTTAAAAGTAAAGCTTCACTGCAAGGAATAGAATAATCCATTCGTTTCACTGGTTCTGTAATGGATGAAATCGTACCCGGCCGTGACATACTATGCAGTAATTTACGATAGACATATTGCAAATCATGTACTTGATCAATCGCCATACTCTCTCTCCTGTCTACTTTGATTCTAGTAAGTAATTATATTTCCATCGTTTCAAAATTGACTTTTGTACCGATTAATTCTGCTTGTCGTCTGACCTTCTCTTTCCTAATTTCATCCTCAGCAGTGATTAACTGAGGTTCCCATAAAAAAGTTTCCGGCAAGTCGGCTTTATACGCTGCATCGATGATGGCCAAATGCTTAGCCAGCTCCTCTTCCATCCCAGCGACAATGCCAATGCCGATGCGATTAGCAATCTCCACTTTTGCTTCCGTAACCAGGACTTCACCCATATAGAATAAGGAATTCTTAGCTGTTTCACGCATTTTAATCATTGTCATTCCATATTGTGGTGCTGTAATTTCACGACACTCATATACAGCCGTGATAGTTTCTGCAAGAGTTCTAGCAAGATGACCTTTTTCTTGAATAAGAATTTCAGTTCTTTTTCTTCTTTTCATATGTGCTCCCTCCTTCTCTATAAATTAATAGTAACTTGTCGCCAAGTTCATGTGTTTTAAGATACGGTTAGCTTATTGTAAACATCCTTTACAATTGGACATAAAAAAACAAGCATGGCCGAAAGCCATACTTGTTTATGAATTCATCGTAATATCATACTTGAACTTATCACTGCGATATAACACTTTAGTATATTCAAGTACCTTAGCGGTTTTCTGGTCTACACAGTCGCTTTCAACCATAATGAGCGGGACCATACTGTTGCAAGATAACAATTGTTGCTCGCCTGCAGTTGGAAATGTGATGCTTAGTAGAGATTTGCGGCTGTTAAATTCGCCATAGCCGAGTTTCCGATAATAGGCAAACATCGATTGAATTTCAAAGCAATCTTCTTTAATGCTCGGAATGGTCTTCGAACTAACAAAAGAATAATGAATAGCGATTGGCTCACCGTCAATCAAACGCAATCTTCCAATTTTGTAGATATCGTCTGTTTTCCTCGTTTCTAATGCTTGATACATATGTTCATCGTATGTTATTTGTTCACAAGCTATCGTGCGCGTTTCCAATTCATAACCTAACGCCTTCATCTTTTCAGTAAAACTCGTCCCTGCGGTAAGAGACAGCTGAATTTGTATCGCCTGCTCTTTTAGAAATCGCCCTTTGCCTTGTTTTGAATAAATAAAACCCCGCTCTTCTAACTTTGTTAATGCATTCCTTGCAGTCATTCTTGGTACATTGTGTTTTTTCGCTAGAATGTTTTCAGAAGGCAATCTTTCTCCATATGTGAATGTCTTTGAAACAATTTGTTCCATTAGCTCATCCATAATTATAGTTTCCTTCTCCGTAGATATGATAGCCATCTCCCTTATTGAACTGTTATTGAAGACATATTTTGTATCATATTGTACAATACTTCCCCTTCATCATTCCTTATTCTTGTGATCCATCAGTGTTATAGGATCCTTCTTGCGATAATTGACAAAGCAAATACTGACAACGACTAGCAATAAGCCTACCCACAACGTATGTGTCATGGGCTCTCCAACAAATACCGTACTAATAAACACAGAAATTACGGGCACTAAAAAGGTGAAAACAGCCACCTTACTTGCCTCTCCCGCACGAATGAGCGAATAATAAATGATATAGGCAACAGGGATACCCATCGTTGCGCCGAAACCAAGTCCAAAAATATACATAGGATGCCATTCTATTGATGACCAGCTCTCTGTAATGGCACTGAGTACAAGTAGCACTATACCCCCTATAGTAAACTGCATCGCGACCATCCAATACGCATCTATTTCTTGACTAACTTTTTTCACATACGCAACACCAATCGCCCAAAAGAATGCAGTTAATATACCTAATATCACGCCAATTATAGAAATCTGGGTAGTGAAATGATCCACACTAACTACACTAATTCCGATGAATCCAATCAGCAGGCCAGTTACTTTAATCGCCGTCATACTTTCGCCCAACCACATCCAAGCAAATAATCCAAGGAGGACTGGCTGGAAATATACAAGTACAGAAAATAGCCCGCCTGGCAAATAGTGTAGCCCAATTGTATGCAAGCCGAAAAACAGGACGGTGTTGAACAAAGCTGAAATACAATACTTCCGCCAATGCTGACGCCATTGCAATCTGTCACGTAGCTTGATAATCAGCAATACAATTAAACAACCGCCAAGCAACGCACGCATTCCCGAGAATAATAGTGGCGGTGCATACACGATCGATAGTTTGTAAATTGGCCAACTAATGCCCCAAATTATAACTAAAACTGCCAACGCGACAGTAGATTTTGTAAATAGCTTGTTCACTCCTCCATCCTTTCTAATTGGGTTAATCATTTAAATCTAGTCTATTCTCTCAATCTTTTTTATGACTCTAATCAAAGACAAAGGTTTTCTTTTCGGCAAAAATTCCTTATGATTACTAATGGAGGCGATTTTAAATGAAAAAACTATTTGCCATGATTATAACTGCTGCTCTATTAGCTGCTTGTAGCAATGATGAACCGAAAGAACCGATTGAATCAACGGAGCCCGTGGAAGAGACTGCACCGGTAGAACCAGCAAGTGACGAAATGGAAGAAGGTCTAAAAGCAGATACGGTAGAACATGAGTATGTCGTATTTGCTGAGGACAAGGTTCCTGTTAATTCCAAAGTGAAGTTTATCGGAACCGTGACAGGAGTGAATGAAGGAACTTTAACTGTCCAAAGCAAAGCGGAACAATCCACGGATGAAGTCATATACGTCAAAGATATTCGACTTGGAGAACGTACAGATATTTTGGAAGGCTTCGACGTTTCCGTTTACGGTACGTATGATGGGAAAGACGATGGGGATGTACCTGTTATTAAAGGGATTTTCATTGATGCGGACTGAAAACTTGTAAATCAACCAAAACCGGTTAATTTACAAGTTTTGACTAAGATCCTAGAGGTATAGTACATTTACAGTAAAAGACCCGCAAAAAGGACAGAAGCGACATACGATTGTATGTCGCTTTTTCGGAAAGAGGGGATTAAATGCAAAGAAAGCTAATAGATTATGCCGCTTTAATATTTGGATCATTCATATTTGCAATTGGAATTAACTACTTTGCCATTCCGAATATGCTATCTGAAGGCGGCGTTATCGGGATTACTATCATTACATACTATTTATTCGAATGGTCACCTGGACTTGTCAGTTTCATAATCAACTTAGCACTGGTCGCGATCGGGTACAAATTCTTCAGTAAACGAACGATTATCTACACTGTCATCACCATCATATTCTCGTCCATTTTCCTTGAGTTAACGAAGAATTGGGGAGAACAGTTAGGTAGTGATACATTACTTGCCGCATTGTTTGCTGGTTTATTTGTTGGTGGTGGTCTCGGAATGATTTTCCGTGTTGGCGGTACTTCCGGGGGTGCAACTACAGTGGCTCGGATGCTTCAGCAGTGGCTTGGCTGGAGTGTCGGAAAAGCGATGCTAGTCATTGATATTTCCGTCATTTTGTTGTCGGCCTTTGTTATCGGGAAAGAAAAAGCGATGTTTACGCTCGTTGCTGTGTACGTGGGTGCTAAAGTAATCGATAAAATTGTAGACGGTGCAGATGACCGAAAAGCCGTGATGATCATATCGAAACACCAAGAAGAGATTAGACAAGAATTACTCACTACAATGGGCAGAGGTGTGACGATTCTCGATGGACGCGGCGGCTATACGCTCGAGAAACAAGCGATATTATACATTATTATTAACCAGACGGAAATCGTGCAGTTAAGACGTATTTTGGAGCGGGTAGACGAAGATGCATACGTTACCATCAATAATGTACAAGAAATCTTCAAGCGCGGATTTAAGGAACGACGTCCAAAATAAAATGTGATTTCTACTAGTTCATTTCCTTAATATCATGAATTCTCTCCCATACCATTACAGGCATAGGAGAGAGTTATCTTACTTGATTTTTCATGCTCGGATAAGTGACGATGGCATAAATTTTGATGCATGCCACCTTTACGAAAGAAAGTCATGGACACTTTGTCATTGGTACCACTCCCCACCCAAAACTTGGCTGGGCTTCTCTCGTGTTTTCACACTATTCGCACTCCTCCCAAGAGTCGCAACTATCTTCCAATTTAATTATTTCAATAAAGCATTTCACTCAACGGAGTTCTTCTATATACTTGATAATATCTGAAAAATTTATACCTTTTCGTGATGGATTGAATAGTATTTTTCTAGTGGGAGGAGATTATCATGGATAAACAGAAAAAAGGATTTTTCCAAAAGTTTTTGGATATGATTGAGAAAACCGGTAACCGATTGCCACATCCGGTTACATTATTCGCTGTTTTGGCTTTATTGGTAATCGTCATCTCGGCAGTCGTCTCTTACTTCGGTGTTAGTGCAGAGCATCCAGGTAAAGAAGGCGAAATGATTGAAGTAAATAACTTATTGAGTAGTGAAGGTATTCATTACATCATTACGAATATGACCGATAACTTTATCGGTTTCGCTCCGCTTGGCGTCGTGCTCATCACGATGCTTGGTATTGGTGTCGCAGAAGGTTCAGGATTAATCAGTGCTTTACTTCGCGGCTTTGTAATGTCTGTTCCAAAACGCATGATCACGTTAGGTTTAGTATTTGCAGGGGTTATGTCGAGTGTAGCGTCTGACGCGGGCTACGTTGTCCTGCCGCCACTAGGTGCGGTATTGTTCGCAGCACTTGGAAGACACCCTCTTGCGGGTCTAGCAGCTGCCTTTGCCGGGGTCTCCGGTGGATTCAGTGCCAACTTGCTACTATCGGGTACCGATGCATTACTTGGTGAATTGACGATCATGTCCGCAGCGATCATCAATCCCGAATATGCAGAAGGTATGAATATTGCCATGAACTACTACTTCATCGCATTTTCTGTTATCGTTTTGACATTCGTCGGTGCATGGGTCACAGAAAAAATCGTAGAACCACGTCTTGGCGAATATAACGGTGAATTCCGTGAGAAAGTAGAAAAGCTAACTCGTCTTGAAAAGAAAGGTTTGATTTTAGCAGGTGTTTCTGTCGTTGTTGCAGGGGCATTGGTTGCACTTCTTGTTATATTCCCGGGTGCTCCGTTGCGTGGGGATGAAGCAGATATGCCGATCATTAAATCACCATTCATGAAATCACTCGTTCCGATCATTGCCTTTATGTTCTTTGTACCGGGTCTTGTTTACGGTAGAGTAACGAAATTAATTCGTAATGACAAAGACGTAGCCGCTATGATGTCGACAACGATGTCTGCAATGGGTATGTTTATCGTCCTGTCATTCACAGCAAGTCAATTCGTCGCATTCTTCTCCGAGTCAAATATGGGCTTGGTGCTAGGTGTTTACGGTGCAAACTTCCTTGATAGTATTAGTTTAACAGGGATTCCTTTGTTACTGATGTTCATCCTCATTGCGGCGTTCATCAACTTGTTTATCGGTAGTGCATCTGCGAAATGGGCTATGATGGCACCAGTGTTCGTACCGATTATGATGCAGCTCGGCTATTCTCCTGAATTGACGCAAATGGCGTATCGTGTGGCGGATTCTTCAACTAATATCATCTCACCGCTCATGACCTATTTCGCGATCATCATTGCCTTTGCGCAGAAGTACGATAAGAAGATGGGAATCGGGACGCTCGTTTCTGTTATGTTCCCATACTCCATGTTCTTCTTACTGTTCTGGAGCGTGACGTTAATTATTTGGATGTTGCTAGGAATCGATCTTGGACCTGGATCCCCTATTTATTACTTAAAATAAGACAACCACTACCCCGTAAGTGCATCCTTTGCTCTTACGGGGTTTTTTATGATAGTATAGTAGTTGATAATGGTTTTCATTTAGAATGATTCTATCTATCAAAAGGAGTTTTTAATTATGGATTATGAAGGAAAGAATGCTGTAGAGAAATCGATTATGGGTAGACGCTCCATCAAGAAATTTAAAACAGACCCGATCGATATAGATGAACTAATTGAATTACTCAACGTCGCAAAATGGGCACCAAATCATAAATTGACAGAGCCGTGGCGCTTTCAGTTGTATGTAGATGAAGGCAAAGAGAAATTTATAGGTGCATTTTTGACGTCCCAAGAAAGTGATGGGAACATACCTGATAAAGCACAGCAGAAAGCAGCTTACTTCCGCGAAATCCCTTTGCATTTAGTTGTCATCATGCCAGAAGACGCCCGTAAAAAGCGTTGGGATGAAGACTATGCTGCGATTTCTGCGATGATCCAGAACTTTCAATTGGCCGCATGGGAACGCGGTATCGGCATGATCTGGCGCACGAATGACTGGACACATGACCCCGTATTTAAAGATGCTATCGGTGTGAAGTCAGACGAAAAGATTGTCGGAACACTAATGATTGGCTATCCGAAACATGTGCCTAAGCCAGAGGATCGTATGGATATACGTAACGTCCTGACAATTATTGATAAATGAACTGCACGATTACCAATTTCCTTAATGGGAGCAGGTAATCGTGCTTTTTCTTTCACTCAATGTAAATATTCACTTGATTTCTACACAATTAAGAATACACTAGAAAAAGAACTTTTATAAGGGGCAACTACATATGAAAAGAATCATTCAACCTATTTTCCAACACTATTGGAACCCCTACCTCGTATTATTACTAGCAGGTATTCTTAGTGCTTTGTATTTCGGCTTAACTTCCACTGTCTGGGCAGTAACTGGTGAATTCACAAGACTCGGAGGCGATCTCCTGTTATTATTCGGAGTCGATATCTCGGGCTGGCAATACTTTGATATGGTACATCTACAAGGAGCCACATGGAACCGACCAGATGGCTGGATTGTCTGGGGAATGTTCGCAGGCGCACTCATTATGGTGTTGCTTAGTAATAGCTTCAAAATCCGTCTGCCACAGCAAAAGCGGCGCTACGTACAAGGTTTAATTGGTGGAATCATCGCGGGATTCGGGGCGCGTCTAGCACTCGGCTGTAACTTAGCCGCATTCTTTACAGGTGTTCCGCAATTCTCTTTTCACTCATGGATTTTCATCGTAGCAACAGGTATAGGGACTTTCTTCGGTGCCAAACTGACGAAAACACGCTGGTGGAAAGGTAAACCTTCATTGATTCGAGGGAATGCAAAGCCGACACAACTAAAGAAACGTATAATCCAGCCGTATATTGGTGTAGTGATTGCCGTACTTTACATCGGACTCACTATGTACTTTTTCACGTCAGGACAAAAACTACTTGGTTTAGGCGCGCTGTTTGGACTCGCCTTTGGTATTTTAATCGAACGTGGACAAATTTGTTTTACTTCTGCATTCCGTGATTTATTTCTCGTTGGACGAAGCATTATGGCGAAAGCGATAATTGTAGGAATGGCTGTCAGTTCTATTTTGACGATCATTGTCATTTCGATCTATGATTTAACACCGATCACACAAATCGCAGCACTTAGTACGTTTGTAGGCGGTGCATTATTCGGACTAGGCATTGTGATGGCGTCAGGCTGTGAAACAGGAATGATGTATCGCTTGATGGAAGGCCAGTTGCTATTTTTACCCGTATTTGCGGGCAACATTATCGGTGCTACGTTCCTTGCCTATGCATGGGATCATCTTGGCGTCTATAATGTATTGGTCAAGGGTGGAGCAAAAATCAATCTACTCGATACATTCGGACCGATTGGTGCAATTTCTGCCACACTGCTAATGCTTGGAGGACTCTATGCATTAACGGTATATGGAGAAAAACGCTACCACCGTAAATTAGCAATTAAGAGAGGAATGAATATACATGCAAGCTAAATTGGAAGCGGATTTCACACTCGACCTTCGCGGTGAGTCGTGTCCCTACCCTGTTATTTACACATTAGAAACACTTGAAGGTATGAATAAGGGAGAAATGCTACAAGTCATCACCGATTGCCCGGGCTCATTCCGCAATGTACCCGAGGAAGCGATTGCTCACGGTTACAAATTTGCACAAGACCCTGTAAAGAATGGTCAGGAGTATTTATTTCATATTTATGCATGAGAAAAGGCAGTGTCTGCTAGGGACCCTGCCTTTTCATTGCCTCAAAATTAAAATATATTTTCTTTTCAAATGACTTTGACTGGATCTCTCCCCCAGCTCAATTGTGATCTCCACCCTCTGTCCTTCCAGTTCATCATAAGACTCCCCTTCATAACTACGAATTCCATTTTTTAACCCCTGACATACCCATTTAATAAACGAAGCCATCATTAATAATATGATGAAGTCAAGCGCAATGAAGTAATAACCGCTCCTACGTCCAATAACTTTTCTTGATTCCCAAGCAATAAAAATAGGGCTGTTCCTAGTAATGAATTCCCAGAACAGCCCTTTTTATTTAATCTCTTTCTTTTCCAATCGGTGTTACCGCTTACAATAGTTTTGGCTTACCCATTACTTTTTTAGAGAACTCATTTGTTTGTGACTAACATTTCCTCTTCCCACTTCTTTTCCGCTTCTGCTAAGATGGCCGGTTCTTGCTTCATCTCTTCCAGTTTTTCCGGTTTAGATAGTTCCACCTTCTCCTTGGCTTCCCTCACAGAAATGCTTTCAACCTCTTCTTTTAATCCGATAAATGTTGAGTAGCACATGAAGAGCATCAAGACTGAGATTGGAATGGCCGTGGCAACGAGAGCTGATTGCAACCCTGCTAAGCCGCCTGTCATGATCAACACGACAGTGATAGCTGCGATGATCACTCCCCATACGACCTTTGTTAGATGTGATGGATTCGGATTGCCATTTTCACTGATCATACCAAGTACAAATACTGCTGAGTTTGCGGAAGTGATAAAGAAAACAATGACTAGCACCATGGCTAAAATACTCAAAAATACGCTAAACGGCAAATATTCAAAGAATTTAAATAGTGCCGATGTAATATCAGATTCCACCGCCGTTGCAAGTGCAGTCCCGCCCGCATTCTGGATGAACGTAATCGCCGATCCGCCCATGACCGAAAACCAAGTGAAAGATCCCAATACTGGGATAAAAATCGCACCGAACATGAATTCCTTTATCGTTCTGCCTTTCGAAATCCTGGCTACAAAGCTGCCCACCAACGGAGCCCATGCGATCCACCAGCCAAAATAGAACAACGTCCAACTTGAAATCCAAGAACCGTCTCCATATGGGTCCGTACGGAAGGACATGCTAATGAAGTTCTGGGCATAATCACCTATTCCTTGGAAGAAGATTTTCATTATCATTTGTGTGGGACCAAAGATAAGTACCAACCCCAATAAAACGAACGCCAGTAACATATTTAAGTTTGATAGATGCTTCATCGCCCCTTGAAGACCGGAAACTGTCGATGCCACATAAATAATGCTAATGATTACGATAATGATCGCTTGTGTGGAAATGCCGATCGGCACGTCCCAGAGGTAATTCATGCCGCTATTGACTTGCAATGTTCCGAAGCCAAGCGAAGTCGCAATCCCAATGACGATGGACATTATGACGATGACGTCGATGGTTTTGCCGAAAGTCCCCCGAATTTTATCGCCGACCAACGGGTAAAAGACGGAACTTAATGACGCAGGTAACTTTTTCCTAAACTGGAAAAACGCTAACGATACGCCAACCAATGCATAGCAGGCCCATGCCGAAACACCCCAATGCAGGAATACGAATTGCATTGCTGTTTTTGCAGATTCTTCGGAATAACCCGTTCCAAACGGTGGATCGATGTAGTAGGAAACCGGTTCCGCAACTCCCCAGAAGACAAGGCTGATTCCTATAGAAGCACTAAATAGCATACCGATCCAAGTGGCCGTCTTATACTCTGGCCGATCGTCATCATCTCCCAACCGGATATGACCGAATTTGGACATCCCGATATAAATACAAAAAACGAAGAAAATGAAAACGCTTCCCAAAATGAACCAACCTAGATTATTATAGATAAAACTAAGTGAGGAATTGGAGAAGTTCTCTAGCTGCTTCGGCGCAAAAATACCGATACTTATTAAAACTAAGCTAACAGCCAATGAAGAATAAAACACAGTTTTTTTATCTCTCATATTACCGCTCCTATTTCAAAGACCCACTTGTATCGATGTGTCGAAAATTCCCACACAGCCATACGAGCGGGCATTTGTTAAATTTTAAACGGTGTTATTTGCATAACACCGATTAAATCGAATTTAAGCTTTTACTGTTTGCAAGTTTCCCATGATGTCTACAATCCGCTCTCCTACTTCTGAAGTAGAGGCGCTTCCTTGCATGTCGGGTGTCAGTACTTCATTCTCGACCAATAACTGTTCGATGGAATCCACTACCATTTCGCCGTATTTTTCGTAACCAAAATGATCAAGCATTTGACTCGCTGACCAGATAGCGGCTAAAGGATTACCAATTCCTTTTCCTGCAATATCGGGCGCCGATCCATGTACAGGCTCGAACATTGATGGGAATGTACCCTCCGGATTAATGTTTGCCCCCGCAGCCAAACCGATTCCACCTGCGATTGACGCGCCAACATCAGTTAAAATATCGCCAAACAAATTCGAAGTAACCACTACTTCAAAACGTTTTGGATCTGTAATCATCAACATGGCAGCGGCATCTACTAAATATGAAGCTGTTTTCACTTCCGGATAGTCTGCACTTACTTCTTCGAATACTTGATCCCAGAAGACCATCGAATAGTTTAATGCATTTGCTTTACTGATACTTGTCAGGCTGCGGCCTTGTTTTTTAGCAATCTCAAAAGCATAGCGAATAATTCTTTCTGTACCTTTGCGGGAGAATACACCATTTTGCAGGACCACTTCATGCTCCTGGCCCTTAAACAGCCAATCTCCGGCCCCTGAATATTCACCTTCCGTGTTTTCACGGATAAACAGCATATCAATATCATTACGATCGACATTTCGCAGAGGACAATGCGCACCGTCCAGCAAAGTCACGGGGCGGATATTTACATATTGATCGAAACTTTTACGAATAATCAACAGAAGATCCCATAATGAGATATGGTCCGGAACACCCGGGAAGCCAACAGCCCCTAAATAGATTGCGTCGAACTGCTTTAGTTGTTCAATTCCATCTTCAGCCATCATGCGGCCTTCACGGGTATAATATTCACAGCCCCAAGGGAAGTAAGTGAAATCAAATATAAAACCACCGTCAAGCTCAGCAACCTTTTTCAATACTTTGATCCCTTCATCAATGACTTCAGGACCGATACCGTCTCCGGAAATTACTGCAATCTTATAAGTCTCCATTCTAGCACTCACCACTTTCATCCTTGATTCCAAACAACGAGCTTCATTTCTGTCATTTCTTCAATTGCATATTTTAGGCCTTCACGTCCTGTACCACTTTCTTTCACGCCGCCGTATGGCATTTGGTCTACACGGTAAGTAGGTACGTCATTAATGATCACGCCGCCCACTTCCAAGTTTTTCGATGCATAAAGTGCATGCTGTACATTATTAGTGTAAATGCCTGCTTGCAATCCGAAGTGGGAATCATTGACCAGCTCAATAGCAGCCTGCACGGATTCTACTTTATTCACAACAACGATTGGTGCAAATACTTCCTGGCAAGAAACTTTCAGTGAGTGATCAGCATTGGCAATAACCGTCGGTTCAAGCACACCATTTTGCGACTGACCACCTGCCAAAATTTCTGCATTCCCTTTTTTCGTTTCTTCAATCCAGCTAAGTGTGCGTTCCAATTCCTTCTTCGAAATCAATGAAGAAATATACGTATCTTCCGCCAGTGGATCACCTAGCTTCAACTTTTTGGCAGCCGTTGTGAACTTAGTCGCGAATTCGTCATAACGATCTTCGTGGACATAAATACGTTGTGTTGATATACACACTTGACCTTGATTCGAGAAGGCACCCATAATACAGCGATCAATAATAGAGTCAACATCAATGTCCTTATCTATAATCAACGCGGAGTTAGATCCTAATTCCAATGTGGTCTTCTTCAATCCGGCTTTATTGCTGATTCCGATTCCGACACTTGGACTTCCGGTAAACGTGACCATTTTAACTCGCTCATCCATGACAAGAACGTCACCGATGACACCCCCTGGTCCCATTATAACATTTAGTACACCCGGCGGAAGACCGGCATCTTTAAATACTTCTGCGATGAATAATGCAGATAGAGGCGTTTGAGATGCCGGTTTCAAGACTATTGGGTTTCCCGCGGCAATTGCTGGCCCAACTTTATGCGCCACTAAATTCATTGGGAAGTTAAATGGGGTAATGGCAGCAATTACACCTACCGGTTCACGCAATGTATAACCGATGCGTCCTACACCGCCTGAAGCAGCATCAAATGGAATCGTTTCTCCATGGATCCGTTTTGCTTCTTCAGCAGCGAATTTATATGTCTCGACCGTTCTTAAAACCTCGGCTCTTGCAAACATAATAGGCTTCGCGGATTCACTTGAAATGACTGTCGCTGCTTCTTCCGTTCTTTCAGCTAGTATTCTTGCAACATTTTCTAATATTTCGGCACGTTGAAACGCTGGCATGGCTCCAATAACTTTCCTTGCATTATGTGCAGCTTCAATTGCTTGTTCCGTCAATGTTTGATCCGCCATAGCAATTTCAGCAATTTTTTCATTAGAGTATGGGGAATATAGTGGAGCATAGCTTGGCGCTTCTACGTATTCCCCGTTGATCATCAATTGTTTATTAGTTGTTCTATCAAGTAGTTTATTCATTGAGCGCCTCCAGAACCATTTCATGGAATTGTACGATTGCTTGTTCAGATTGTGAGTAACGACCTTTCTCGAATGCACGTGATTTGAAGCCCAGTTGCTCTAATTCAACCAATTCGATATCTTCAAAGCGAACTTGCTCCGCGAACGTCATCAGGTCTTTCTCTTCTTGAGTCAGTTTTTCCAAGCTGTCTTCGCTAAAGTAGTACGTATAAACGATTTCAGTATTTTCTTCATCGATCGGAACTAACTGAATAGTTGCCATATTCGCAGGTCCCGGATAAATTGTAAGCATCAAGTTTGGCCATAGCCAGAAGAATGATCCACCTTGCATTTCTGCTTCTTCTAGATTTACTTCTCCATATTGCTTATCAGGCTTCACCATAGAACCTTGTATTGAATAGTTCTCACACGTAATGATCTGATAATCATCCATATCTAATGTGTCAATAAAACTTGGATGCGCTACGTGACAATGATCACATTCAAGATAGTTTTCAATAAATGCTTTCCAATTTGCTTTAATATGACGGGACTTCTTGTGAGTAAATTGCAGATTCTTCAAGAATTCAAATTTCCCTAGACGATCGAAGAAATCCCCATACGATTCAGCCAATGGTTTTGCATTGTCATCCAAGTTAACAAAAATTAAGGATTCGATTACTTCCATTCTAACGGAACGCAAGCACGCATCCTGAACGCAAGCAGCATCTTCTTCGCTTCGGAAGTTCGGTGCCTTGTTTAATGCCCCATCCGTTTTGAATGTCCAGCCATGATACGAGCACTGTAGTATTTTCTTTTTGCCCGAATCACTTTTCTCCAATTTCGTCGCTCTGTGAGGACAAACATTATAAAACGCTCGGAGAACTTCATCTGTTCCCCGGATAATAATAAGTGGATCATCGCCAATCTCAGCTGTAAAAAACGCGCCTTTTTTCTCAACTTGGCTTACATGGCCGACTAATTGCCAACTTTTCGCAAAAATCATTTCTTTTTCTTTTTTCAATACCTCTGGATCTGTAAATAGATTGTAAGGCATCGTTCTTTCAAAAGTTCTTTCTGTTGCGTTCTGTACTTTATTATAAGCCATTTCTCATTCTCCTCTTGATTTATATTTTACAATTCATTAATCAATTAACTAGCTTCAATTCTCTGGCAAGAGAACGGTACATCCGCCATTTTGATAGAATTCGTCGGGCAACCTTCGAATGCGTCCTCCAAATCCTCGATTAGATCTTCTGGCACTTCGGTAATGCCTTCATTGTCATCCAATAAAGCAAAAGCAAATCCATCGGCTGTGTAATCAAACAATTCAGGAGCAACCGGGTTACACGCTCCACAAGCGATGCATGTGCTTCGCTCCACCATTGTATATTGTGCCATTTCCTAGCCTCCTATCTAAAATAATTAATTGACTCCGGCAGCCACTTTCTTTGAAGCTTCTTCCGATTCCCCCATCACGCTGGTACTATGCAGTGGCTGCGTTTTTGCTGTCGGATCGATATATACTTTTGCGCTGCTCACCGCGACAGGCGCTTCACCAAAACCAGATGCAATCAACTTTACTTTTCCTTCATATGTGCAAATATCCCCAACCGCGTAGAACCCTTCGATATTCGTTTCCATTTTCGAATTGACCACAATGGAGTTTTTCTCTATTTCAAGATTCCAGTCCTTGATAGGCCCCAGTGATGAAACAAAACCGTAATTGACTAGTACATCATCGACTTCAAGCTCTAAAATCTCTTCTGTTTTAGAATGCTTTAGAATTACTTTCTCAATTCTTTCATCACCTAACAATTCGACCGGAACATAAGGTGTCAATCGTTCTACTTTGGATTGTTTTAATAATTCCACGCTATGTTCATGTGCACGGAACTTATCTCTGCGGTGAATGATGGATGCTGTTTCAGCAATCGGTTCCAGCATCAACGCCCAATCCACTGCTGAATCTCCTCCGCCGAATAAAGCCACTTTCTTGTCTTGGAACTGATTCATATCCTGAACAAAATAATGAATATTCTGTCCCTGGAATTTCTCTTCGCTCTCGATCTCCATCTTCCTTGCTTGGAAAGCTCCGTTACCTGCAGTGACAATAATTGTTCTTGAATAATGTACACCACTATTTGTTGTCAGTTTGAAAATGTCATCATTTTCTTTTATAACTTGTATTACCGTTTCACCCAAGCAGACAGTAGTCGGAAAGTGATTCATTTGTTCAATTAGATTATCTACCAGCTCCTGTGCTCTTACTTTAGGAAAACCGGCGATATCATAAATATACTTTTCAGGATACAGTGCCGATAGTTGGCCACCCAATTGTGGCAAACTTTCAATAATTTTTACTGACATTTGTCGAAGTCCTGCATAAAACGCAGTGAATAAGCCGACTGGTCCACCCCCAATAATTGTTATGTCGCTAACTTCGGCTACTCTGTTCATATTGCGCCTCCTTATTGTCATTTATATAGTTACGGGGTGATGAGGGAATTCCCTCATCCTTGCCGCGTTACTAAATACTATTGCAAGTACCGTGCCAACTTTTGAGATATGCATGGGAATAAGATTGTTATCGTCTTTTTTACAGAGTTCTGTTACAATCGAGTCAATAACAACTCAGAATTATGCAAAAATTCTTGGGGTTGACTCACATACCAGCAGGAAGGTGAAATTGTATGTCCAATGAGAACGAACAAGAGAAAATGGATCTATCCTTGGAATCATTGCTTAACATATTGGATTATTCATCGGATGAAATTTATGTTTTGGACAAAGATATTAAGATTGTCTATGTAAATCGAAATTGCGAAAAGCATTATGGGATGGTAAAAGCTGATGTGCTCGGCAAGTATAATGATGACTTTCTAAACGATGGTTACTGGACTCCTTCTGTAGTTCCACTTGTTCTGGAAAGAAAAACCCCCGTTTCAGTACGCCAACAAACCCATATAGGTGCCGAGTTGCTGACCAGGGCTTTCCCTATATTGAACTCGCACAATGAAGTAGAATATATTGTGTGTACAGCAACAGAAATACAAGATTTTAAACGGCTTGTCAAAGAGGAAGAATTAGATTTTACAAACTCACTAGATGAAGTTTTCGCTAGTAAGATTATTACGAGCAACGCGAAGATGCGAAAAATACTGCGCTTTTGTGAAAAGGTGGCACCTACAGATTCTACTATCTTAGTACATGGTCAATCGGGTACTGGTAAAGGAGTCATAGCATATCAATTACATAAATTGAGTAAGAGAAAGAATGGTCCTTTCCTTAATGTGAATTGTGCAGCTATTCCAGGGGATCTGTTAGAATCGGAGCTATTCGGTTATACGGCGGGTTCATTTACCGGAGCCAAAAAAGACGGTAAAATAGGTTTATTCGAAGCAGCAGATAGCGGCACCATTTTTTTAGATGAAATCGGTGAGTTGGCTTTGCCCCTACAGGCGAAAGTTCTTCAAGTCATCCAAGACAAGAAATTTATTCCGATTGGTAGCAATGTAAGCAAGACGGTGAATATCCGCATTATTGCTGCAACAAATCAAGACTTGCCGAAGATGGTAGAAAATAAAACTTTCCGTGAAGATTTGTTTTACCGACTCAACGTAATTGACATTGAAATGCCGCGATTGGATGAACGCAAGGAAGACATCATCCCTTTAGTTTATAGCTTTCTGAATAATTTTAACAATAAATACCACACTACTAAAATCATTTCTGAAGATTGTTTGAATGTGCTCTATCATTATTCTTGGCCAGGCAATGTGCGACAACTAGAAAACTTAATAGAGCGACTGGTAATTACAAGTGATGCAGTTATAACTATAGAAGATTTACCGGAAGTAATATTGGAAAAAGTAAAAGAAATTCCTGAATTCGCCTATTCCAATTCACTAGAAAAGGCATTAGATAATGTAACAGCTACCATGGTCAGAAGATCCTATCAGAATTTTGGTTCAACTAGGGGTGTGGCATCCGACCTCCAAATCAGCCAGTCGAAAGCATCCAGACTGATCCGAGATTATTGTCGAGAGGAAAAGTAAAAAAACTATTAATATGAACTATGCAATAATAAAAAAGCTTCACTCGGCACGGGTAATAAGATTCAGAGCGGTAGCCTTTTATTATTGCTTCTATGGTTTTTTCCTAGTAATTATAATGAACCGACCAAGTAAATGACTATACATACTTCGCATATCGTACAATCAAGCAATTGTCTCCATACTTTACGTTGGTGTTTATCAGCATTCATTATTTATCTAAAACGAAAAACTGGCCAGGAATATTTATTTCATATTTACGCATGAAAAAAGACAACTATCCTTGAAAGGATAGTTGCCTTTTTCATTTCACTTTAAATATTTACAGTTAGTTTTTGTGCAGATGTTCCCTTTATCTTTGCTACGATTACACTATTGATCGCATTCATGTAGGCCAATGCACTTGCTTTCAAAATATCTGTGTCTGCGGCTTTCGCGATATAATTTTCTCCTTCGTACGCAATGGTGATTTTCACTTTTCCTAACGCATCTTTGCCGCGTGATACGCTACTTATATCATAGCCAATTAATTTCACTTGAATCTTTGTAATTTCAGCAATTGCTGAATACAATGCATCGATTGGTCCCGTTCCAACAGCACTCGACTTGAAGACTTCTTCCCCTTTACGAATCTTGACGCTAGCTGAAGGGAAACTAGAGTTGCTGACGACTTGCAGATCTTCGAATTCAAAGAAATGATCACTATAATTGGTCACGTTCTCTTTATCATGCTTTTCATGATAGTTTTCAACAATTACATATAGATCATGATCGTATACTTCCTTCTTCATATCTGCCAATGTAAGGAACCCTTCAAATATCCCTTCGAATTCTTCAGGCTTCATATGGGTAAACCCTAGTTTTTCAAGTGCATTTCTCACCGCGTGGCGTCCTGATCTCGCCGTCAAAATCAATTCCATATCGTCCAGTCCGACGTCTTCTGGATGAACAATTTCATATGCATCGCGAGATTTTAATAAGCCATCTTGGTGTATTCCTGACGAATGTGCAAATGCATTATCTCCCGTAATCGCCTTGTTCACCTGTACATCCAATCCCATGAAGCTAGATACAAGACGTGAAGTTTTCATAATTTCTTTTGTATTGATTTGTGTGCTGACATTATAAATGGAGCTTCTTGTTTTCAATGCCATGACTACTTCTTCAAGCGCAGCATTTCCTGCACGTTCCCCAATTCCATTAATTGTACACTCTACTTTATCCGCACCATTCTTGACTGCCGCTAATGTGTTTGCAGTCGCCATTCCTAGATCATTATGACAGTGAACACTTAATAAGACATCTGGATCCAGATTTTTCATGCGGTCGTTTAATTTATAGATCATCGCACCGAATTCCTCAGGCTCTGCAAAGCCTACTGTATCAGGTACGTTAATCATTGTTGCACCCGCCTTCATGACGGATTCGATTGTATGCCATAAATACTCGAACTCCGAGCGTGAAGCATCTTCTGTTGAATACTGTACTTGTGGCATTAATGTTTTTGCATATTTCACCGCATCTACACCTATTTGAAGGATTTGGTCCTTTGATTTATTGAACTTTTTCTCGACGTGAATATCAGAAGTGCCCAGCACCATATGAATCATTGGATTTTCTGCATACTTCACTGCTTGATAAACCGAATCGATATCTGCCTGCACCGCGCGTGCCAATGCTGTGATTATGATGTCATTTGTATTGCCTACCTTCTGCGCAACAGCCTTCACCGCCTCAAAATCACCTTGGGATGAAGCAGGAAAACCAGCTTCGATAATATCGACACCAAGCTTCTTTAATTGCTGTGCAATCTCTACTTTTTCATAAAGATTTAATTTAGCACCAGGTACCTGTTCTCCATCACGTAATGTTGTATCAAAAACCCAAATTTTTCTGCTCATCTCTTTGCACTCCTTTTTTTTAAAAATAAATACAAAAAACCCCGTCTCTATATTGAAATATAGAGACGAGGTTAAACTCGCGGTACCACTCTAATTGATTCGCCATACTTGGCCAATCCACTTATCGACAGCTATCACTGTCTATCCCGATAACGGAGGAAACCGACGTCCCTTACTGTAAAACTTTCAGGGAGTGACTCATGGATGAGTTCAAAATGTGCGTCTGCTGATTTTCACCACCCACCAGCTCTCTATAAAGACACAAAACATTTTTACTAGTTCCATTCTTAGTCTGCAATGTAATATTGAACGTAATACTACATGGTGTTGAGCTCTTTGTCAATAGTTTTCAAATAATTCTATATACTATACGTAGTGAGCAAGCAACTTATCAATGTTTTCTAAATATGCTTTTCGATGTGTATCTGTCAACAATGACTCAAGTACCAAAAACCCATACATTTCTATTTTCATTTGACATTTCTTCCATCCATTCACTAGTATAGTAGACAACTAATTCGTAAACCGAAACAAAACAACTAGATGTTTGAGTAGTCTCAAACTACAAAAGGAGTCGTTGCCAATGAATGCGTTTACGAAGTGGGTAGAAATCGTCTCGGATTTTCTATGGGGATTACCCATCATCATTTTACTAATAGGAGGCGGACTATTCCTCACAATTCGTCTCAAGTTCTTCCAGTTTCGCTATATGCCACACATTTTTCGTCAAACCTTCGGAAAAATCATGTCTAAAGGCTCTGGGGATGGTACGCTAACCCCTTTCCAAGCAACAACCTCAGCACTTGCTTCCACAATGGGAGCAGCAAACATTGTCGGAGTTCCTGTAGCTATCGCACTAGGTGGGCCTGGCGCAATCTTCTGGATGTGGGTGGTCGCACTGATCGGAATCGGCACGAAATATTCCGAAGTCGTGCTCGGTATCAAATATCGTGAAAAGAATGCTGCCGGTGATTACGTCGGTGGTCCGATGTATTACATAAAAAAAGGACTTGGCTGGAAAAAGGTTGCGTATATCTTTGCATTCGCCCTCATGTTAGAAGTTATGGCGAGTACTATGGTGCAATCTAACTCCATCGCTACGACCTTGGAAGGTTCATTTGGTTTATCTCCAATCGTAACGGGTATTTTCGTCGCCTTACTGGTTGCACTCATTTCATTCGGTGGAATTAAAGCAATTGGGCGCGTAACGGAACGTTTAATTCCGTCAATGGTCGTGATCTATATTGTAAGTGCACTCATTATTATCGGTTTTCATGTCGACGCAGTACCTGCAGCATTTGGCTTGATTTTCACACATGCATTCCAACCGATTTCAGCAGCAGGTGGATTCGCAGGCGCCGGTGTTGCAGCGGCCATACGTTGGGGACTCGCTCGTGGATTATATTCCAATGAAGCCGGTATCGGTACTGCACCGATTGCCCATGCAGCTGCAGTGAATAGTCATCCTGCCAAACAAGGTTTCTGGGGCGTCTTTGAAGTCGTAGTGGATACATTGATTGTTTGTACTATGACTGCGCTAGTCATACTAACAACAGGCGTCTGGGAAGTCATTGACGCAGATAACGCAGCGAACATGGTGACAGAAGCGTATAGTACGGTATTTGGAGCTTCACTTGGTGGCATTATCATATCCATCGTATTATTCTTATTCGTTATTACAACGATTGTAGTCATCATTTATTACGGTGAAAAACAAGCAGAGTTCTTGTTCGGACCCAACTTCTCCATCGTAATACGCATCGCATATATGGCGGCTATTATAATCGGAGCACTTGGTGGATTGCAATTCGTCTGGAAATTTCTTGATCTTTTACTCGCAATTGTAGTGATTCCTAACGTGATTGCGGTACTATTCTTAAGCGGACAAGTACGGGACATTACGAACGATTACTTTACAAACCTCTATCCGATAGAAAAGAAACAAAAGAAAAATAAGTCTTGATGTAAGTGGCAAAAAAGGCAAGAGTCCATGAACTCCTGCCTTTTTTTATGATTTGATCACTTCATCATTTCTTCAATAAACTCTACCGGTACATAGGTCTTCTTCGGTTCGAGCAACTCCGGTGCTGCTTCAAATTTCATCAATGATTTATTGTAGCCATATTCCTTCTGTCCACGAGTAATCGTGTAAGATGGAGCACCTTTTGAAACGACCGCCCCCACGCCAGTCGAATCCACGACATATCCGAGTTTCTCAGCAAGCAAACGAAGTGGTACCATCTTAACACCATCGACCATATAATGATCGTCTTCTATAATCTGTTCTACAGTGGCATCTTCATCTACTGTATTTACGTCTAGTATCACTACTTTCTCCGGCGATGTCTGGGCTGGAATACTTCGAGTTGTTTCTTTGTAGAATACTAGCAAGTCTTTGCCTTTCAAGTCGTCAGCGTTCACTTTATTACCCGAAGCACTGGAAATGTCCGTACTGTCATCTACATTCAATTGCAGTTTCAAATATGGATCCACCAGTTCATCACCAAATATTCCAACTACTGCTGCATTTGCTTCATCTTTCTCGACAATAACAGCATCTGGAGTGTACTGAGGCGGGTAAATCATAATCATTGGCTTATCTGCATGAGTATAGGCAGACACTTTGTCACCTTTTTTCAATTCTACCTTCTTACCCGTATTATCGAAAATTAGCGTTTCTTTTGTAATTGCCAGTACAAAAGACTCTTCTTTCCATTTAATTGTGTAGAGTGTTAATTCATCGTTCTTTTCCGTGCCATTGATTGTTCCTTCTACTTTAACAAAAGCTTTTTCATCAGATGTCACTTCGGCCTTCACTTCCTCTTTCGCGCTAACTGCTTCAGGTACCGCCACGCCACCAATAAGCAAGGCTGACATCGCAAATGGTACAATTTTATTCAGTTTCATAAAAAATCCGCTCCTTACTATAAGTTCTATATAGTAGTTCGTATGGGAGTCTAAAAGGTTACGGTACTTTTCCCTTTCCATGAAATCTTTTTTCTACACATGCTTAATAGCCACTCATCTCAAAATATGAGATAATACAACTAACAGAACGAACGTACTATTAACGAAATTGAGGTGTTCCCATGAAACCGGTCATCCTAGCTGAGAAACCAAGCCAAGCAAAAGCATATGCAGATGCATTTACTACTCGTAAACACGATGGCTATACAGAAATTCAACCATGCCAGACATTTCCGCAAGGTGCCTTCATTACGTGGGGCGTCGGTCATCTAGTAGAATTGAAAGAACCACATACATACAATCCCGCCTGGAAACGCTGGTCGCTCGGTAGTTTGCCTATTTTGCCGGAGCGCTACGAGTTTCAAGTTGCCCCGGGAAAGTATAAGCAATTTCAGATCGTTAAAAAGCTCATTCGTGCAACAGATCATGTCATTAACGCATGTGACGTCGATCGCGAAGGATCCAATATCTTTTACTCCATCTACTATATGACGGGAGCCCGCAACCAGAAGATTGAGCGATTATGGATTAACTCTCTGGAATCCGATGAAGTACGTAAAGGCTTCGAGAATCTACGAGATAATCGACAAGATCTACAACTCTATGAAGAAGCAAAAGCACGCCAAATTAGCGACTGGCTCGTAGGGATGAACGGTTCTAGACTTTATACATTGCTGTTGAAAGCCAAGGGAGTTCAGGAAGTATTCCCTATCGGTCGCGTTCAATCACCAACCGTTTATTTGATTTACCAACGCCAGCGCGAGATCGAGACATTCGTGTCAGAACCATTTTTCGAAGCAGAAGCTATTTTCACTGCAGAAAAAGGAATATATAAAGGAAAAGCTAAATTAAAAGAGCCGAAGCGGGAATTAATTGCAGAAGCACTAAACAGTCGTAATATCACTAAGCGGACTCCTGGCGTCATTACAGAGTTAACGAATACTGATAAACGAACGCCGCCGCCACAGTTGCACTCCCTTTCTACCTTGCAAGCGACAGCCAATAGACGTTGGAAAGCGAGTCCCGCAACTGTCTTAAAAACGATGCAGACTCTGTATGAAAAGAAGCTCGTCTCTTATCCAAGAACCGATACAAGACATATTACACCGAGTGAATTCACATACTTAGAAGCAGCCATAGAAGATTATCAAAAGTTAATCGAACAGCCATTTGAGATAGCCTCGCGTTCACCGAAAAAACGCTATGTAGACAGCTCAAAAGTACAAGAACATTATGCGATCATTCCAACGAAGAAACTGCCTACACAAGCAGCACTGACAAAGTTGTCACCACTCGAACGTAATCTATATGAAGAAGTCGTTCGAACGACGCTTGCTATGTTCCACCGTGATTATTTGTATACTGAAACAAAGGTCACTACGGACGTAAATGGTTTGCCGTTCTTTACGACGGGTAAAACGGAACGTGATACAGGTTGGAAAGAGCTTTTCGCTACACCAAAGAAAGCAAAAGATTCCGAAGAACCAGCCTTACCACCGCTTGAGCGTGAGGAAACTGTGCAAAGTGAAATCGGCATAAAAGAAGGCGCAACCCAGCCTCCCAAACCATATACTGAAGGTCAGTTAATTGCGATGATGAAAACATGCGGGAAATTGGTGGAAGATCAAAGTGAGACGAATATTTTAAAAGAAATAGAGGGTCTTGGAACCGAAGCTACACGAAGCGGTATTATCGAGACGATTAAAAAACACGGCTATATTTCCGTCACAAAAAACATAGTATCTATCACTGATAAAGGACGCGTACTATGCCAGACCATCGAAGGTAGCCTACTTGCTAGCCCTTCCATGACAGCGAAATGGGAAACCTACTTAAAGAAAATTGGAAATGGTGAAGGAACGGGCCAACACTTTTTGGGTAGCGTATCAAAGTTTATCCAAAAACTGATTGAAGACGTACCGGTCCAACTTGAAAAACAAACGATTGATATCGTGCTACCCCCTCGGCCTTCTTCCGGCAAAGGGTCGTACACACGAACTGAAGTCGCACCCTGTCCAAGATGCGGCAAAGGCATGATTATCGAACATCAAAAGTTTTTCGGTTGCAGTAACTACAAAAACGGCTGCAAACAAACCTTCCCAGGACTTTTCCTGAAAAAGAAACTAACTGTTCCCCAAGTAAAATTGCTCTGTACGAAAGGACAAACAAACATCATCAAAGGCTTCACAGCAGCCGATGGAAAGAAATTCGACGCTGCATTGGAGTTAAAAGAAGGCAAGCTGAACTTGGTCTTTATGTAACTGAAATACTCATACAAAAAAGAAGCGGCACAAAGCTGCTTCTTTTTTACATGAGATTATTATACAGACTTGTATTGTACAGTTCTTACACCTTTATAGAACGGGAGACAACAACCGTGATATCGATTGCTTAAACTTAATCAGTAAGGACCGCTCCTCATAATGTTCTTTCGTAAGCTCAGAACTAAGTTTCGAGTCTTGGTTAAACAGATCTGTCAGTTGTGTTGCTACTTTTTCATCATAAACAATCGCAGTCACTTCAAAATTTAACCGGAAGCTACGTGAATCGATATTCATAGTACCTACTACCGACACTTCTTCATCCACTACAATCGTCTTTGCGTGCAAGAAGCCATTCTCATATAATAATACCTTCGCGCCGTAATCCAGCAAATCGCCGACATACGACCAAGTAGCCCAGTAGACGAAAGGATGATCAGGCTTACATGGAATCATAATCTGTACGTCAATGCCTGACAACAACGCAATTTTGCAGGCATCCATAAAGCTTGTATCTGGAATAAAGTATGGTGTTTGAATGTAGACACTTTTTTTAGCAGATAATAATAACTTGATATACATATTCTTCAGATGTTCTGTCTCAGAATTCGGACCACTTGAGACAATTTGCACTGGGCTTGTGCCAATATGTTTTTCGGTCTGGAATAGGTAACCTCCCCAGTCACCCGGCTCCTTTTTACTTGCCTGATGCCAATCTAAAATGAATTTGCCTTGAATATGATTGACCGCGCCGCCTCTAATCCTAAAATGCGTATCCCGCCAATAACCAAATTTCTTATCCAGTCCAAGATACTCGTCTCCGACATTGAAACCACCAATATACGCGATTTCTCCATCAATGATACAAAGCTTCCGATGATTTCTATTATTGACCCGAAAGTTCACGAGCCGGAACATCGATGGAAAGAATACTTCCACTCCTCCACCCGCTGCACGTAATTCATTATAAAATCTGGGTGGTGTTTTCTTCGAGCCGACCTCATCATACAAGAGTCGAACTTTTACTCCCTCTTTTGCCTTCTGAATTAACAGATCCCGTAACTTGGTCCCAAGTGAATCAGACTGGATAATATAATACTGAATATTGATCTCTTTAGTTGCAGAGTTAATATCCTCAAACAATGCAGCAAACTTTTTATGTCCGTCGTCAAAGATTTCAATATGATTATCTTTGGAGAGCAATGCATGAGATGATTTCAAATTCATATGAATTAATTCGGTATGATCTTTTAATAACGTATTACTTTCCAGTCTGGCCAAGTTTTCCGGGAGCAATTGTTTGTCTACTTCCGTTTTTTCAGCCTTCCTTTCTGCAACTGAAAGATTATAGAAGTTTTTCTGTTTTAAACTACGTCCAAAGAACAGATAAATAAAGAAACCGACAATAGGAATGAACACTAGAACCATAATCCATGCCCACGTATTTCCTACATCTCTTCTTTCGATAAATAAAACCCATGCCAATAGCAGGATGTTGAGAATTGTGACGATAGATAAGAGCAGTGTAAGGATATTACCAAATTCCATACCGAGCAACATCCCTTGAAGTTCTATCATTTTTTCCGCTCCATTTCATTAGAAAGTAGTCTTTAATATAGCATATATTCTCACCGTTATTTTTACAAATTTCATCAAGCAAAACAATAATGCACACGAGTAATAGTAATACTTTACCATGTATTGGACAAGTATAGAGTAAATGTCATATAATAGTAGTAGTGTTTTTGAGATGAAGGAGATGACCTGTGTGATTCGGGCTATTTTAGTAGATGATGAGCCGTTAGCTTTACAACTGCTCACGCATAAGTTGGCAGCATTCAAAGAAGTACAAGTCATCAAAACATTTACCAATTCATTGCATTTACTTGCTGATGTCCAAGTTCTTTCTTTTAACGTGGCTTTTTTGGATATCTCCATGCCTGGAATAGATGGTATAGATTTGGCCAATCACTTATTAGGTATCAATCCAACAATTAAAATAGTATTTGTTTCTGCTTACCGTGATTACGCTATACAGGCTTTCGAGTTGAATTCCATTGATTACATACTAAAGCCCCTTACAAATGAGCGTCTTGAAAAAACCATTACACGATTAACACAAGCACTCCCTTCTGTTCACGTTCCACATCTTGAATCTGAAAAACCATTGAGGATACAATGTTTCCAAGAATTCATCGTGCAATATAAGCAAGAGGTTGTTAAATGGAAAACGATAAAAATCAAAGAACTATTTGCTTTTTTCCTTACGTATCATAGAGAATGGATCCACCGCGATGTCCTAATTGAAACACTTTGGCCTGATACTGAATATGCAAAAGCTAAAATACAATTACATACTGCCCTTTCCCATTTACGAAAAACACTGGAATCGTTAGGCTTTTCT
This sequence comes from Sporosarcina sp. P20a, assembly GCF_002743175.1. NCBI lineage: Bacteria > Bacillati > Bacillota > Bacilli > Caryophanales > Caryophanaceae > Sporosarcina > Sporosarcina sp. P20a. The sequence goes on from NZ_PDYT01000003.1 coordinate 146,609, forward strand.
AAAGTGATTGTTTTCACTAATCAAAGCTATAGTATGAAGTTATCGAACTTCTACTGCGATGCACTAGAAATGGAGCAACTAGTACATCAACATACCAAGGCGAAAGAGGCTACTATTGATTCGTTTGAAAAAAGCATTAGGGATTATCAAGGTGATTACCTAGAATTAGAAGGCTATGACTGGTCCTACACATATGCCGAACATATGAAACAGCAGGTGACACAATTACTTCACCTAATGATTAGTTATTACAGAACTCAACAAGATACTACCCGCATCCAATCTTCACTGGAACGTTTAATTCAATTGGATCCATACTCTGAACAAGCTCTACAGCAACTCCTAACGCACTATCTGCAACAAGGTAAAAGAACAGAGGCCATCAAGGCATATCATAACTTCAAAGAGAAGTTAATTGAAGAATTAGGAATATCCCCTAGTCGATCGACTAATGAATTATTTAACCGAGTATTATGTGATAATGTATGAGAAAAAGGAAGAAAATCTATAAGATTATCTTCCTTTTTTATTTATCTATAGAGAATCGAATGACCGTACCAATATTCGGTATACTATCAATTGTAAGACCTGAATACCCTAATTGGCGAAGCCGTTTATGCGTATTTGGTAAACCTACACCCGCTTGTATATTTGTATTATCTTGCATAAGCGTCACTAAATCTTGTTCCATTCCCAATCCGTTATCAGAAATCGATATTTCTACTGCATCGTCACGTTCGGACACTTTGATCCACACAGTACCACCTTCAGGTCGCTTGAGTACACCGTGTTCTATCGCATTTTCCACCAATGTTTGGATGGATAGGGGTGGCACTTCCACTTGAACTGGCGCAATGTCCATTTCAACTTGCAAACGGTCACCATAGCGTTGCTTTTCAATATATACAAAAGCCTCTACTAGTTCCAGTTCTTTCTTCAGCGAAACAGTTGATGCGAGATTTTGAATTGTAAAATTTTGCTCCAAATATGTACCAAACTTATCTAGCAACTTTACCATTTTTTCTGGATCTATCTCGCTGAGTGCGCTAATTGTATTGAGTGTATTGAACAGGAAGTGCGGATGTATTTGTGCTTGTAACCATGCCGCTTCCATTTGTATCAGCTCAGCAATCGTCTGATTTAGATTTGTCAACGCACGTACACGCATGATTAACTCAACCTTCTCTACAGGCTTTCTAACATAATCATTGGCTCCTGCTTCAAACCCCATTTGAATATCAATTTGCTGGGTCCGAGCAGTCAACAATAGAATCGGTAGCTCCGCCAGTGAAAATCGCTTTCGTAACTCGCGTGTCAGCTCGTAGCCAGACATATATGGCATCATAACGTCCGAGATCACAAGACTCCAACGGCCGCGTTCAAGCTCTTTGAGCGCTTCATTTGCTGAAGTACATGTTACAACCATATATCCATCCGCTTTTAGCATCTGCTTAATAATTTGAAGATTCATTGGATCATCGTCAACAACTAAAATACGTTCAGTAGCATTACTTGCTGAGAATGTCACTGAATCTGCAGGTTCCAATTTTTGTTGAACAATATCTGGAACAGGAATATAGCCCTTTTGTTGTTGATTTTCCGAAAGAGGTAGTGTAAATGTGAAAGTGGTACCTTCATCCTCTTTTGTTTCTACTCTTATCTCTCCTCCATGCAGTTCAATCAATTGTTTACAAATACTTAATCCTAGCCCCAATCCCCCTCCACCCGTGGAGGTAATACCAGATTCCGCTTGCTTATAAGGTTTGAATATTATCTTAGCATCCTCTGGAGACATCCCAATACCTTCATCGGAGACCCGAATAACGGCCATTTTGTTCTGCACTTCAGCTGAAACATGAACGGTTCCTTCAGTTGAAAACTTGATTGCATTATGAACTAGATTAAATAGAATTTGATATAATCTGTTTTCATCTGCCTTGATGTCAGGGTACTGAATAGGTATCGAATGTTCAAGGGATACAGATTTACCCTCTTTCATAAACTTAAGTGTATCAAATACACTTGTCAGAACCGCCAAAATTTTCACATCTTGATGATCCAGTTGGAATTTGTCATCTTTCAAATTCTCTCTATCTAACAAATCATTCAAAATTATAGTCATCTGTCGACCAACAGATAGAAGTGTTTCCAGATTCCGCATTGTTTCATGCGACAATTTGTCTTGTTCACTATCATAGATTGTCTGGGTAATATTCAAGATACCGTGGAGGGGATTCCGTAATTCATGCGATGTATTGGCCAGAAACTCATCCTTTTGTTGAATCTCTTCTTGTAGAGAAGCAGCCAAGTTATGACTTTTCTCTGTTTCCATGAAAAATCGTTTAAACCAAAACAGTCCAAATAGTATGATACTAATTAGCATGTCATAAGGGTAATATGGTAGTTCCGGCATGACTTGCGCCTTATACAACCCCCATATAGTACTGGACATCAAACTAATTGCTGCAAGTAAAAAGAAGATAAAATTCTCCTTCTCGCGTTTTGACAACCGATACATTAGAAACGGTGTCGGCAAGGGGATCAAAATCATCAACGCATAGAGAAACAGTACATCGATTTCTACTGACAACAGCGTCAACATAACAAATATTCCATATCCTATACCTATAATCCGGAAATAATAGCGTCCCTTCTTGCCGAAGGGGTGTTTTACAGTATCCACTAAAGCCCTAATATACAACACTACTAAATAGGCAGCGCCTGAATAGACGAGTATATTCATTTTTGACCAAGTTGCAAATGAGATTTCTGGAACGAAATACAACAGTAACTTATCGTCCGCTATTGCAATGGCGATGGCAACAGATAGAAAAGATAAAGCGAGGTATAACATCTCCTTCCTCCGTGAGAACAAGAGATAAATTAGAAATGAATATACGCTATGCAAACATATAATAGACATAAGTGCAAGTTGCCAGCCATATTCCTTAAATACAGATTGCTCTGCAGCCGACCACTCTCCAAACTTCATCGGCTGTATGATACCACCCGTTTTCAATGAATGGAAATTCGATACATGAATAAGAAGTTCAATTTCCCCTGCTTTACTTTCTAGCTGCAATGTCTGGGGACGATAGTCGACTTCCTCCTGCTTCCTGTTCGTTGCTGTTTTTCCGAGTTGTACTTTTTCCTCACCATTCACAAAAAAACGCGAAGCAGACACGATGTCCTTCGCATACAATCGATAGATATTAGTGTCATCTCGATCTACATAAATATTCAAACGGTATGTCCCATAACCGTAGGACATGTTACCTGAAAATTGTTCTTGCCAATCAGCGGGCACTTGAATCAATGATGGTACCCTTTTGGAACTTTCACCTGGAGTAATAAACTCTTCCGCATAAAACTGCCATTCTCCGTTTAGCAATATATCCTCAGATAAATCACCCATACCCCGTAGATCTATCACCCCTTTTTCAGCTGTGACTGTGTAAGTACTTTGGTTAGAATCGATCCAGATTAGTCGAAAGGCAATTAAAATCACGATAAACAAAGGAACAATCAGCCGCAACTTTTTATTCATAGGTTCTCCATATGATGACTTTTTTCATGTTTCGCAATTGATTGTCCTCCTAGTTACTGTATTACTGTCTAAGTTACTTTGTAATATAGCTCGTCAGTTTCTTCATAGCGCACTCTAATTACTAGCCCACTATCCAATATGAACTGCTGCTCTTCTACATGTAGCTTCCCTTTACAAATTTGAAATGTGTACCGATCCGTATTATTCGGCAGGCGTGAGTGATACACAATGTCATGAACTAAAGAAGATACTTCTTCAAATGATTTATATATAATAATCATAAATCATGTATGCAATCATATTTTCCATCTTCTCACTTTGTTACTTTGTGACAATAGTTTCTAACTTTATCTGTACATATACACAGTAATATACCCTTCAAAAGATTTTTACACATACTTAGTGATACAGACAAAATGTATTATTTTTACTTCGTTTTGCCAAATACATAGCGGAATCAGCGTATTGAAGCAATGTAGCAACATCTGTACTGTGCGTTGGATATAAACTTGCTCCAATACTAATACATATTTCTATCTTTTCATTAGCCAATTTAAATGGTTTATCACAAATGGATTGGATTTCACTAAGTCTTGATTGAAAATTATCTTGATAACGATAGATGATGACAAACTCGTCTCCACTAAAATGAAAAACTTCTTTTGTAAGAGACAATGTCTGCAATCTGCTGCCTAGTTCCTTCAATATTTCGTCCGCTCCACAATGTCCGTACGTATCATTAATCAGTTTAAATTGATTAATATCAATATAGAAAAACACTACCTTTTCTGATCGATGATCTACCTTTTGGAGATAGGATTCAATAATGAAGTAGAATGCTCTCCGGTTTGGCAATTTCGTCAAGTCGTCTTGACAAGCAAGTTTCCGCCAATAAAGCATTTCTTTTTCTACATCCAGACTATATCCTCTTGAGGTTCCGTCAAAATTTGAGATGGGTACTTGGTAAAACCCATTTGACATATTCTTGAATTTATCTGAAGGGTATTCTTCTTTATCTAAATCATCTATGAAATTTGAAGAAGCCATATGGTTCTCCCCTTTATAAGATAATATCGCTCTTTTACATAGTATACTGTTAAACTCTTATAGAATTCTTAAACTCAACAAGAAAGAGGTCAGCCTCATAAGAGACTGACCTTTTTGTTGCTACTATTTTTTACGCATGCTTCTTTCTGCGTAAAACCCATGCACCACCTACAATTAGCAAAATTCCTAGTGCAATCGGAATTACTGGATACGCTTCACCTGTCTGAGGTAAATTACTACCTGAAGAAGCGTTAGTGTTTCCACTTCCAGTAATACTGCTGATTGGACCCGTACTACTAACAGTGCCATTTGGCGTGTTCGGAGTACTTGGTAATTCTGGTTTATTCGGATTTACTTGCTCACCCGGTTTACCGGGTTGTTCAGGTTTACTCGGCTCTTGCGGTTTGCCTGGATTACCACCACCAGATGCATTCAGAACAATCTCACATGAATTTGTAATCGTAATAGCACCTGTTGCCTCACCATCTACGAAAGTATTATAGTCTCCGTTTGGTAATTTCCCAGGGAATATTACTTTTCCATCCGTATTTGTTATACCTTTTGCTACATCTTTATCTCTATCTTTCAAGATAACTTCTTTTCCTGCCCCTACCGGTTTACCGTCTTCTGTTACCGTTACAATAAACTCTTCACATACTGGCGCAGTCAATAGAGTCAATGTCTCTTCACATGTATTGGTAACGTTCACTTTTCCTACTTTTACATCTTGATGATATGCATCGTACTCACCTTTAGGTAACTCTGCAATATCAAACACAATCTTACCCTGTGCATTTGTAGTACCCACCGCTTTAACTGTCTCACCTTGTTTCAGCGTGATCTGCTTGCCCGGGCCTACTAGTTTACCGTCTTCATACACTGTGAGCGTAAAGTCCTCACAAGTTGGAGCCAATACAATTATTCCTTCTTCACAAGGATTTTCAACCGTTACTTTCCCTGATTTTTCATCCTCTAGATATACTTCGTAATCTCCTGTCGGTATTTTACCTGGGAATGTTACTTTGCCGTCTTTATCAGTCTTGCCTTTCGCTACTTTCTTATCGCCTTTTTTCAAGACGATTTCTTTATCTTTTACTGGTTTACCGTCTTTTGTTACGATTGCAGTAAAGTCTTCACATACAGGAGCATATGAAATTATGCTTTCGCACGTTTCTGCCACCGTAACCGTTCCGATCTTTTTACCCTCTACGATTACATCATATTTCCCGTGCTTAACGTTGATTGGGAATACTACTTTTCCTGTTACGTCTGTTTTGCCTTTTGTGATTTCCTTGTTACCTGATTTCAAGATAACTTCTTTACCTTTTGCGATCGGTTTATTGTTTTCATTGATCACTAAGGTGAAGTTCTCACAAGCCGGGATCGTTGGGATTGTAATCGTGTCGTGACATGTATCCGTTACTTTAACTTTTTTCCCCTCAATCTTCTTACCATTTACATAGACATCATATTCGCCATTTGGAAGTTTTGACTTGGAGATTGTAACTTCTCCTGTAATATTTGTTGTTCCTTTAGCAACTACAGTATCTCCATTCTTCAATACCACTTCCACACCTTCACCGACTTTATCACCATCTTGTATTACAGTTAGCTTAAAGTCTGTACAGACTGTTGGCGTTGGAGTTATTGGTACCGGTTGAACAGTTGCTGAGCATGTATCTGTCACTGTGAATGAATTAATATACGTGTTATTTTCGTATACATGATACGTACCTTTTCCTAATTTCCCTTGAATTTTAATTTGACCATTTGTATCAGTTGTTCCTTTTGCAATTTCATTCTTACCTGTTGAATCTTTCACCATAACATCAATATTTGGACGTACACTTCCGCCTAAAGTATTGACTGTTAACGTGAAGTCTTCACACATTGGAGCTGCTGAAACTGCAGCTATACAATCTTTATAACTTACTTCAATTTCTTTAATAAACAAATCGCCTTCATAAACAAAGTATTTCCCCGGACCACCAGCATTTTGAATATCAGTTAGCGGAACCTTCATTTCACCTTGAGCATTTGTTTTAGATGTATAGAAAGAAACATTTTTCTTTTCCTTCTTCACTGATATCATCGTACCAGCACGAGGTTTTCCATCCTGATCCTTAATCGTAATTGTAATGTCTGTGCATGTTGGTAGTAGTTGAACTGACGCTTTACAATCAGTATCAGATTTAAAGTTACCAAGTTCCTCTTCTCCAACAAATGCAACATAATTTCCACGTGGAAGATTTGGAAGTGATACATTTCCATCAGCATCCACTATTCCTTTTTTAAATGTGTCTGTATTGCCTTTTTCTCTAATAGTAATTTCTGTTCCAGTTGGGAATAACTTTCCGTCAACATCTTTTACTGCTAACGTAAATGTTTCACACGTTGCCGTTTTGCCAACTGAAGCTTCACAATCAGTTAAATATGTGACTTTTACATCGCCAACGTATTGTTTTCCTTCGTAGACTTCATAAATACCTGGTTTAGTATCTTTGCTTAATACGATCTTTCCACCCACGTTTGATTTTGCAGTAATCGTATTAACTGTACTATCATCTTTATACTTCAAAGATACAGTAACATTCGGACGAATTGCACCATCTTGATCTTCAACGATAATTGTAAAGTTTGTACATATTAAAATTAATTCTAATTCAGTTGCACATTCATCATTCGATGAAAAACTACCGATCTTTTCACCGTCTTCATAAGCGTCATACTCTCCTGGTGGAAGGTTGGGAATAGAAACTATACCTCCAGTAGTTGTTTTGATCGTTTTGAATTCAGCAGTCTCATCTTTTTTTGTAATCTTAATGTCGACGCCTGCCTCACGTAATTCTCCATCAGCATCTCTTACTGTCAACGTGAACATTTCACATTTAGATAACTCGCCTACTACATCTTTACAAGAAACATCTTTATACGTGACGTTTACTTCGCCAAGGAATATTTCACCTTCATATACAGTATAAATTCCTGCTCTAGTTGTTGAAGGTAAATCGATCTTACCTGTAGCATCAGTAGTTTTTTCAATTACGGTTCCATCAATTTTATGTGTTAATTTCACAGTTAGATTTGGTCGTATTTCACCTTTTATATCTTCAATTACAATTGTGAATTCTTCACATTTTAACTCTTGTTTAAATACAAATTCACATTCATTATTCACTGTGAAGCTACCTAATTTTTCATTACCTTCATATACGTCATACTTTCCTGATGCAAGTGCCTCAAAAGATAGAGTGTTTTCATCAGTTGTTATGCCTACTATAGCTGTATCAGCGCTATCAGCTTTTTTTATAGTAATATTATTAACAAGCTGCTCTCCGTCTGCATCTATCACCGTCAACGTGAAGTTTTCACATTGTGCTTCTTCACCTACAGTTGCGATGCAATCACTCTTATATGTGACGTTTACCTGACCGTGAAGTATTTTACCTTCGTACACAGTATAAATACCTGCAGTAGTTGTTTTTGAAGGTAATTTAATTTTTCCTTCATCGTTAGTTTTTATAGTAATAAGGTCTACTGAAGCGTCTGTTGTATGTTTCAATGTTACAGAAACGTTTGGACGTGCAGCTAGATCTTTATCTTGTACTGTAATCGTAAACGCATCACATGTTGGAGCTGGTTGCACAGATGCTTCGCAATCTTCCGTGTAGTTTATCTTAACATCTTTTAACACTGTATTGTCTGCAGTAGTTACTGCATACGTTCCTGCATTAATCTTAGTGTTTCCACTGGAAGGAATCTTAACTAAGCCATCCGTACCTGTTGTAACTTTTGACACTTGGCCTGTTGATTTGTTTGTTAGTGTAAGTTCTTTATTCGCAACTGGCATTCCGTCTACATCTTTTGCTGTTAGAACAAATTCTTTACATATCTTATCTTCATAACCTGTCGGGAAGTTTTCAATGTTTACAATTTGTTTCCCTGCGTATGTTCCACTTTTTTGGACAGAATTGCGATGCAAAGTGAAGTGTATATCTCCAGGATTATCATAACCATCTACTGTAGTTTCTTTTAAAGTATATTTACCCTCAGTTAAGTTCATCCCCAAATCAAATACTCCATTCGCATCTGTTTTCGCGGATGTTAGTGCTTTTCCTGGTCTGTACTCACTGAATAATGTAAATGTAACGTCTGCCATTGGCAAACCTGTTACTCCATCAATTTTAATCGCAACGAATGGAACCTTAGTCGTTGATCCTGAGTTTCCGTACGTAAAATTCTTTATTGGAGAACTATCGGAAGCATTTGATCCTTCAGTACTTATATAGTTCACTTCTACGTTATTTGTAGCATTTGAATCAGCGCCACTAGGTCCGAAGTAAGTAGTTTCATATTCTACGTAGTACGCTTTATTGCCATCTGGAAGAGTCAATGTGAATTTACCAGTCTTGTTATCCACGTTTAGTGTGTATCCGCTTTTTAATTCGGTTTTACCTATTGACGGTGTAGACCCTGAACCCGTCAAGGCTACTTCATATACTTTGAATGAGTCGGGATCTATAATTTGATCAGGAGACCCTTCGCTAGCTCCTACTGTATCTGTAATAACCACTTTCTGCAGATTTGACTGTGCGTAGTTGAATTCAAAGTTCCACTTGATTCCTGCCGTACCGCCTACTTGTACTCCGGTTTTATTGATCAATTTATCTGTATAATTGACGCTTATCGTTTTTGTCCAAGAAGAAGATAAGTCAGGATTACCGTCCTGTGTTAACTTAGCTTGGTTTTTAATTGAAATATTACCTTTAGTTACTGGATAAACTCCATCTTTGTCTTTAGATTTGTAAACCACTTTATGTGGAGTTGTAATAGCCCCTAAATCCAAAGTAATTTTGTTAGATTCACTAGCAGTATTCGTGAAAGTTACTGGGCCACCTTGTTGGAAGTTCCCAGCTGAATTAAGCGTCCCTGAATAGACCTTTATATCTGTGATCTCTTGAGTATCGGGCAAAATATCTTCAAAGTTAGCGTTGGTATACTCATTGTAGTTAAAGTTTACCTCTACTTCCCACTCAAACTCTTGTGTTGCATAGTTATATTTACCTTCCTTTTTTCCATTTGCTTTTTGTTCAGTTTTGATTGATACCTCTGCAGAATCTGAGGGATCATTAGGCAAGCCACTATTTTTCAGTACAACATCATTCTTAAAAGTACGAGTATTCGTACCGATATCTCTTATATCATAATCAGTTGTATAAGAAATCTTTATTTCTTTATCAACAGCCTTCAATAATGTAACTTTAAATCCGTCCTTCGAAATATTAGTTACAGTATAATCAGTGTCTTTTGTTAAGGTAGCTCCCCCAACTGTTACTTTAAGCGTATCTTCCTGCAAAGTCATATTACTGTTTGTGAACTTGTCTTCAAAAACAGAGTTGGCATTCAAACTGTAATTCGCTTGGTTAGCAGTAATATTCCACTTAATTGTTTTGGCCTCATAATCAATTGAATTAGCAGTCTTGTTCAACACAAAACTTTTCTTGGTATAAGATTGTGACGCTGTCTTATCGCCAATTTCTATGTCTTCACGTTTAACCGTATTTGTTACTTTGAAATCTTGTGCAGCGAATATATCACTTGGTGTTGTTTTATATTTGATGACATATGGTTTAGAGACTTCTTGATTAAATTGAAGCGTGAATCCTTGACCGTCACCATTGTCTGTTTTTGTATATACACCTGCAGCTACGGGTGTAGTACCATCCGCTTCATATACATTGAAGTCTGATAGAACTTGTTTACCAGAACCCGCACCACCACTTGTAGTCCATGTATCTTTTAAAACGGCATCCTTTTTCAAAATAGCACGGTTATTGAAGTTATAATCAATTTTCCACTCTGTCGCTAAGTTTGAACCATTCGGTTTCTTAGAAACGCTCTTCTTTAAAGGTGTTCCATAAGAAACTGTAGCAGATTTAGTTCCACTTTTCGCGCTGCCATATTCAGCGTTATTCTGATACTGCACAGATTCATTATTACCCGGGTCTTCTGGTATTGTCTTATAAGTAATTTTATACGCTTTTGTTCCATCTAGATTTATGGACATTACTTTATTAGTTCCGTCGAAGTTTGGAGATAATCCAGATGCCGTTTCTGTATAACTACCATCTGCTTTCATAGAAAGTTCAGTAATCACAACAGAAGTTTGATCATAAATATGTCCACTACCCGTATTGGTAGTTAACGTATCTTTGAATGCTACTGTTCCAGTTGCTTTTAAGTCTGTGTTTACTTTTACTTCCCACTCTATAAATTCACTGTTCGTAGCACTAGGTTTTGCTACACCACTTTCTTTGGTAATTGAATTTCCATTCACTGGCGCGAAATTTAATTCAATAATTTGTTTTCCTGGTAATTCTACTTTTTGATTAGTTTCATTGTCTACACTATTTAACGTAGCACCAATAGAAAACTTTGCATTTTCCAGTGCTGTTCCTACACCATTTCCATCAATAATCGAATCATTAAAAGTAATAGTTATTTCTCTTCCGGATTTCGTTATTTCCCCAAGTCCACCAAAATTAGTTCCTAAAGGGAATGTGATACCATTGAAAACTTCTGGCAAAGTGTATTTTAATGTAGAACCTGGACCATATGTATGACCAGCTGCAAGTTTCAAATTAAATGTAAGTGTGGCGTTGTCTCCATTCTTCACTGTGAACGGCCCTGTTCCTGAAATTAAAGTACCATTAATTCTAAACTCGGTACCAGTAATCACTGATGCGGGTAGTTCTCCAGCAGCTAACGTTTCTATTTCTATTTCTTCCAACTCTTCTTCTTCAACCAATTCTGTGTCATCTGGATCTTTTTCTTCGTCAATTACATCTTCATCCACACCTATATCAAGCTGAGTATCGTCAGTGGATGGAGACACCGGCTTCTCCTCTGGTTTAATATCTGGTTTTGTTTCTGGCTTAGTTTCTGGTTTTACAACCGGGTTTTCGTCCAGTTTCTCACCAGGGTTTACAGAAGGTTTCTCTGGCTTTTCTTCAGAGTCTTTAGGTCCTTCAGCTTCTGGATTGGGCTTTACAGGTTCTTTTGGTTCTTCAGGTTTAACAACCTCAACTTTACCTGGATCTTGTTCGGGAACCTCAACCTTTCCCTCATCTGCCTCAGCAGAACTTCTCTTATCATCTTTCTGCTGCACCCCATTCCCTACTTCATTTGAAGCAGGCTGGGGAAAGCTTTCCGCACTCGCCATGCTTGCACCGATTGGGCCTAAAATTGTCTGGCTCAAAATCAGAAGTGCCAGCATAAATATGTGTATCTGTTTCTTCAATTCATGTTCCCCTCTTCTCTCTTCATTGTATGTTGGTGGGGCACTAGCTGCCGATCCATTAAATGAACATCTCCCTTTTACGACTCTTATCTATATGTCGAGATAAATAACTTGGTTAACGATTCTCCACTTCCTGAAGTTCCGCCTGCACAATCAATCGGTCCGGTGGATGCCAGCTGCCTAGTGGTGTACACGTGACGAGTGTGAGTTGCGGTGTATCTTTGTCTTCGAGTACGGAAACGTCTGTTTTATGTACGACAAATGTAGAGGTGATGCGGTAATGAAGTGTTTCACTCTTCAGATTCACTTGGATTTCGTCGCCTGCTTCCAATTCTCCCAGACGATTGAACTGCTTACCATCCGCTACAGCACGATGACCTGCCAGACCAATGTTATGTTTCGTAAAGTCTTTTTGCGGCTCCATGATACCCGCACCTTTTGCGAGTTCATTCTCCGTGACACCGTCGAACATCAGCATCTTCAGATTGATTTTATCGATCGATACAATTCCTCTACTGCCTTCTAGTGAAGGAATTTTCTTATCAACTGGCGCTTCAGCTGACGCTACACTTTCCGGTTCATCCATAAAACTGATGTCCTCCATGGCACCGAGCAAATCGAAGGCTTCGAGAAGTTCCTGTTGTTGCTTGTCATATGCGATATTCTCCAACATCGGAAAACAAACAGCCAACACTCCGGTAATGACAAGAACCCACCCTATTACTTTTCGAGCCATTGCACCCTCTCCCCTGCCAAACATATTCATACCTCACCCACACCAGTATAATGACGAGCTCTTACAAAACTCTTAAACCCTTGGACTACAATTAAGGGACTACCCGCTGATTAACGGTAGCCCTTAACACCTATACTGTTAAGAATTCCTATGCAGAATCCTCTGTTCCACTGAAAAATTCTTCTTTCAAACGCTTCCCATATGCTTGTCCACTTTCGCCACGTTGTCTGGGAAACTCTTGCATAACGATAGGCAATACTCTTTCCCATAGAACATTCATCACATAGACATCTCGATCAAAGTGATAGTCCAGTTCATTTAACGTTAACTGTAGCGATTTAGCGTACTTTCGTTTTTCCGCATCCCAAATCGTCGAGACATTCTCTTTAATATATGCATCTATTTCATCTTCCGTTACCGTAATCCCATAAGCTTCTTCTGCGATATCTAAAGCATCTTGATAATGATCCGTTTGTTTCTCCGCAATTCCTCTTAGAAACGGAGATGAATGTTCCTGTTCAGTTAGATTATTTTTCACACGTAAACGGAACTCTGTCTTATTTGTTGAAAACGAATGGCCTAGCTTGTTATTATGAATGCCGGATTGAATAGATGCCAGCTCCCCTGCTATTTCAGGCATATCTTTTAGCACTTTTTCCACGGATTGATTCATCTGGGCATAATCTATTCCTATCGTTTCAATCTTTTGTTGTTCCGAACTTGCTGTTTGTTTAATTAACAATGTCCCAGCAATCAAGACAGTAAAACAAATCGTAATGAGGTGAAACCGATTGCGAGCAGTCATAGTCATTCGCTCCTTCATCTGTTAAGTCGCTCAAGTATGTCATAGGCAGATTGAAATATTTGTTGAAACAACTGATTATTCTTAAAAACTTTTCTTTGTTATTCGACAATAAAAAACCCAAGGATCCGGAGTGAATCGGATTCTTGGGTAATTATTTATTGACGTGTAGCAGGTGTTTTTTCAATCATAAATGTTACAACTACGAATAAAGCAAAGCTTACTAATAGCACGGTACCACCTACGATATAGAATATAAGCGCGAATACTTCATTGATATTGAAGGGTTGCATGAACTGCAACCACATACCCGCTGTTAAACCAATAGCACCAATGATCCCTGTCCAGCCTTGCAATGTTAATAGCTTTCTAGCACGGACTCGGTAAATCTTGTAGAACACACCCCATGAAAACACCGATAACCAACCTACAAGTAAAATATGCGCGTGAATCGGACGAAATGCGTACGAACCTGCCCCCGCCATATGGGAACCGAGTACCGTCCCAATTAAACCAAAAATCGCAGCAATGCGAATCAATCGTAAACTCCACTTTTCTTGCATGTTATATTTCCTCCTGTCATCTTTCTACTACATTTATCATAACACTCCAAGATGAACGGAAGATGAACAGCCTGTTACAATTTAGGCAAATACACAATGAATGTCGTACCTATACCTAACTCACTGACGACTTCTACTCGACCTTCATGAAGGCGTACTACTTGTTCAACAATAGATAATCCCAGGCCTGTTCCTTCTACTTCACGTGTTCTTGAGTCATCTGCACGATAAAAACGGTCAAATATACGATTCTTTGTTTCAGATGACATACCAATTCCTGTATCTTCAATAGAGAAACAGACTTCATTTGCCTGCTCGGTCAGTCGGATATCAATCGTTTCTCCATCCGGGGAATATTTCAATGCATTCGACAATAAATTCTCCCACACTTTTTCAAGAAAAGCAGGGTCCCCTTCATACGTAACGTCATCAATTTCAAGCATGATAGACATCTCTTTTTCTTGCAATAACCATTGAAATTTACGTACTGTTTCCTTCACTTGCTGATCAACACGGAATGCTTTTTTCTGCAGTGGAGAGATTAGTTGATCTAGTGACGTCAGCAATAATAGCTGCTTCGTCAACGTCGAAAGTCGTTCTGTTTCCGATTGAATGATTCCTGCATAACGTATGCGCTCATTAGCCGGAAGCTCTTCATCCGATAACAAGTCTGCATAGCCTTTAATATTCAATAACGGTGACTGAAAATCATGCGACACATCACTAACAAATGCCTTTCGAATCTGGTCGTTCTCACTCAAACGATCAATCATCTGCTGAAAACTTTTTGCAAGTTGCCCAATCTCATCACGTCGATCAATTGACAGCTCACCCGTGAACTCCTCCTCGCCTACCTTCTTCGTCGCTTTCGTCAACACAACAATCGGTGCAATCAGCTTGCGCGCAACGACAAGCATAGCGAGAATACTGATAATCGCCATGACAATGACCATGCCTCCAAGCAAATAGTGAATTTCCGTGAATAGCATTTTAATATCTGGTCGTAAAAATAGTGCATACGTATGACCATCGTACGTTAACGGTACACCTACTGTATTAGCTGACTCATTGGAGAAATAACCTGTCACGAATGTCTCTGCCTTCAGATCTCGCATACCATGATAGACTTGTCCATTATAGACTTTCTGAATCGCTTCATCCTCAAGATTATCATCGCGAAATGCTTCTCCATATACTGTTGCGTCTCCTGCAGGCGATTTCACTAGCAACTTATAACCCGTGCTGGCAAGCATATCGAAGTATGTAGGTAAATCCATCCCGTCATTCGCTTCAATGAACAACGCAATTTGCTCAGCAACTTGAACATTCTTTGCATCATTTTCATCTTTTAAGTACATGTGATAATATGTATTGACGGAGAGAAACGCCACTATTGCACTCGCTAGCATAATTCCTACCGTTAACACGAGAAACTTCCCATACAGCGACTTCATTCTGAAACCTCGAGTTTATAACCAACACCACGTATCGTGACAATTTTCACCTGATTCGTAAGCTTCTCGAGCTTATCGCGTAAACGTTTGATATGTACACTCAACGTCTGCTCATCCCCTTCATAATCAAAGCCCCATACGCGCTCTACTAGCACTTCTCGTGTAAACACCTGACTATGACGAGAAGCCAACACCGACAACAATTCAAACTCCTTTAATGGAAGCAGTAATGACTTCTTACCATGCACTACTTCATAACTCAGTCGATTAATCACTAAAGGACCGACCTGAATCATCCGGTCCACCGCTTTATCATAACGTCGCAAAATAGCATGGATCCGGAACAATAACTCTTTCGGCTCAAACGGCTTCACCAGATAATCATCTGACCCTGCCAAAAAGCCACGCTCCTTATCTTCCATCTCACCTTTAGCTGTCAGCAACAAAACTGGTATTTCAGAATCCTCACGAAGCCTCTTCGTCAGCGTATAGCCGTCCATACCTGGCATCATCACATCCACGATGGCTAAATCAGGCCACTCCTTATCGACTACCTCAAGTGCCTCTAGCCCATTCATCGCCTTCACAACGGTATAGCCCGCTTGACGCAAATGAATACTAACCAACTCTAAAATATGTATATCATCATCTACCACTAAGATCTTCATTTAGACCGCCCCTTCCTTTTCCACTCTGCATTCAATAATCCAGAAAGAATAATAATCACAGCTGTTAGATAAAACCATAACACAAGCATGATAATCCCGGCTAATTGTCCATATAGCCTAGAATAATCAACCCGTGATACATACTCTCCGAATAATAATGAAACGAACTGCCAGCCAAAGGCCGAAAGCAAAGCACCTGGCAACGCTTCCTTCCATTTCATCTTTCCTGTTGGCATGAGTTGATAAAATAACAAGAAGAACAAAAATAAAAAGAACGTACCAAGACCCCATTTTATATTGGGCCAAATATACAACCAGCCTTCCCAGGCATCTAATACATCATAATACGCAATGACAGTATGCATAAGTTTTTCAATTAACGGTAAAAATAACGACATCGGTACAATTAGCATGAAAAGAATGGTTACACCAAGATTACGAATTATACTAATCCATAGCGGCTGTTGGTGAAGCCTACGATTCGCCATGTCTAATGAACGTGCAAACGATTGTACCGCAACCGATGTCGTCCACAATGCAGCTAATACACTTAGTGCAAGCAGATTTCCGTGACTTTTATAGAGTACGGACTGAACACTTTGCTCAATTAGCTGAAAAGATTCATCTGGCACGAATGGACGTAGCAACGCTAAAATACTAGCCTCCTGCACAGGTAGAAATTGCACAATCGACAGCACTACAAGTAAAAAGGGTAACACGGAAAGCAACAAGTAATAAGCGTTCTGCGCAGCCTGATCAAAAAAGCGTTCTTTAAAGAAGCGTTTGATTATCGTCATGATCATAGAATCCCCTCCTCTACTATCGTACGTGTCTTACTATCAATATACCCCAACAAACCCTAGACTATTAGGTTAAATGAAATTTCTCAGATAAATTTAGTGGTTTCTTAGGTGTTGGAGTAGAAGTGATGAATGGTTGGTGTGGAACTTAGAGCGATTGAGCGGGATGGTAGAGCACTTGTGCGAGGCTCGATAAGCTGGATACGCTGGGTTGATTGAGCGGATAAGCGCAGGGATAGAGGGGACGCCGTGATTCATTGAGCGGATATACTGGGAGATTGAGCGCTTGCTTCGATTCATCGAGCGGATACGCGGGAGGATTGAGCGCTTACTGGGACTCATTGAGCGGATACGCGGGAAGATTGAGCGCTTGCCGGGACTCATTGAGCGGATACGTGGAAAGATTGAGCGCTTGCCGGGACTCATTGGGCGGATAAACAGAGTGATAGACTACCTTTAAAGTAGACAAACTATAAAGCGCACTTCTACAATTCATATAGATAAGGGGTTGAGAAGATGGCGGAGAAAACAAGAGTATATTCAGAAGAGACAAAACG
>NZ_PDYT01000021.1:0-51113 GCF_002743175.1 Sporosarcina sp. P20a
GCCGATGGTAGTTGGGGGTTTCCCCCTGTGAGAGTAGGACGTTGCTAGGCACGCGAAGCCATTCCCTTTGGGGAGTGGCTTTTTTGTGTTTTATAATGGTAATTGATTGAATTTAGGATTTGGAAACTCGTACCTCACGCACTCATAAATTTTCAATATCTGCTTTATGTATGAGGGCAAGCACTCAATCTCTCATCTTAACCGCTCAATGAGTCTCGGCGAGCGCTCTATCACTCTGACTTACAACCTGTCAAGTAGACACTCGATAAAACGCACATGAAGAAGCACCCTACAATTCGCATGTAATCCTTTCTCTATCATGCGACCTGATTGCTTCTGTACGCAATAGGCGTTCCAGATAGTTTCCTTTGTGGTCGCACTTCGTTATAATATGAAATATAATCGGTTACCGCTTGAATCATTTCATACTCCGTTTCAGGTTCTACAAAACCTGGCATCTCTGTCTTCAGCTTCCCAAAGAAGCTCTCGATACATGCATTGTCCCAGCAGTTGCCTCTGCGAGACATGGATTGTATGAGATTCATTCGCTTTAATCGGTTGACGTAACGAGGACTTGTGAATTGAATGCCTTGATCACTGTGAAGGATCGCATTCGGTTGGGCAAGTCCTTTTTCTTCTACTATGTTAAGCGTCTTAAATACTAAACTCATCTCCATCGTATCCTGTATAGAATAGGCGATAATTTCGTTATTAAATAAATCAATGATTGCACATAAATAAATGAATTTTTCGCGTGGCTTAGTTACACGTAAGTACGTAATGTCTATACATAGTTTCTTCCCTGGAAGAATAGCCGTAAAGTTCCGATTCAAAATATTATCACAGACAAAGTGAATATCACCTGTTTTCTTCGGTTTTCTTCTTTTGGTTTTCAAAGGCATATTATAATATTCTCTCATCCGTTGGATCCGCTTTTCATTCACCGTGATTTGATATTTCTCTCGCAGTGCGTCTTTAAATCGTATGTTCCCCAGATTACCACCATGTGTGATGTAAAGAGAAAGCATTTGTGTGAGAAGTTCCTTATCTCGCTCCGCCCTAGAAGGGCGACTGGGCGTCTTTAGTCGTTTATAGTAACCTGATCTACTTAAATGCTGTGTGTATTTTATCAATTCCGTAATAGAAAAACGATCTTTATAAGCTTCCACAAAATCAAAATCAGCTGCTGTTGAACTCACCCCCTTTTTAGATCTAACAGCTTTTTTAAATAAAGATTCTCTAGTTTCAAGTTTTCATTTTCTTCTTTTAAACTTATTTCTTTTTCTCTTCCTCTATTAGAAACCCCTCGGGTATCCTTCAAAGCTTCCAAAGAATTAGCATCTTTTACTTTGTGTACCCAGTCATAAATTCTTCTACGGTTCTTAATCCCAAATTGCTCCTGTAAATCAACTGCTCGATGACCCTCTAAAAATCGCTCAACTACTTCTCGTTTTGTCTCTTCTGAATATACTCTTGTTTTCTCCGCCATCTTCTCAACCCCTTATCTATATGAATTGTAGAAGTGCGCTTTATAGTTTGTCTACTTTAAAGGTAGTCTATCAGTCTGCTTATCCGCTCAATGCCAGTGTCCGAGCGCTCTATGTAACTCCGTATCCGCTCAAACTCCGCGAGCCGCTCTATATATCCACCCAAGCGCTCTATCGCACCCGCCATCCGCTCAATGCACATCGCCAAGCGCTCTATACGTCAGTCTATCCGCTCAATGCCAGTGTACGAACGCTCTATGTAGCACGTTACCCGCTCAATCCCCACCAACAATCCGCCCAACCACCCACCCCAAAAAACCAAAAAAAGCCACCCAAAATAGGGCAGCCCATCCATCCATCAAATCCATCAAACCTCATCAAATCCATAAAAACCCATCACAACTTCGTTATCTCATCAAGCTCCGTATCACGCTTCAACCTCGGCCGATCCCACATAGCCGTTTGGAATTGCTCAAGCAACGCATCGCCTTCCAAACCTTCCTCCAGCAACTCTTCTAACAAATATTCCGGATACTTCGATCGGACACGCTTCAAACGCCCCTTCATTAACACGGAAATCCGGTCGCCAATCTGTCGCCAGTTTTCCACCGCCACATCGAACGAAGCGGGCTCGTTGCCAGGATACGAAATCACGACGCGCACGGTCAGCAACGTCTCCTCAACTTTCCACTTATCCATAATGTCCTTATGCTTGGCATCAATGAAAAGCTCAAGCACCCACAAGCGATGACTGTTTTCCTGGTTGATGATAATGCCGTCAAACAGCGGAAAGGCAAGCACGCCGCTCTCCTGAACCACTTCCACCGAAATCATTTTAAACGTCTTCAATTCCATCACCTCGGTACAATTTTCCCAAGTATAGCATAAAAATCTCAAAATACTCGAGAATTCAAAAATGCCGTATTGCTCGTCGTACAGAAATCGCATACGACCGCGAAAATCTCGAAAATCATTCGAATGAAAATTGAAAAACCACGCCTAAAACGATAGTAAAATTCAATTTTGCCACTTTGCCAATAAGATCCTATGTAGATTACGATAAGGGCAGCACAAAGAAAGGAGGAACCAACTCGTGAACCAAGTGGCTTTAGTAGGGCGCATCACAAAAGACCTCGTATTAAAAGAACACTCATCAGGACGTGTCAACACCACGTTCGTCCTCGCTGTCAATCGCAGCTTCAAAAACGCAAACGGGGAAGTGGCAACCGACTTCGTGTTGTGCTCCGTCTGGGGACGATCCGCCGAAAATCTAGTCCGTCACTGCGGCAAAGGATCGCTCGTAGGCGTCAGTGGAAGCATTCAGACCCGGAACTACGAACGCGAAGATCAGTCGAAAGTGTATATCACGGAAGTCATGTGCAACGACATTCGCTTCCTGTCGAAGTCGCCCAAATCTCAACACACTGAAATGAAAACGCATTCATCTACTGGGCCCAAACGTTTTGAAGAAGCGAAACCAGCCGAAACCGCACTTCCTATTTTCTAACCAGACCCAAAACGAAAGGAGAGGGAGACCAAGGCAGATCCGCCGTCGCACATCCGTTGCTGATCAATTCCTGAAAAGACATGGATGACACACAACTGAAAAGAAATGAAAAAAGAGAAAACTACACGACACTACAAGCATATTCGCCAACTAGCATGACTCGGCAGAAGCAAGAGCGGGTGGGGACCCAATCCTCTGTGATGCCGGGAGTACATTCAGCATAGGAACTGAATCAATTTTACGCCAACTCATCCGTCGCCCGTTGTTGTCGGAGACCACTTCCACGAGGCGGGCTGACGGAATTACATACCCGCTCATAGAAAGGATGAAGCCCACATGCACAGCACACCTACAGTCGCACAAAAACAAGATATCCAGCGCCTCGAAGACCAGATTGGCCAGCTGATCCGCATTATTGCCAACCTGAACGAGCGCATCAATTATCTTGAAACAATCAAAACAAACCCTTTCCTTATTCCCTCCGATTTAAAATGAATACAAAAAGACCTGCATCCAATTTCGATACAGGTCCCAATGATCAATATTAATTAAACGTCAGCAAATCCTCGAGCTCTCGATCATTGAGCTCCGTCAACCACTGACTCGAATGAATCAAATCAGCTGACAACGCCGCCTTCTCGACGAGCATCTCGTCAATCTTTTCCTCGATCGTCCCAACAGTCACAAATTTATGCACATGCACGAATTTGGTCTGCCCGATACGGTACGCACGATCCGTTGCCTGGTTCTCCACAGCCGGATTCCACCAACGGTCTGCGTGCAATACGTGATTCGCCTGCGTCAGATTCAAGCCGGTGCCCCCAGCTTTTAATGACAGGATGAAAATCGGGAATTCTCCGTTTTGGAACGCCTCGACCAATGCATCACGTTGTCCTTTCGGCATACTACCCGTCAAGAACGGCACGTCAATCCCGTGCAGCTCCGACAAGCATTGACGAATCATCTGCCCCATGCCGATATACTGCGTGAAGATCAAGCATTGCTCACCGTTCGCCGCAATCTCCGCTGCCATTGAAACGATTCGCGCCATTTTATTGGATCGCGTCGTCAACTCGGCAGCAGGGGCTGGCGGTTCTTTCAGGAATAATGCAGGATGGTTACATAATTGCTTCAAACGACTAAGCATTTTCAAGATCAAGCCTTTGCGCTCAAATCCAGTCAAAGTCTCGAGTTTGAATTTCGTCTCCGAAACAAAACTCTCATACAATGCCGCTTGCTCAGGCGTCAGTGGTACATACTCATTTTGCTCGAGCTTCTCAGGCAAGTTCAAACGCAACTCCGGATCATTCTTCGTCCGGCGCATCATGAACGGCTGAATTCGAGCACGCAATTTCCGTTTCTCCGCTTCCAGATCATCACGCTCAATTGGCACGATGAACTCTTCGCTAAATTTACGGAAACTACCAAGATACCCTTTATGAATGAAATCAAATATAGCCCATAACTCCGACAAACGGTTCTCGATCGGCGTACCTGTCAACGCGATATGATGCCCACCGCGCAACTTGCGGATTGCGCGTGACTGCTTCGTCTGTAAGTTCTTAATATTTTGCGCTTCATCAATGGATACATTCGCAAACTCATACATTGACAGCATCTCGCCGTCTTGTGTGGCGGTACCATACGTCGTCAAAATAATATGCGCTTGACGCTTGTTTATAATATCCGCAAACTGTTCCTCACGCGCACGATTCGTCCCGTAATGTACATGTACCTTCAATGAAGGTGCGAAACGCTCAAGCTCCTTCTGCCAGTTACCCATAACACTCGTCGGGCAAATGATCAGTGAAGGAGAGTCCGTTTCCGGTAAATTATGCACATACAGTAAATACGTGATGAGCTGAACGGTTTTACCAAGTCCCATATCATCCGCCAACACCGCACCGAATTTATTGTCACGCATGAAATGAAGCCACTCGAAACCTTCTTGTTGATACGGACGTAGCTCGGCATGCAACGTCTGAGGTACCGGAACAGGCGGCAAACCTTTCTTGTCATGCAGCATATTCATCACTTTACGCAAAGACTGTTGCATCGAAAATGCTACTAACGGATCGTCTTCTTCCTCTTCATCATAGACAGGCGCAATCTCTTCTGGCACTTCATTGAACAGCAAATCTTTCACTGTCCACTCACCGTCGTCTACTTGCTCCATCAACTCACGAATTCGTTTCAGCCAAGCGGGATCCAAATGGAACCACTCATCGCCTGCGCGGATATACTCGCGGTTCTCATCGACCATCTTCTGGAACTGATCCTTGTCTATCTTTTCCCCGGCGAGTGAAAACTGCCAATCAAACGACAACACTTGATCGAGGCTTGCTGATGAACGATACGACTGCATACCGGCAGACGTCCGAATCTTCAACTTCGTCTCGGTGACAGTCTTTAACCAAGCCGGTAATATTACCGGATAATCAAATGCCTGACAAAGCGGCAAATCTTCCTGAATGAAAATCCGCACTTGTGCATCATTTAACGGCACGTGCATAAACTGTCTCGGCTCATACCATTCGACAGAACGGAAAATCCCGACCATCTCGGCTTGGCGCTCTTCAATATCTTCTGCATACGGTTTACGTTTCGCTGGCAAAGCGTTTTCAATCGAGCCCGCAATTTTACCGATAGCTGGCGACCACTGCGCACCGCGATCACTAATCAGAATCGTCTCAAGCAACCAATCCGTCTCATCGATATCCGGCTCCGTCAAACGAAGGGCTACGCGGAATGGTAACTTCGACTTGTCAGTATTCGGCCATCCATACTGCTTGAAGTGTGGCAACAAAGCAGGGAAGTCTGCCATCGAGACACCAAGCGTCGCCAACTGACCACGCATCGCAAGCGAGATATAGCGTCCAGCTTGCTCGGATAGATGGGTCTTGTCGAGATCAAACGACAGTCCAGATTCAGTCGCTTCAACATATGAAAACAACGCGGCGTCATTCCACAACGTTGCGGCTTCACGAATGTCTGTCAGTACTTGTTGATCGCTTGAAGTCGCCCCAGAGTATTGCACATACGGATGACTACCAGCCGAAAACAAGCGCAGTAACATGTCGATCGATACATCGAGCCAATTATCACGCTGCTCAACTAGCATGCCGTACATCGTAGGTTCATCCGAATAAAATAAATACGACACCAACATATCCGCATCGATCTTGCGCGCTTCACCTGCGATATTTGCGGATACGATGAAGATGCCGTCTTGTCCTTCTTGTAACGTTAACTCTAATGAAAGTTGTAAGATGTTCGAATCGGTCATAGAAGTAGATTTCCTTTCTCCATCTCTTCCATCAGTGCACGCAGACGTGGAAATTGCTGGCGGACTGTATGGACATAACGGTTCCAAAATTCATTGCGACCATCGCGTTTCGCAGCAGTCTTCATTTGCTTCCACAAACGTACCGCACGGCGATAGCTATCTCGATTTTTCTCTTTGACTAATTTCAGTGCTTCGGCATGCATGAGAGGGAACACCGCTTGCGAATCTTCCGCGAGTGCCGTCTTCATTGCCGAGCTATCGATCATATCGACTGACCCTCGAGTTAAATGCATAAGCGCAGCCCATTCAGCGTAACGATTACGCTCGAATAAGAACTTGCCATACGCACGACTAGCCTCCGATCCATATGATTGGAATAGTTGATCGCGTTGCTCTTCTGAAACATCCGACAGCGCCAGCAACTCGTCGATATCCTCGGCAAACGCCGAACGGTTACGCGTCGCAAGCTGCTGATAATGCTCAGCTAAATGAGGAAGCAATTGCAGCATAATCGACTGCACGATATCAAAATCCTCATCTTCCTTCGCATAGAGCGCAAATGCCAACCACTGGGGAACAGCGGTAGCGTCTAGAGTATTCAGTTCCTCATCGAGCTCGTCAAAACGTCCCGACGTCAAATAGAGAAACGCACGGAATAATGGCGCGTCTTCTGCCGCTTCCTTCTGCAGGCGTTCAATCTCCTCTGTCAATTCAGCTTCGTCAGAATACAGCTCAGTATAGACAAGACGGAACGCTTCAAAACGCTTCGAGAATAAACCATCTTCTTCTATTGCGAATGAATGAATCAAATCTTTCAACTTCACATGGAATGCATCCGTCTCAAATAGACGTGATTTCGAACTTAGCTGTTTGATGCCCGCTTTAATTTCGGACATTTGCTCATTGAGCCAAATCGTCAGCTGCCATTTGCCGTAATGATAGGAATCATTGGCCGATAGCTCGCTTTTTAAGAAAGGCCACGCCGCCCGTAATAACGTTAGCTGATAGTACAGCGAAAAGAGCGGCTTCCATTCCCATTCAAAAGGAGAAAGCCGCGTCTTCTGGTGTTCAATTTTTGAAGCATAATGCAAGAATCCGGTCGGTCCGTCACTTGGACTCAACTCGGTTAGCGGCTTCACTAATGCGGATAATGCGTTCAACCAAGCTTCCGGCGTCCGCTCATTGATCGACAATTGTGTCTGCACAGTTCCTGACTGGCGCCATGTATTCAGCCAATCGGATAATGAATGAAACTGCGAGTACAAATGGAAAACGACCGCGATCTGATGCGCGCACCAGTCCCCGTCAGCACAAGTGCAGTACGGCTCCATCGTCATGAAAGAAAGACGTGCGAATTCGGACTCTGTACCCGAAATATTAGCCATTAAGGATTGCTCGGTTTCCGTGTAGCGATACGCACCAATTGCGTTCATACGTACAAGTGAAGCAGCCTTGCGTATAATTTCCGCCTGTGCTGGGACAGACGGTTGAAATGTATGTTTAATATGATTCATGAATTCTTCGATTTGTGATTCGTGCATATTTGCGATACGTTCAATAGTGATGGCCACCGAATCCACTCCTTACTTAAGCATTCCTCCTATTATACCGTTTTTTTCAGTCCTTTACCACAACTTGAGGGGCATAAAAACAATCCATTTTCATTTACCTGTTTGATTATCGAACAACTGCATGAGGTTCAACATGCCTGACAGCAACAACTGGCGGTTTTCATAGTCCAATGAATTTGCCCGTAAAATAAATTCTTTCAACAGTGGCTCGCTTTCAATTAATGAACCATACTGCGCTAGAAAACCTTTTTCATACGTGGTGGTACTATCGAGCGTCTGATTCGAAAAAGGGCGTACCGTCTTTAACGGTTTATCCAAAATCATCGCAAGTAACACATCATCCGGTATATTATAGATTTCCTTAATAAGTGGCACTAAATAAATTGGGAAAACCCGTTCACTTGATTCGTATCTAGACATCGTCGCACCGTCGACTCCGAGATCCTCTGCCATTTGCTTTTGTGAAATATGTAAATACTCATCGCGGTATTCTCGTAATTGTGTTCCGAAACTCATTTTCATCACCCGTTTTTCTCGCCATCGTATAAGAAAAGAATCCGGTTTTTCGTTAAATTGTTATTTAGACAATGCGAATTGACGAAATGACAATTCTGAGGTTTTTCTACAATATTATGAGAAGATTGTGATAAAAAATAGAAAGTAGGCGAAAGCGATAGAAAAAGTGCAATTAATTTTACACGTTCCTCAATTGCGTCACCGTTTACAAAAGCCGGAACCCGTTATCGCAAATGAACTATGTTTCTTCGAGTCACTCGAACAATACTCCGAAAAATCCGTCCATGATCCGAATGGAAAAGTTTCATATTTGTATAACGTCACGCGTGACGAGATGATCTTCGAGCAAGTCGTTATTTCTTACACAAACAATCAAATGATCTTTTCTTACGAGAAAACAAATGTCGATGCAAGCGAACAATTACTGGAACGATTGAAAGAAGGGGACATCGAGTATCAGCCGGTATCCAAAACCTTTCTTGTAGGTCGTGATGAATAACCCGAAAGACAGCGAGATTCGCCACTATGACCGTTTTCTGAAAAATTCTCTTGGTATATTAGATGGTTTCCGGCTCATATCATGCACAAAATCCTCTTCATTGTGATATATTAATAATAATCGGAAAATTCAAATTACTGAGGAGGAGGGGGAAGAAATGCTAGTCATACAGCGAATCAAGCCATTTTTCACCAGGAAAGAAGAATTCAACTTACGCCTTGTATTCGCTTATCAATATTTCTCGATTAAGCGAAATGATGAGGTATTCCAATTCATCCCCGAAGAAGGGAAGGAAATCGTTGTCAATACGAAAAGTCTGCAGATTGAGAATTTAGGAGAAGTATTCGTCTTTCAGCGAGGAAACCGGTTTATACGGATCCCACTTTATCAATTGTTGCTAGTTTCCGATTTACATTTGCATTTGTCGACTATACTCGAAGGAGCGATGGGATTGGAAGGCCATCTACAGGAAGAGTACATGCGTGAAGCGGACGGTTTGGTGGAGAAGTTGGAGCAAGATAATTGGGAGAGAATGGTAGATTATGCACTAGAAACGAAAAACCAACTCTTGTTCAAGGAGTTGATGGAAGGACTGCGAGTGATTTGATCATCACATTAAAACGTTAAAAACACCTCAGTTAGAAGCACATCTATGTGCGTCGACGTTGAGGTGTTTTTATGTGCGTTGCGTTATACGTTTTCTCATAGTGTCAGGAAATGGAGCGCCACTACGAATAGTCCTGATCCGCCCAGGCCTAGTGCGAAATCTTGCCATGTAAACTCAATAGTCTTCTCCAAGTTCATCGCTCATCCCTCCTTTATGTAATTAGAGCCCATTATACCCTATTATTTCCTATTATATACTATTTCTTTGGATTAGAAACATTCAGATAATTAAATGAATCTAATGGACTAGGGGTTTTTAAAATGGAGAGGCTGGTCGTAGGGTACGTGAGGGGATTTGCGCTCTAGGCGGACGCTTTCCCATGGGCCCGCGGTGAGCCAACCAGTTCGCTGCGCTCTCTTTTGGTTGTCTCACCTGATCGGGCTGATCCATCGGGAGTCGCCGCCTGCCGCTCCAATCCCTGAAATGTGAGTGGGGGATACTTATAAATGTCATTAAAGTTAGGATTATAATTAATTTGAATCGCACTTAACTTGAACTTAATTAAGTTCAAACACAAAAATAGTTCACACACTATCGAATGAAGGTGATTTACCTCCATCCACCATAAAAGTAGGATTGCAGCGGAAGATGGGGGCGACTCTGAGAGGATCAGCGGGACAGGTGAAACACCCGGCGAGCAACGCGAGGGGTGTGGTTCACCGCACGCCCTCCAGAAAGCGTCACCCATCTGGAGCGGAAATTCCATACACAATGTAACTCTATCTGCATCTTTAAGCGTTTAAATCTCCAACTCTATTGCCAATTTCTGCAACAAAACAAGACATTCGTTGCAAATTCGCCATTTTTTGATAAAGTAAGAGAGATAGAAACTGATATAATCAGTGGATAAGTTGGAGGCAAAGGAGAAGTACATATGTATTCTACTTACGGTTACTGGCGTTCGCTATTTTATCCTGACCGGCTTGCCGTTGAAATAGGGCAAAGCACCGTCACTGGATTCAAACGCCGTGTGTTTAGCGTATTCATTTTGGGCATCATCCTGTTCGTCCTCCGCGATATGTGGGGTATGAATACGGGGACGATGACGTATATCTTGGCGAACGGTTCGCTCGATGAATTCACCATCGGCCGTATCACCGCATTAGTCGGTGCCATACTCTGGGCCATCATCTACATGTCGTTCCATTTCTGGGGCGTCGCATGGATTTTAAGTATGCTGACGAAAATTCCGTTTAAGCCATTGCTGAAGTTGCAGCTAGTGGTCACGGGGTTATTATTAATTGAAAAACTCATCAATTTCCTGATCTTCGCAGTTGCTGGAAAATCAGCAGCGGTTTCGATTCTCTCATTCGGACCACTCGGGGTCACATTCTTGGATAATTGGTACATCATTCTATTTGTCAATCAACTTACAATTTTCTCTGCATTGATTGTGGCGGTTCAGTATCGCTTCATCAGCTTCTCGAAAGTGGAAACGTCACTTGTCGGCGAAGAAGTTGTAGAGCATAAAGGAATCCGCAAGCACGCATTGTGGATGTTAATCGCCTTGCATGTGGTCTTTGCATTGATCACTGCGGCAGTTGGCTTTGCTCCCATTGAAAAAATGTTGAACTTGTTAATGATAGGGGGACTATAAGATGAGAATACAAAATATCATCGTGTCGGTCCTCATTACAGCGTTCCTAGCATTGAACACGTATTTAGTGTTTGCTGAAAAAAGTGTCATCCCGAAAGCGCAATATGTCGGTGAGTATGAACGACTGACGACGGGTGACTACAAGGAAGAACTCAATAAAGAGGGATTCATTTCGCCTAAAGACTTGCATACCATCTACTTGAAAGACGACCAAACCATTGATTCATGGCTCGTTCAAGAAGGGGAGACGGTGGACTTTGGAACGGAGCTCGCTTCATTGAAAGTGGATCAAATTGATTCCAAACGCAATGAATTAGAGTCAGAACTATCCGCGTTGCAAAACCAGGGGTCTTCGATTTCACAAACAATCAGTAATCTGGAGTATGAACAGTCCTCTTCGAACGGTTCGAAAAACGACAGCGATTACTATGATACGAACGACGAGAAAAAAGTGCGTGTCAATTTGAATGTGGGCATTGAAGTGAGAGATGATGGAACGTTTGCGCAAGCGATTGCGGAAGCGGAGCGTGATCTAGCAGAAGTGCAGCGTAAAACGGAAGTTGTCGAAGCACAGCTTGCGGAAATACCGAATGAATCTGCACTGACGAGTCCAGTAAGCGGCTATGTCGTAGCAATCAAACGCGATAGCGAGTCACCATCTATTGATATTTACAGCACCGACCAGACGATTGTCACATACGTTCTCGACAACGAATGGCCAAACGTGGAAATGGGTGCGGAGGTCACGATCCAGCATGACTCGATCCAGACACCGTTCACACCGAAAGTCGATCCGAATCAACAACCAGAAGATCAGGTAGAACCTGTAGAACCAGAAGATACGGAAGATGGAATCGGCAGTGAAAAAGGCAAATCCGTAGCGTCTGTATCTGCGGACGGCGTACCACCGAGTACCGTACCTTACGATGATCCAAAAACGGAAATCGACGAAACAGATACAGAACCACCAGCTGTTAATTCGAACGCTCCTGAAGAAAACTTCGACGGGACATCCGGTAACCCGGACGGCTCACTCGACAAGCCGGATACACCGGTATCTTCGCCGAACGGCTCGAACAATAATAATTCAGGTACGGAAAACAAACCGAACACGGAGACGGCGCCAACTACAGGCACTCCGAATACGGATAGCACGACCAATCCCGATACAACACCTGTAACTACACCGAATCCAGATGATGCAACAACAAATCCTGATGGAACGATCACGAACCCGGATGGCACTATTTCCAATCCAGAAGTAAACGATTCACCTGAAGGTAAACCAGCATTAACGAATAAAGAAAAGAAACTAGCAGAAATCCAAGAACGCATCACACCGGACTACCCGAATGACATCTCGACCATTAATGGAGTCGTCGTATCGGTATCCAAAGTGCCTGCGAAAGAAGACGAATGGCTAGAAGCGTATAAAGCCTTAGGCAATACACAAAAAGACAATCCACTAGCATATTACGAAGTACGCGTTGCACCGTACGACGAGCAAATGGACTTGCCATTCGGCACAAACGTCAACACGTTCATTCAAACGAATGAAGCCAACCAAGTGGTAAGTGTTAAAACGAACTGGCTAACAGATAAATACGAGAACAATGCAAAAGTATGGACGTTAGACAACAATGGACGAGCAGTCCAAAACATCGTCGACGCACCATTCACATCCCTTGATCGAACGGTCCTTGCAACAGGCGTCGAACCAGGAATGGTCGCATTGCACAACGAAGATCTGGACAGCAGCCTCGAGCACCAATCCGTCTTCCACCCACTTCCGCTCTATCTACCGGAATGGGAAAAATGGAAAACGACACCTTGGCAAAACTATGTACGGTATTTGATTAAACGATAAAAAACTGCCCTTTAAGGGGCAGTTTTTTTCGTTTATTGTGGTGTTTCTGTTGAGGGGGCTCATACGGACATTGTATTGAACTAAATCAAGCAAGGCGCAGCCGCGCCGCGCTCAAACATTTCTTTAAGCGCTCTATCAAAGTCTATATCCGCTCTATCTAGGTGCTTGAGTGCTCTATCAACCTGCGTATCCGCTCTATCCACGCGCTTGACCGCTCTATCAAGTCTGCGATCCGCTCATACGACCAGTGTTTTGAACTGAATCAAGCAAGGCGAAGCCGCCGCGCTCAAACTTTCTTTTAAGCGCTCTATATAAATCTTGATCAGCTCTATCTAGGTGCTTAAGTGCTCTATCAACCTGCGTATCCGCTCTATCCAGATGCTCGACCGCTCTATCAAGCCTGCGATCCGCTCATACGACAAGTGTTTTGAACGAAATCAAGCAAGGTGAAGCCGCCGCGCTCAAACATTTCTTTAAGCGCTCTATATAAGTCTATATCCGCTCTATCTACGTGCTTGAGTGCTCTATCAACCTGCGTATCCGCTCTATCCACGCGCTTGACCGCTCTATCAAGCATGCGATCCGCTCATACGACCAGTGTTTTGAACTAAATCAAGCAAGGCGAAGCCGCGCGCTCAAACTTTTCTTTAAATGCTCTATCTAAGTCGTTATTCGCTCTATCTCCTTGTTGAAGCGCTCTATAAAGCCATCTATCCGCTCTATCACGATCAACCAACGCCCTATTAAGCCAATCAACCGCTCATAGCCGACACAATCCACATGACTAAAGACATATTTTCAAACAAATTCACATCGAAAATCACTCTTCAACCCCCGAAATTTGAATTCTCCCCAACAAATCCATCCCAAAATTGAATTTCACCCTCGAAAAACCACTCAAAATCGAATTTATCCCATTACTTCCCAACAACTAACACTCTTGCTACAATGAATACACGCCACACAATCCATAATAGGGAGGTGAAACAACATACTCTACAAAACGCGCACAATCCCTAAGCTGATCATCGGGCAACAGTCGCTTCTAAAACGATTGCCGGTCAATCACGACAAGTACGAAAAAATCCGAACCGACTTCTACAACGGCAAAGCGGGCTTCGGAGGGGAGAGGGAATTCGACTACCAATTACGAGACTTCATCCCGCCGTATCCGCACGCCATCCTCCACGACATTTTCCTGAAACACGAGCATGCCTATTTCCAAATCGATTCCATCCTGATTACTCCAAGTATGATTATCCTGTTCGAAATTAAAAACATCGCAGGCAAACTACACATCAAACAAAACCCGACGCAATTCATCCGCGAATCAGTCAACGGGGAACGAACCGTCCTAAGAAGCCCAATTGAAGAAATGGAACGCAAAAAACACTACTTCGCCAGCTGGCTGCAAGCGCGCAACATCGACATCCCCCTCGTCGACTACATCGTCTTCGCCTACCAAAACGAACTCACCATTGAAAACACATCATCCCACCGACTCGTCTTCTCGTATGAAATCCCCAACCGATTGAGGAATTTAGAAATGAAAGAAGATATTTTGAACGCCAATCAAATCAAGAAGTTAGCGAATGAACTCCTTAAAACACACCGGCACTACGATCCGTTTCCGCTGATCGAAAAATATGCACTTTCCATAAAAGATCTAGCAAGCGGTGTCACGTGCCCGAATTGTGAACAATTAACGATGCTGTGGCGAACAAGAAGTTGGCAATGCCAAGCGTGTGGCCATATCGATCGCCACGCCCACCATGCCACGCTAGCGGAATGGTACTGCATCGGCGGCGAGCAACTCACGAACCGGCAATTCCGCCATTTCACCAATATCCACTCCCGCCACATAGCAAAACGAATGCTAGCCAACCCCTTCACCGAAATGTCCGGTAAAAAGCGAAACGCCATCTACCAACTCTCCCCGCAGCTCCTCAAAACGGACAATCTAAATTTGTAAAAGCAACTAAATCAGCGCATATGCTTTATATGCGCTGGTTTCTTAATGAAATCAGATAATGCACGCGCTCAATGTTTCTCGCTATCCGCTCAATCAATCTCGCCCAGCGCTCTATCCACCTAATTAACCGCTCTATCAAGCCGGCAACCCGCTCTATATAGACAAATATCCGCTCATGCACATGGGCCAATCGCTCATAGAGGAGATCCCTGCTATCCAAAACTCCCACGCGCTCAATGTTTCTCTTTATCCGCTCAATCAATCCCGTCTAGCGCTCTATCCACCCAAATATCCGCTCTATCAAGCCGGTAATCCGCCCTATATAGACAAGAATCCGCTCATAACGACCACTCAACCGCTCATAAGCCACCCCCTTATCTACCACCAATCGACAAATTTCGCTAATACTCTACCAAAACACCTGCCAAATCCCGTATACTTTAACAAAAGGAGGACGTTTATATGAGTCTAGTTAACAACAAAAAAATATTCTTAAGTACTATTGTGATGACTGTCGCAGTATCCGCGGCGGGACTAACCGCTCCCACGTCGGTGGAAGCCGCGAAGGCCGTGACTTTTAAAGACGTGCCCGAGAAACACTATGCCTACGACGCTGTTACGTATATGGCAGCCAATGACATCATTAAAGGGTATGCTGACAATACATATCGCCTGAATAAACCAGTCACTCGGGCTCAGGCGGCCAAGATGATTGCGGTTTCCATTGGGGCGAAACCGAGCCATGCGTATAAAATGGATTTTAAGGATGTAACGAAGGACAACGGATCGTATGATCATATCCGCGCGTTGACACAGCGGGGCTTGTTTAAGAATGCGGAGAAATTCAATCCGAATAAACCACTTACTCGGGGACAAATGGCGAAACTATTAGTCCTTGGCTATCACATCGTCACGGATGATAATGATTTCATTATTTTTGATGATGTCCATAAGAGCAGTGGGGCATATGAATACATTATTACGATTGCCGAGCTCAATATCACCACGACGCGTCCGGGTGGGAAGTTCAATCCGAATGATCCGGTCACTCGTGGCCAAATGGCGGCATTCCTGTACCGGACGATGCAATTTGACGAAAATCGCAAAAATGGATTGATTACATATGATAATCAAAAGAAGGGCTATGTCGACAAGGATAAAAATTTGATTAAGCCGAATCCGGATAATCAAAAGCCGGCACCTGAACAGCCGAAACCAGTAGCACCGAAGCCAACGCCAGTTCCACCAGCACCAAAACCGGAGCCACCGAAGCCGTCACTTGAACCAGAACAGCCTTCATTAGCGGCTCAGGCAATCATCAATGTGAACGTTAAACGAAAACAAGCCAACGTTACCAATCTGCTAGCGGATCCTGCACTCAACCGAATTTCTCGCGCAAGAGCGGAAGACTTGGTGAAACTTGGAGAACTGTCGCATATTACGCCGACATACGGAACGACTGAGGAGTTGTTTGGGAAATTCGACTATAGCTGGACGGCATACGGTGAGAATATTGGTGCAGGGTTTACTGACGCGCTTGAAATTACAAATGCTTGGTTAGAATCTCCAGCGCATAAGGAGAATCTCCTAAATCCAGTATTTACGCATATGGGAGCAGGCACGACAACGGACCAAGATGGTAAAATCTATTGGGTGACACTATATTCGAAAAAATAATTATAGTTAGCCGCTTAACCGCTGGTGTATAGGGTATAGTGAAAAGATACATACTTTTACCAACCCCACCGAATAAAGGAGGAAGCGCAATGAAACAAACCCTTATTGCAGTAGTAGCTGTTTTCGCTTGGCTCTGCTTAACACCCGTCACCGAAGCTGCGACTCTTGACGAAGTGAAAGAAATTGTCGATTTGTACTATTATGGCGACAAACCTACTAATCTTCGCAATGCGAGAAACGTCACCGAAGTCGTACGTCAGCTCGATGAATACTCGGTGTACATGACGCCAGCTGAATATAATGATTATCTCAATCAATACGCAAGCGCCACAGCACCTGTGCAAGTCGCAGCTGTTACGGCACCGCACAATCCAGACAATGTGAGTTCGCATATGATGTACGGAAACGTCGGATATTTGAAAATTAAGTCGTTCTCTGCGCATTTACAAGAAGACGTTAACGCCCACTGGTCGCGTTTGAAAGCGGCAGGAGCGGAGAGGTTAATTCTCGACTTACGTTTTAACGGTGGCGGCTACGTAGACAGCGCCGAACAATTACTAGGGTTTTTCCCGAAAGTAAAAGAAGCGTACAAACTGCAAACGCGCATGGGCACACAATCAGGTAACGTCGTTCCAGCGAAAAATAAATTCCCGGTAGACACATACGTACTCGTCAACCGCTACTCAGCGTCCGCTTCTGAAATTGTGGCAGTCAGCCTCAAAGACCAAAGCGCCGCGAACGTAGTAGGGGAGACAACAAAAGGAAAAGGTAGCGTCCAGTCGTTATTTGAATTAGAAAACGGCGGAGCACTGAAACTGACAACCGGTCACTACACAGGACCTAAAGGAACACCCGTGCAACATAAAGGTGTCGAGCCGAATATCAAAATGAAATCAGGCACAGAACACACGGGTATGCACAAACGCCTCGTCACATCAGACTTGGCAGCACAAGGTTACAAGTTTATAAAAGGACCAACTGACGTACCGCAATCAAAGGTATTCAACGTCGAGTTCACACAGAAAATGAACTTCGGTCCAGCGAAAAGTTTCAACAAGATGGAACTTGTGAAGTTCGGAAGCGTCTCAATACAAACGGCTAAAAAAGCTAGTGATGATAAAACGATGACGATCCAGCCAGCGAGACCGATGGCGCTTGGAGCTGAATATATGCTCATTGTTCACCCGGGCATAGAAGGGGCTAACGGGTTGAATGTGGTGAAAGGAACGTATACACCTTATACCGTGCAAGTGCGCGTACCGGCACGAGCTAAATAAATTGGTCGTAATGAATATAAGTTGGTATACTATATAGATGGAGTAAGGGGAAGACAACGTGGATCGACGCTGCAGGCGGACGCTTTCCCATGGGCTCGGCTTGAGCCGCTTCCTACGCTGCGCTTCGTCCAGGGTCTCAAGGCTTTTGCGAGTAAAAGCGAAGCGTTAGGAGCACATCATTGCACTCGCCGCCTTCCGCTTACGATCCACTGTGTATTCTTTTGGAGTTTTGAGGAAGAGCATAAATGCTAAAGTACTCTATCATATTTAAAAGTAGCTATTAAAATTCAAGGATGAAGAGATTCATCCTTTCTCTTTGAATTAAAATGTATTGGGATCTTGAACCGAAGACCTCAACACAAAGAAAGAAAGTGGTAGCTTTGTGCCACCAAACTGTAAGTAGGATCGGAACGAAAGGCGGCGACTCCCGCGGGATAAGCATGAGCCTTGAGACCCCGCAGGTAGCGCAGCGGACGAGGAGACTCAAGCCATGCCCGCAGGAAAGCGTCCGCCTGTAGTGCAGATCCAATACCCAACTCAAGATCTACCCAGACTTTGACTACCCCAATCTAAATTAAGAAAGCGAAGGTATCATACACTATGGAAAAGAAATTATGCGTAGTAGGCCTAGGTTACATCGGCCTCCCAACTGCCGTCATGTTTGCAAACAGCGGCCTGCAAGTACACGGCGTCGACCGTAACGAACGCGTCGTCAATCTCATCAACAACAAACAACTACATATAGAAGAAAACGGCCTGCAAGAGCGTTTGGAGAAAGCCGTAGACGCAGGACACTTCCAAGCATCGACTACACCAGTAGAAGCAGATGTCTACATCATCGCGGTCCCGTCACCAATCAACCCGGACAACACAGCGAACTTGAAGTTCATCCGTGCGGCCACCGCATCGATCGTGCCGTTCGTCAAAAAAGGCGCACTGGTAATCTTGGAATCAACAGTCCCACCAAAGACTGTCGAAAACATCATGCTGCCTGAATTACGTAAAACGGATCTAATTATTGGAGAAGAACTATTCGTCTCTCACTCACCGGAACGCGTAATTCCAGGTAAGATTTTCGAAGAACTAGTCAACAACGACCGCATCGTTGGTGGAATCAATGCGAAATCAGCAGAGATGACGAAAGATCTTTACGAAGTGTTCGTTAAAGGAACGATCCATCTAACGGACGCAACTACAGCGGAACTCGTTAAAGTAATGGAAAACACATACCGCGACGTCAACATTGCCTTTGCCAATGAACTCGCAAAAATCGCAGAAGGAATCGACGTGGACATTTGGGAAGCAATCAAATTTGCAAACTTCCACCCACGCGTCAATATTCATACACCAGGCCCTGGCGTTGGCGGTCACTGTATCGCAGTCGATCCATGGTTCTTAGTGGAACTAGCACCTGAAAAGGCGGATATCATCAAAAAAGCACGTCTAACGAACGATGGCATGCCAATGTATACTGCGAAGCGCGCACAGCGTTTGCTACAGGAATACAATATCGAAAACGGTAAAGTGGCGGTTCTTGGTCTTGCGTTTAAAGGCAACGTCGATGACATGCGCGAAAGCCCGTCAACGAAAGTGATAGATTCGTTGCAACAACTCGGTCTAGACGTCGTGTCATTCGACCCGCACATCAAAGAATTACAGCATTCAACGCAAGTTGCAACGCTTGAAGAAGCAATTGGTACAGCTGATCTTCTTCTATTAACTACAGACCATGATCAATTCAAAGATCTGAATCCAGCAGACTTGCAGACGAAGCAGCCGAGACCGATCATGTTGGATACGAAAAATGCTCTCCAAGCAGATAAATGGGAGCAAGCGGAATATCGCTTCTTCAAATTAGGAGATGGCAAAAAAGAGGGGCAGCTATATAAATGAAAGAAGAAATACTAGGCGTCTCCGTCAACACTGAGAACTACGATGAACTGATTCCGAAAGTCTTTGAGAATATCGAAGCAGGAAAGAAATCACTCATCGTGGCGATCAATCCGGAAAAGC
Source organism: Sporosarcina sp. P20a (assembly GCF_002743175.1). Lineage (NCBI taxonomy): Bacteria > Bacillati > Bacillota > Bacilli > Caryophanales > Caryophanaceae > Sporosarcina > Sporosarcina sp. P20a. Next base: position 19,937 of record NZ_PDYT01000021.1, read on the forward strand.
TCATGAAAGCAAAAGAAGATCCTGAACTAAAAGCATTGCTTAACCGAGCGGAATTTCAAATTCCGGATGGTATCGGTGTAATTCTTGCATCTAAGTTGAAAAAAGGTCAGATTCGTTCACGTGTAACGGGCATCGATATGATGGACCGCGTCGTACAGGAAGCCGCCGCACGCGGAAAACGTATATTCCTCTATGGTGCGAAACCTGGAGTGGCGGAAGAAGCAGCGGCAAAATTACAAGTGATGCACCCGAACATTCAAATCGCCGGTGTCCAGCATGGCTATGAAAAAGATGTCCAAGTTGTACTCGACACGATTAATCAAACGAAACCAGATATCTTATTCGTTGCGATGGGTTCACCGAAGCAAGAACAGTGGATTGAACAATATCGCGACCAGCTACATCCGGTAGTATTCCAAGGAGTAGGCGGATCATTCGACGTGCTGGCAGGGAATATTAAAAGAGCACCGGCAGTATTCCAAAAAGCAGGTGCTGAGTGGCTATATCGATTGTTGCTTGAACCAAGTCGGATCAAGCGTCAGATGAACTTGCCAAAGTTTTTGGTTGAGGTGTATAAAAAGAAGTAAGATTCGGCTTAGGTGTTTTTCACTCTAAGTGCAGATGAATCGGGAGGATAGGTTTTCCCCTCCCGTTCCGCTTACGTATTCAGTAATCTAGCTATATTACTATCTTGTAATCTAGTTAAATTAGTGATAGAATCACACTTGTAAGAATAATTTCCTCGTTGTATATAGCACAATACGTGCAAAGCGTTACGGTTGGTTGACCGCAAACAAAAAAGCTTGAACAGTTCCCATCTGTTCGAGCTTTTTTGTTTGTTTAAAATTGACGCGATACTAAATAACTATATTTATAATACAAATAAAAATATTAATATTGCTATAGTCTAGTTAACCAATAGAATCTGAGGCAAATTACTTGGTAAAACCCTCTATTAGACTATCGGGTGTACTAATAATTAATTGACTTTCAGCTTGTTCTTATCTATACTTTAATATGTAATGCCTACTACTTTCATACATAGGTAGTAACTGGCAAAAACAGAATCATCAAGGAGGAAATTATTTAATGGCTAACCAACCAACGAAATATCGCAAGTTTGTAGTAGGGGCTGCTTCAGCTGCACTAGTAGCATCAGCAGTAGCACCAGTTGCATTCGCGGCTGAATTTACAGATGTTAAAGACAACAACTCACACAAAGCGGCAATCGGTGCACTTTCTGACGCAGGTGTAATCTCAGGATATCCAGATGGAACATTCCAACCTAACAAAACACTTACACGTTCTGACGTTGCAAAATTGATGGGTAAATGGTTGATTGCACAAGGATATAAAGTGCCAACTGACTACAAAACAAACCCACGTTTCACAGATTTAACTTCTAAATCTAATGACGAGCTTCTACAAATGGCTGCATTAGTAAAAGACAACGGCGTATTCAACGGTAACGATGGTAAGCTTTTACCAGCTGACAACATTACTCGTGAAAACATGGCTGTTGTATTAGTGCGTGCTTTAAACACACTAAATGACTTCGACCTAGTTGCTTATGTAAAAGAGCAAGACTGGAAAAAGGATGTTACAGATCTTAATAAAGCAAAAGCAGAAGCACGTCCGGCTATTGACGTATTAGACTTCTTCGATATCACAAACCCAGCTGCACCAGCATTCAACCCAAAAAACACAACAACTCGTGGACAGTTCGCTTCATTCCTTTACAAGGCTGCTGAAACGAACTATGACGAAGTGAAAGCTAAAGAAACTGCAATTGAATCAGTAAAAGCAACTAATGCAAAAACTATTACAATCACATTTAACCAAGCTGTAGAGACTGAAAAAGCTAAAGTTGAATTGTTACGTGGAACATTCAAACAAAACGTTACACTTAAATGGTCTGACGATAAAAAATCAGTGGAATTAATCGGCGCTGGAAACTACCAAGCAGCAGATTACACTGTAAACGTAACTGGTTTAAGCGACAAAGCTTTAACAGGTACAGTTAAAGTTGAAGCGGTTAAAATTGCATCAATTGAAATTTTAGATGAAGTTGCTGTGGTGAATAAAGATCTTGTAAACGGAGTGTTCCCAACTGATACTACTGCTACGGTAGGTTATATGGTTAAAGATCAGTATGGAACTGATATTACTAAAAATACAAACCTTACTACAAACGATAACAGCAACATCGGTGCTAAAGATGGTGTAGTAACGATTGGTGAAAAAGTGGTAGCCGGAAAGAAATTAAACGATTTAGTACCAGTAGTTCTAATTGATACTAAATCTGGTCTTTCAACTACAAAAACATTGAAATTGTCAGCGACACCAACAGTATCTGATATCTCAGTTACAGGTATCTTTAATGCTAAAGGTGAAGAAGTAGCGTTAAATGATAAAACAAATGCTAGCGATGCATTCATCGTTGTTGACCTTAAAGATCAATACGGTAAAGTAATTACTGATGTAGATAAAGCAAAAGGATTAGTTGTTACTAATACGAATGAAGAAAATTTATTACTTAAAAAGAACTCAGACGAAAAAACTGAAATTGTAACACAAACAATTGGTAATGCTACTAAACTAGTTATTAAGATTGAAAAAATTAAAAAAGCAGGAGAAACAGACTTAATTTTAATCTCTACAACTAACGGTAAATCTGCTAATTACACTGTGAAAGTTGCTGAAACTGAAACTACTGACGCTATTACAGTAGGTCAACCTGAAGTAGCAGTTAAAAACGAAGAAACATTAATTCCTGTAACAGTTACTGATAAAAATGGTAATGTTATTACTGATTTAAATTTACTATCTAACAAAGATAAGGGTATTAAAATTGGTGGTAAAAACGTAGAAAAAGCAAACCTAGTTGTTAAAGATGGTCAAGTATTCTACAAAGAAACATTTACTACAGAAGGAACACAAGCACTTGTATTCCAAACTGCTACTTATAAAGTTGCAACACTAACAGTAAACGTTAAAGCGGAAGCTAAACCGGTTGCAGTGCGTGGACTTAAAAAACCACTAGTTTTAAAAGCTGGTGGAAAAGAAACAATTGACTTTGGTAAAGTTAATGTTGAGGACCAGTATGGTCGTACAATGGAAAAATTAACTGATGGTTATACAATTGCCGTTAAAGGTATTACAGCAGATGATAAAAAAGTAGTTACAGTAGTAGGAAATGAAATAACAGCTGGGCCTAAAAATGGAACTGCTACTATTACAATTTTCTTAACTACTAAGGACGATAAGGACGCTGTTAAAGAAGTTGCAAACTCAGCGGTTGAACAACAAGTTCGTGTAACTGACGGAAAAGAATATAAATCGTATGAAGTTAAAGATTTAGGTCTTTTACATGCTGAAAAAGCAGCAGATGAAGTTGCTGGCACACTTAAGGGTGAAAACAAAATTACTGTTTCAGGTGTACTTGCAGACGGTGGTAAAGTTGAACTTGACGGTACTGCTGACTATGTTGCAACTACTAACGTAACTGGTGTGAGCGTTGAAAATGGTAAACTTATTGTTGATCAAAAGAATATCAAGCAAATCTTTACAGTAGACAATAAAGAAGTTGCTGAGCGTGAAGTTAAAGTTACATTCACAATTAATAATGATGGTTCAAAAGTAGAACACACATACAAAATTTCTAATACACCTGCTAAAGTACAAGACTTCTTCTTTACTGCAACACAAGCAGATAAAAGCTATAGTGCTGCTAAAGCGATCACTGAAGCAACAGTAATAACTGGTGGTACTATAGCTAACCTAGTATCTGGTGAAACAAAAGATAAAGTACACGTCGCTACTTCAAACCAATACGGTACTAAAAAAGTTGAAGATATCAAAGCATCTACAGTTACAATCGTACCTGAAAAAGTTACTGATGTGAAAATCACAAGTAACGGAACAACTGGTGCAAAAGTATCATTGGCTAATGACGTGAAAGAAGCAACAGTAACATTCAAAGTAACAATCGATGGTGTTACAAAAGACATCAAAGTAAAAGTTACTCCTCAATAAAACTAAACGAAACGTTACTATATAAGCTAGTGTATTAGCGAAATTAGTGGAATTTGACCTCATAGACTATACTTTAATTAGTTGTGATCTATGAGGTCATTATTCTAACTGTTATGTTCCGATTATTCGGTGAAATTCCGGATCTTGCTCAACAGTCTACAAGCAAGTGCCTAATCCTCCTGGGTCCAGTGATGCGCTGAATCGCAAAAGGGACTAAGTCAGGTGAAGTCGTACTCAGTCGAACTGAGGCGGGGCTCTTTAAAAGGCAACTACGGTCAGGTAGACGAATCCATGTAGGCAGGGTGAGGTAGTGGGTGTCGCGAAATTAAGCTAGGGGTTCGGCACTTACCTTATGATCTGAAATGGTAATAGGAGATTAGTATAATTGACTGTTAAACTAGTCTTTCTCACGCCTGGATAGTGGAGACCTACGGTTGTCAAAACAAGGGATGGACGTAACGGAACGTTTGAAGTCTTGTCGGAAGAGGTGTTTCAGCACCAAAGATGCCGGTAAGATGGCAGCGGGTTCATAGTAGTGTCGATCGTCAGCCGTTTGTACTTGCGTGGTAACACGTGAGGAGGGTAAAACTGGCGGGAGCGAAGGAACCTAGTCAGTGGTAGTTATTCTAACAAGCTTATTTCCCCAAATCTAAGCTTTGTACATGCATAGGAGCCCAATCAGTATTTTCTGATTGGGCTTTTTTGATCGTTCATGCGATTAGATGGCTGATTTAGATTACCGAATAGTGAAATAAAAGTAAGCGCTACCATAGGCGGTATTATCTACTTCAGTAATATAAAATGAAAGTAACATATCAACTCGTTACTTAGCTCATGTTTGCTATGGGTAACAAAAGAATCAATTTTACTAAAAAGCAGACAATTCTATATGTTGTTATTGTAAATAAATTTGGATGTACTATACTTGTTTTGGGGAAGTAAGATAATATTGGAAATAAACTGACGGCACGCCGTATGCGGTGAAAGTCGCTTGTACGGTGTAGGCCCTATCGAAAGCTGCTTAATGTGGTATAAGACGGGAATAGCGAAGAGGCAAATGCAATCAAGAACTTCATTAAAGCGTTTGATGTAAAATCCGCATTTATTGATACGGAAGCGCTTACAAAAATGGGTCCTAGAGTAACGGGGACACAAGCAGAGAAAGACGCATTTAAAATGATTTCCGACCGTCTAAATGAATACGGTTACAAAGTAGATCGACAAGAGTTTGACCTACCTGAAAAGAAGGAATCCGTGTTTACACTTGGGGAGAGCCTGATTGCGAGTGCAGTAGCGAATAATTCCGTAGCGACAGACGCTAACGGTGTGACGGCTCCTCTATACTTTGCGGAGTTTGGAGAAGAATCCGATTTCAAACCAGAAGCAGTAGGTAAAATCGCGTTGATCGCTAGAGGCGGAGGCGTGACGTTCCAAGATAAAGTGAATCGTGCGCAAAATGCTGGTGCTGTAGGTGTAATTATTTATGACAACGCAGAAAAAGAAACACCACTGAGTTATTCTGCAACATCTACCATTCCGGCAATTGGGATTACAAAAGCACAAGGTGAAGCACTGAAGGAGAATTCCACTGACAATGTGAATATCAAGGTCAATGTGTTAGGGAAAGAGACTTCAGAAAATATCATTGCGACGAAATATCCGGCTAACGGTAGTAAAAACAGCGAAATAGTTTATATTTCAGCGCATGTTGACAGCGTCCCAGGTGCGCCAGGAGCGAATGACAATGCGGCAGGTACAGCGGCGGCGCTCGAGTTGGCACGCGTGTTAAAGGATCAGCCGTTAGACAAGGAACTTCGTATCGCATTTGTCGGTGCTGAAGAGATTGGTCTAGTGGGTGCAAGAGTATATGCACAATCGTTAAGTGCTGAAGATGTTTCTCGAAGTATTGCAAACTTCAATATGGATATGGTGGCGACGGCATGGGAACCTGCAACAGCTATATATACGAATACGGTAGATGGTAAACCGAACTTGGTTACAGAATCAGCAAACAAAGTAGCCAAAATTATTGGTACGCCATCAGAGCTTGTGTTGTTCAAACGTGGATCTTCAGACCATGTGGAATTTCACGAAGTAGGAATTGCAGCAGCAAACTTCATCAGAAGAGAGCCTGGAACACATAACTTGGAGCCGTACTATCATAATGAGAATGATGTGATGGAACACGTGAGTAAAGATCGACTAAAAGAAATGATCGAATTAGTCGGTGGATCGGTTTACAGCGTAGTTAGACAGCAGAAATAAGTTGTTTTTAGGTAGATGTAAAAGAAGTCTTCTAGTCGTTCAGCGAGCGATTAGGAGACTTTTTTATATTGTACAATCCATGAAACTGTCCATTTTATACGGAAGTTGGTAGTGGAGTACGGGATTGTCAGTAGTTAGGAACTATCTTTAGTCTGGGTATGCCTTTCTGGAATTTCTTTATATACGTTTAGGTTGAGTTCTGAGTAAACTAAATAGTTAATTATTATCATTGCTTGTTTCCAAACTATTGTAATAGAGTAAGGATAGGGGAAATAATGTATAGAAAACTGTCGCTGATGGCACGCCGTATGCGATCAAAGTCGCTTGTACGGTGTAGGCCTGTATGAAAGCTGCGAGTATGCAGTATAAGGCAGGAATAGCAAAGATCAAACGGTGAATGGAAGCGCATTTTCAGGTACGGAAAGTACTCCGAAGTTGTATCCAGGTAATGTAAAGGTTTCTGTCACGGATATGGATAGCTTGGAAAATGCTATTGTAGGAGGGAATCTTATTCTGACCGGAACTGCTGGAGAGTCACTATCATTCTCCAACATTCAGGTCGGAGGCAATCTAGATGTATCAAATCTGGATGGAGATTTGTTTAATTTTGAGGGTGTAGATGTCAAAGGCGATACCATTTTGTAAGTACCAAACAAAGCCTTCTGTATTTCAGAAGGCTTTATCTATCTACCTAACTAATGAAATCGAGGTGTGGTAATTGAAAGGTAAAAAAGTATTGCGTATGAGCCTGATATTTTTCTTAGTGTTTAGCTTGGTCTTGCCGACGACTCCAATGGTACAAGCTGCGACTGGAGCAACAAACGCTGTAAAAGCGGGAACGATCACTGTTGAAGAAGCGCGAGCGAATAATGAAGGAACGGCTACCGTCTCTGGATATATCGTAGGGTTTGTAGTATCCGCGACAAATGTTATACCAGTTGCAACGGGAGATACCAACATAGCCATTGCAAGTAAAGCGGGTGAAACAGACGTTGCGAAGATGTTGTTTGTTCAGCTTCCAACTAATTTACGCAGTGAATGGGGCTTGCAAACAAATTCTGGTCTATTAGGACAGCGAGTTCTTGTAACGGGTAATTTAAAAGCGTACTTCACTAGTCCAGGATTAAAAGATACATCTGCCATCACTTTCGCAGGTGCCCAACCAGAACCAGAACCAGTTGAAGTCATCAGCATTGCAGCTGCTCGTGCGAAGGCAATTGGAGAAACTGTTTCAGTGAAAGGAACGGTTACAGCTAGACTGAAAAACTCCATCACGATTCAAGACGGCAAAGCAGGTATTACGCTGCGTCCTACTAGCTTAGAAGTGCAAATAGGCGATGAAGTAACAGTTGTCGGGAAAGTGGCGGAATATAAAAACTTACTGCAGATTGATGGAGCGCAGCTTGTGGAGAAGACCGCAGGCACAGTACCGGATGCAAAAGTACTCACAGGTGACGCCGTTGGAGAAGCAGTGGAATCTCAATTGGTCACAGTCAATAATCTTACGCTGTCTGATAAAGAAGCGGGACCAGGCTGGGCGAACTTTGCTGCAACAGACGGTAAGGGAGACTTGCTTGTTCGGGACGAAAGCGACCACTTAGGTTTAGAAGCAGGAATGACCTATGACTCGGTGACAGGTATCGTTCAGCAATTTGAAGATAGCTATCAGCTGATCCCGCGGGATGAGTTCGATATCGTAGCAGACGTTACGGTAGTAAGACCAGTCGGAGCGAGTCCCGGAAGTGGAACATTTGTAGATAATGTAGAAGTGTCGTTGACAACGAGAGAGTCGGATGCAACGATTCACTACACGTTGGACGGATCAACACCAACAAGTAAGTCTAAGCAATATACAGGGCCATTCCAATTAACGAAAGATACACAACTACAAACGATTGCAGTAGCACGTGATGGTCGTACGAGTGTAGTTCAAGTATATGATTACACGATTACAGATGCACTACGCATCCATGATATTCAAGGCCAAGGCCATGAGTCTCCGCTTAATGGAAGTGCGGTCGAGGGAATCGAAGGAATTGTAACCTATAAATTTGTATTGTCGGGTTCTACGTATTATCACATCCAAACGCCAGACAACGAGCGTGACGGCAATTTGAAAACGTCGGAAGCAATTGTGTTGTATAGCGGGCGTGATGCGTGGAATTTAAATCCGGGTGATTTAGTAGAAGTAGATGGACAAGTAAGTGAGTACGCCATTGACGGATATGCCGATCGTCAGCAAACAGATTTGAAAACTACACAGATAAATGTACGTGAAGATCAGGGCGGTAAAGTACGTGTGGTAAAGAAAAATGTGGAACTTCCTGAACCGTTTGTAATTGATGAGAGCAATTTACCAACAGGTGCAGTACTAAGTGAAGGTCTAAAAGAATTTGATATTGAAACATATGCAGGGGATTTCTGGGAAAGCCGTGAAGCAATGCGTGTCGAAGTGGGCAATGTAAAGTCCGTAGGCCCCCAACAACACGGTGACCTAACGACTGTCCTAGAAAGTCGTAAAACCGAAACGAAAAGCGGTGGCGTTCTTTTAAAGAAAGCTCAATCAAATGCAGATTTGATTCAATTCCGTTTAGAGCCGAACGGTGAGGCGAGAAACTTCGAAGTAGCGACAGGTGATAAATTCAAAGGGCCAATCGTCGGGGTAGTAGGCTATTCATTCCAAAATTATAAGATTTACGTAGATTATGGAGAAATGAAAAAGAACTTTGTTAAAGGAGATGCAGTTCCTGAGACGACTTCGATTGTGAAGAATGATAAGAAGTTGACAATCGCTTCGTATAATTTGGAAAACTTCTCGAACAACAAAAGCACGACATCTAATGATAAAACACAAAAACTAGCACGTGCATTTGCTAAGGATATGCATAGCCCTGACATTGTAGGGGTAACAGAAGTGCAAGATAACAACGGTCCGGATGCTGGCGGTCCTGAAGCGAATGAAAGTTATGAGCGCTTGATCGATGCGATTGTTACAGCGGGAGGCGTTCAGTACGAGTATGTCAACATCGATCCCGTTAATAATCAAGATGGTGGACAGCCGAATGCGAATATTCGCGTAGGCTTTTTGTACAACCCTGAACGGGTGAAACTTAAAGATGCACCACATGGTGATGCGATGACAGCACTAGGATATGAAGATAACGGATTGACAATGAATCCGGGTAGAATTGATCCGGCGAATCCTGCATTTACTAGTAGCCGTAAACCGATAGCAGCGGAATTCACGTTCAATGGTGATGACGTAATTGTTATTGGAAACCACTGGAACTCAAAAGGTGGTGATACACCGATCTTCGGTGCAATCCAGCCACCGGTCTTAAAGAGTGAAATTCAACGTAAACAAATTGCGCATATCGTGTATGATTTCATCGCGGATGTGAAAGAGAAGAATCCGGATGCGAATATTGTTTCGCTTGGTGACTTTAACGACTTCCAGTTTGCGAATGCACTCAAGATTCACGAGGGAAAACTCATGACGAATCTAGTCAATAAAGTACCTGAGGACGATCGTTATTCTTATGTATACCAAGGAAACTCCCAAGTACTAGATCACATATTGGTTTCGAATAATATGGTGGAAGAAGCCGAAGTGGATATGCTTCACGTAAACGCGGATTATACAGACATGGCGGGTCGTGCAAGTGATCATGATCCAGTGATGGTACAAGTGGCATTAGGAAGTTCATCACCAAAAGTAGAGAAGTTCTATAACTTTAAGTCGTTTAAGACGAATAAGCTGATTATTAATAAGCCGAGCGTCGATGTGCAATTGGACGGTCAATCAGTTATCCGTGAAGGCGTCTTGTTTACTGGTAATTATGCGAAGTTCCAAGGAGAAGGGTTCAAGAATGTGACGGTGCATGTAAATCCAGCACAGGCAGAAGCGATTATCGATTTTGCGGGTACACATGTGAAGAAAGTAATTGTGGATGGGAAGAATGTGAAAGAAATTCGTGGTGCCGAAAATATTCAAGAAATTGAGTATATGAATGGTGCTTCCGTGGATACAGTGAAAATAGTAAAAAAGAAAGAGGAACCCGTTACGGTTTCTCTTTCTTTTTATGGGTACTTTACTGCCGAGTAATTACTCACTTTTAGTGCGCAAACTCCTAAACCCTGCAAAACAACACTTGTTCATTATTGGAAATACATTATACTAATAGTAGTTGGCATAGTTCCAACGAATCAAAAAACATAGGGGGTAGAAAAGATGAAGAAAACTACAAAAGCATCACACAAATTATTTAAAGCGACATTAGCGACAACGATGGCAGCGGGAGCATTCGTTGCGGCAGTCCCTATGGAAACAAGTGCAGCGGTAACGTTCACGGATGTAAAACCTGGCGTGCACTATTATTTACCGGTATTGGAACTAGCAGATCGTGGCGTGGTAAAAGGGTATAATGACGGTACATATCGTCCGAATGCTTCAGTAACAAGAGCACAAGCTTCTAAGATTTTAGCTCACGTATTGGACTTGGATACGGTAAACGTTAAAGATCCAGGATTCGCCGACGTGAAGAAGTCTAGTGAATATTATGGCCCAATCGCAGCACTTGCTCAAGCTGGATACATCCAGGGCTACACGGAAAATGGCGTGAAGACATTCAAGCCGAACGATAACTTGAAACGATCACAGATGGCTAAAATTCTTACATTAGGTTTCGCATTGGATCAAAGTCCATTAGCGGCAAATCGTTTTAAAGATGTAAAACCGACTGATGCATATGCAGGCTATGTTGCGGCACTATTGGATCTTGATATTACGACAGGTACAACGCCTACTACATTCGCGCCGAACGGATTAGTAACAAGAGGACAAATGGCAACATTCGTCGTACGTACAGAAGTAGCGTTGAAAGATGAAAATGCGCCAGTAGACACAGCTGGAGACAAGTTGTTGCAAAGCACGATCCAAGCGGAGTTTTCAAAAGTAAATACTTCTACAGACGCGGTTTATATTGCGTTAAGAGAGAAAACGTTCAACGTAACTGTTAAGAACCCGGCAAGCACATTTGGAGAATTTGGTGAAGCAGTGAAGCCAGTATTTAACTCTATGAAGGAAGATGCAGTTGTTAATAATGCAACAGTATCCGTTATGTTTGGTGGAAAAGAAATCAAAGTAGAAGCGAAGAACATCGATAATAGCTTGGATTTCGACACAGTGTTCAATAAAGTATTGGCTAAGACAGGCTTAACACGTAATGCAGCGTTAAACATCTTACAAGGACGGACAGTCAAGCTTACAGTAGATGGCGCAATTAAATCTGAACCGTTTAATAGCACATACGAATTTAAATTCTAAAGTGAAGCACCTTTTAAAATAGTAATAGTCTCCTTGACGTTTAAGGAGGCTATTACTATTTTGTGTGTAGTATGCTAATTGCTTGGTAACCTGCTATCCACCACTCTATAAATCTGTTAAAATCAAAATAATATGAACGGGTAGAGGAGATCAATATGAATAAGCAACTTAAAATTTTCTTAATCACGTCATTATCTATTATTGTTTTTGGCGGTATCTATATTGTGTATCATTTCCAATTCGAAGAGAATGAATGGGCAAACAGGGGAGGAGATAAGACTTTAGAGAAGCCGTATGACGCTACATCGCCTAATGAAAGTGATCTTCTTATTAAAGGGGAAGAACCAAAAGGCGATAAGAAAAATGGACAACCATCTGACGGTTCATCTGATACTAGTAGTGGAAACGCGGATGGTCAACGAGGGATGGGTGGATCATCGTCAATGGGTACAAGTGGAGGAACAACAACTTCAGGTTCCAACACGACAGAAAATGGCACGGATACCACGGGAAGTAATCCATCACCTAACAACCAAACGAATGATGGAAAGAAGCCTTCTTCAGAAAATCAAACAAATTCAACGGGTAGCACTACAAGTGATAAACCCGCAACAGGTAAACCAGATAAGAAACAATCCGTAGCGCAGATTAAAAGTAACTATAAACCATCTGTCAGCAAACTACAAAGTGAAGTGGATGGCGAGCTCAACTCATTAATCAATGGTGCGAAAAAAGAGTACAGTACGAAAAAAGCAAATGGCGAGAATATTGATTATGGTTATTTCTATAATAAGTACATGTCCTCTATAGCGGGGCTAGAGGCGCAGACTGATGCTGAATTTAATGGCATCATGAGCTCGCTTGAGAAAGACCTACAGGCCAATGGACATAACAAATCAAATTCGCAAAGCTTGCGTGATGAATACGAAGCGCAAAAGAGTGCGCGTCGTGATAGTATGCAGAGCAAGATAATGGGGAATTAAATAGAAAAACGACTAGTCTAAAAAGATTTCCTTTTAGACTAGTCGTTTTCTTGAACGAAACCATACGACAATTTGCAAAATAAGTAAGAACGTCAGTGCTCCCGACATATCCAGTAGAACATCGCGAAAAGTGGCGGTCCGTCCTCCCGTGAAATATTGATGGGTTTCATCTATGCATGCAAGTAGTAAGGTAGAAGCGCTTGCAATGAAGAATCTAGGTAAACGGGATGGTAAGGATAAGAAAATGCCTGCTGCGAGCAGACCAAACAATACAAAATGTGCGCCTTTACGTAGTAGAAATTCTACAAAACGATAATAGCCACGTTCTTCTACGGAAATGGTAGTATTCCAGTACGGGATAGACAGTGCGGATAGTGCGGTTTCAAATGGCTTGTTAGGTAATGCATTTTCTAACGTAGGAATTAAGGATTGTTGTTCATACGTTTGACTAGAAGAAACAAATAAACTACCGATAATACATAGGACGATTACAAAAGCGAAGACTTTTTTCATATGCATATTATATCATAAATAGGCAAAAATCCTAGATTTAATTGGAAATTCGATATTTTTCATGCTAATTATATGTTATGCTATGCTATAATATGCACAAGTTTGCCGAAAAGGAGCAATTTTACAACATGGAAGAAACCATCAGTTTGCAAGAGTTATTCGCAACATTAAAAAAACGTCTAGGGTTGATCATAGGCATTACACTAGTGGCGGCTGTCATAGCTGCTGTTGTAAGTTATTTTTATTTAACCCCTATCTATCAAGCTTCAACACAAATATTAGTGAATCAAGAAAAGGTCGAGCAACAATCATTCGATTCTCAAGATATTCAAACGAACTTACAATTGATCAATACGTACAATGTCATTATTAAAACACCGGTCATCCTATCCAAAGTCATAGAAAACTTGGACCTTGATACTACGCCGGCAGAACTTAGCAATCAGCTTACGGTGAACAGTGAACAAAACTCACAAGTCGTCAATTTGACCGTGCAAGATCCGGAAGCACATAAAGCAGTCGATATCGCGAATACCATTGCAGAAGTGTTCCAAAAAGAAATTGTTACCTTGATGAAAGTGGATAATGTCAATATTTTATCTCCTGCTGTCTACGCGGAAGATCCGCAACCTGTTAAGCCGAATAAAGAACTGAACGTAGCAATCGCAGCGGTCATCGGTCTGATGATCGGAGTAGGAATAGCATTTTTACTAGAATACTTAGATACAACCGTGAAAACAGAACATGATATTGAAGAATTGCTCGGTTTACCGGTGCTTGGGCTAGTCAGTCCAATTTCTAAAAAAGAAGTCAACACGGCAATTGATGCTCCAAAGAAAGGGTCTAGTACACATGTCAAAAATGCGCATATTTAAAAAGAAGAAACATGCTAAACAATCCGTTGCACGTAAATTAGTCACGGCAATAAGCCCAAAATCGGTTGTGTCCGAGCAATTCCGTACAATCCGGACGAATATCAATTTCTCCATGCCCGATCATGATCTTAAATCTATTCTTTTCACGTCAGCAATACCAGGAGAAGGGAAGTCCACAGCGTCAGCGAATACCGCAGTGGTCTTTGCGCAAGAGGGAAAGAAAGTACTCCTAATTGACGCGGATATGCGAAAACCGACGACGCATTATACATTTTCTCGGATGAATGCGACAGGACTATCCAACTTATTGACGCGTCAGTGGAAGCTCGAAGACGTGATTCAGCAGACAGACATAGAAGGACTCGACTTAATCACAAGTGGACCCATTCCACCGAACCCAGCTGAGTTACTAGGGTCAAAGACGATGGAAACACTGCTAGAAATGCTGAAAGAAATGTATGATTTGATCATCTTTGACGCTCCACCCGTATTGTCTGTGTCAGATGCGCAAATTTTGTCGAACAAAGCGGAAGGCACGATTCTAGTGTTGAATGCAGGAACTACGGAAAAAGAAGGCGTCCTCAAAGCTAAAGAAGCACTTCTCTCATCTCAAGCCAATATTCTAGGAACTGTTTTAAATAACTTTATCCTGGAAAAAGACCATTATTACTATCAATATTATGGAAACGATGAGTGAAAGGGCCTGGTGCCTTTTCACTTTTCTTGAATGAAGTAAAATGCAAGGAGGATCTACATGATTGATATACATAGCCATCTACTGTTCGGTGTAGATGATGGACCTGAAACAGTAGAAGGAACCATGCGGATGATAGAAGAGGCGGCTTCTGAAGGAATTACACATCTAGTCGTTACACCACACGCTTATAGCCCGCAATATCACGTACCGGTAAAGGAAGTTGAAAGTCAAGTTCGTCTAATAGGGGATATGATCAAAGCCGCAAACATTGACCTGACTCTATATACTGGTCAAGAAGTACGAATCCATGAACATCTCATCGCTAATTTATTGAATAAAGACATACTTACTATAGCAAACTCTCGTTATTTACTACTTGAGCTACCTACTCAACACGTCCCGGCATACACGGTCCGAATCATCCAGTCTCTACTTGAAGAAGGCATCGTGCCAATCATTGCACACCCTGAACGGAACAAAGGTATAGCGGAGAAGCCTGAGCGACTAGAGCGGCTAGTACGTCACGGCGCGCTGGCACAAGTAACAGCGGGTAGCCTTGCAGGTCATTTCGGCAAAAACATTCAGAAGTTATCTATTCAACTAATAGAAGCAAACCTCATCCATGCGTACGGGGCGGATGCGCATAATACAGATAACCGTCCATTCTTATTTAACAAAGGATTAGAAGTCCTTGAAAAGAAAGTGGATCGGGACACGGTGGATATGTTGTTGTTGAATAATGAACAAATCATTCACAATAAATTGCTCACCATTTACGAACCGGAAACACCAGTTACTAGGAAATGGTGGAAATTAATTGGGTAGGCTGTTAGTATGATAGAAATAGATACTGAAAAGTAACTAGTTCATATGTGATAGGAACACAACTTGAAAGGAGGAGCTCCTTTGACTGTACGCAAACGAATGACTATGCTGATTGCAGCCGATTCCATTATTGTCTTATTGTCGATCTATATCGGGTACTTCATGCTTCATCCATTTACTTCCATTATCTTTAATGAAATGTTGCTAATCAGTGCCATTACGATACAAATTGCACATCATTTCTTTGCGTGGTATTACGGCCTGTATCGAAAAGCTTGGTCGTATGCATCAATAGGTGAGTTAAAGTCTATTGTCAAAGCGGTAACATTCACTATCCTCGCAGTGGTAGTTGTTCAATTCACTCTCACACAGGATGTCTACGTACGCGCATTGGCCATCACATGGATGCTGCACGTTCTGCTAATAGGTGGATCCCGTCTGTCTTGGCGTCTAGTAAGAGATGTAGTAGTGAGAGATAAAAGCATTGATATGAAACGCACGATGATACTAGGGGCCGGACAAGCAGGCACGATGATCGCAAGACAAGTATTGAGTAATCCAGAATACGGCATGAAACCTGTCATTTTTGTAGACGACGACAAAATGAAGCAAGGTCTGGATATTTACGGAATGCGTGTCTATAGGGGGACAAAGAACATCCAGCAATTAGTGGATATGCATTACATAGATAAAATTATCATCGCTATTCCCTCGATGGGAAAACAGCAAATGACAGAGTTAATGAAACGTTGTATTGAAACAGGCGTCAAAACGCAAACAATTCCACGTATCGAAGATTTAATGACAGGAAAAGTATCTGTAAAGGATATGCGTGACGTCAAGATTGAAGATCTACTCGGGCGTGATGAAGTACAACTGGATATGCATGCCATTGCAAAAAAACTGACGGGTAAAACGATCCTCATCACAGGAGCAGGCGGTTCGATTGGTTCTGAAATTTGTAGACAAGTAGTAGAATTTCGACCGAAGAAATTGATACTACTCGGTCATGGGGAAAACTCGATCTATACTATAGACATGGAACTGCGACAAAAGGTATCATCCCATACAGAAACATGTCCAGTGATCGCAGACGTGCAAGATCGTACGCGCATATTTGACCTCATAGGCGAACTAAAACCGGATGTAATCTATCACGCGGCTGCACATAAACACGTACCGCTCATGGAGAGCAACCCAATGGAAGCCGTTAAAAATAATATTTTCGGTACAAAAAACGTAGCAGAGGCCGCTAGATTCTTTGGTGTCTCCCACTTTGTTCTCGTATCGACCGACAAAGCCGTTAACCCACCGAACATCATGGGTGCGACAAAGCGCTTTGCTGAAATGGTTGTGCAAAATTTAGCGAAAGACAGTGAAACAAAATTCGCAGCTGTCCGATTCGGCAATGTCTTGGGTTCACGAGGCAGTGTAGTACCATTATTTAAACAACAAATTGCTAAAGGTGGACCGATCACCATTACCGATCCAGAAATGACGAGATACTTCATGACCATTCCAGAAGCATCACGTCTAGTCATTCAAGCAGGAACTCTTGCGCAAGGTGGCGAAGTTTTTGTGCTTGATATGGGAGAGCCAGTTAAAATTGTTCATTTAGCGAAGAACTTGATCAAGCTCTCTGGATATGAGGAAGATGAAATTGAAATTAAATACTCTGGCATTCGTCCAGGGGAGAAGTTGTTTGAAGAGTTATTGAATGAAAATGAACGTCAGAGTGAACATGTGTTTCCGAAGATTTATGTTGGGAAGGCTACACCGATATCGGAGACGGAGCAGCTTTATGTGTTGGATAAGTTACCGGGTATGAGTGATGAAGAGTTGAAAAAGACGCTTGTTGGGTTGGCGAATCGGAAGTTTGGGGAGGCGCCACTTGTGAAAAGTGATGCCATATAACAGTGAAAAAATCTAAATGATAGAAGGTATGAAAATGAATTTTGCAATTGTAGGATGCGGATTTATCGCAAAAAAACATGCATTAGCTATTTCAAAAATAGATGGTGCCACCCTTGTAGCGGTTTGTGACCGAGTTCCAGAACTCATGGAGCCTTATTTGATTGACTATGGTGCGCTGCCGTACACAAATCTTGAAGAGTTATTAAGAGATGAAACAATAGATGTTATTAACATTTGTACACCAAGCGGTACACATGCTTCAATTGCAGAACTTGCCGCATCGTATGGAAAACATATCATCGTAGAAAAACCTATTGCTATGACAATGGAAGAGACAGAAAGAATTATTGTAGCAGCTGAAGAAAATGATGTGAAACTTGCTGTCGTCCATCCTAATCGATTCCGTCCGGTAGTGATGAAGCTTCAAGAGATGTTAGATCAACAACTGCTTGGAAAGATCAGTCATGCATTATGTATCGTTAATTGGAACCGTGGACAAGAATATTATGATCAAGCACCTTGGCGAGGTACAAAAGAACATGATGGCGGTGTACTGATGAATCAAGCTATTCATAACTTGGACTTACTTCTATCATTTTTAGGAACTCCAGTTGAAGTGTTTAGTATGGAAGCAACACGTTTACGAGATATAGAGTCTGAAGACGTGTCAACGGGTCTAATACGTTTTGAATCAGGAGTATTAGCAACTGTTCAAGCTTCTACTACCGTTTATCCCAAAAACTATGAAGAATCCATTACGATCTTTGGTGAAAAGGGTACTGTGAAAATAGGTGGAATGCATGCATTGCATTTTGAAACACTAGATATTCAGGGATTAGATGAAACTACAACTAGAGAGTATATTAACGAAGTGAAAGCAAATCCTTGGGGAACTCCCGGGCATGAGCAAGTTATTCAAGACATGATTCATTCTGTTTTAGAAGAACGCCAGCCAGCAGTAACTGGGCAAGATGGGAAAAATGCTTTAGAATTAGTACTAGCATTTTATGAGTCAGCACAATTAAACAAACCAATTAGTTTCACAAGAGAGGAAGAGATAGCGTGCCAACCATCAAAAGCATATCAGAAGATTTAATACAAAAGTTAGAAGGGAAAACCGCAACGGTTGGTGTTGTAGGTTTAGGTTATGTAGGTCTTCCTTTAGCAGTTGAAAAGGCAAAAGCAGGATTTTCAGTTATTGGATTTGATGTTCAAGAAGATAAAGTTCGTATGGTAAACGAAGGAAATAACTATATTGGCGATGTTATTCAGGAAGACCTTGAATCGCTTGTTAAAGAAAACAAACTAAGAGCTACGGCTGACTATACATTTATTCGTGATGTAGATGCAGTAGCTATTTGTGTACCGACACCATTGGATATTTATAAGCAACCAAATATGAACTATGTAGAAAGTTCAGTAAGAGCCATAGCTCAGTATGTTACTGCCGGAACGCTTATTGTTCTAGAAAGCACTACGTACCCTGGAACAACAGAGGAATTGATTAAACCTATCATAGAAGAGAAAGGGTTCATCATCGGCCAAGATGTATTCTTGGCTTATTCTCCTGAACGTATAGATCCTGGGAATAAAGAATTCAATACGAAAAATACACCTAAAGTTGTTGGTGGCGTAACAAAAACATGTACAAAAGTGGCGGCTGCCATGTATCGAACTGTACTAGATGGTGACGTACACGAAGTATCAAGTCCTGCTGTTGCTGAAATGGAAAAGTTGTTGGAGAATACATTCCGTAATATCAATATAGCATTAGCTAATGAAATGGCTATACTATGTCATAAGATGGACATCGATGTGTGGGAAGTTATTGATGCTGCAGCTACCAAGCCATACGGATTCATGCCGTTTTATCCTGGGCCAGGACTAGGTGGACACTGTATCCCGATTGATCCATGGTACTTAACTTGGAAGGCTCGTGAATATGGATATCATACGAAATTGATTGAAATAGCGGGAGAAATAAACGATAGTATGCCCGACTTTGTCGTGCAACGCTGTTCAGAGATTTTAAATAACAAGAAGAAGGCTTTGAAAGGTTCTAAGATATTAATATTGGGCGTTGCCTATAAAAAAGATATCGATGACTACCGTGAATCTCCTGTATTACCCATCTTAAATAGGTTGACTAAAACAGGTGCCGACTGGAAAGTCGCGGATCCTTTTGTGTCAGAATTTAAGTTGTATGGAGAATTAATTGAGACTGTTCAAGTGACAGAAGAGGTATTGAAAGAAGTGGATTTGGTTGTGCTTGCTACTAATCATAGTGAATTTGATTATGAACTAATTAATAATTATGCTTCGTGTCTATTAGATACTAGAAACACGGATTTCGTTTTTCAAAAGCTTAATTACTTTAAATTATAAGGCCAATGAAGTAGAGAGGAAATGAGGGTTCTTACAAAGTAATGAAAAACACATTTGTTAGACATGTTTTAACTTTAATGAAAGGAACCGCGATTGCTCAATTCTTACCAATTTTAATTTCTCCAATTTTAACTAGGATATATACGCCAGAACAGTTTGGGGTATTCGCGATTTATATTGCAGTCATTTCTATATTGGCACCTATAGTTAATGGTAGATATGAACTTGCGATTGCTTTGCCAAATGAAGAAAGAAAAGCTTTTTCATTGTTTATATTGGCGTTCACTATAAATGTTATTGTTACTTTAATTGCCGTAATAGTAGTCGTAACAACTGGTGAGCGGATGGTTGAACTATTATCTCTAACTGATGCAAATTGGCTTTATGTACTTCCTATAGGTCTGTTTTTAACTGGGCTTTTTAGCTCCCTAACGTATTTAAACAATCGTTGGGGACGCTTTAATTATTTAGCTAAATCTAAAATTAATCAATCAATTGCTACGGCTGTTTCCCAACTGATTTTAGGCTTTGTCAAGTTAGGAAGTTTAGGACTTGTTATAGGTTCTATTATTGGTCAAATTACTTCCGTTTTAAGTTTAAATAAGCATGTTGAAATAACTAAAAAAATGAATGAAGGGAATATTGGTAAAAGTGATCTTATTATTGTAGGAAAAGAATACAATGATTTTCCCAAATACGCAATGACTACCCATTCATTAGAAGCACTTTCAACAAATATCCCCAGCTTATTACTAAGTAAGTTTTTTGGATCTCAACATACGGGCTATTATTCGTTAACAATACGTACAATAAACTTACCAATGTCTTTAATCGGTAGATCGGTTGGTGATGTGTTTTTATCAACTGCAAGCAAGCTTTATAGAGAACAAGGGGAATGTGAAGCACTTTATCGAAAGACTTTTAATGTGCTAGCACTAATTCCAATCATCCCGTTTGTTATTTTATTCTTTTTTGCTGAAGAACTATATGCATTCATTTTTGGTGAAGAATGGATAATTGCTGGTACCTATACAAAAATATTAATCCCAGCGTTATACTTACAGTTTATATCAAGTCCTCTTTCACATATGTTTGTTATAGCTAAGAAGATAAAGTTAGAACTATTTATTCAAATCTTTATATTATTGTTATCAGTCATGTCATTTGTGATTGGCTATTATTATTACGAATCAACAGAAATATCACTGATGATTTTTTCAGGAGTTCTTGTACTGAAGTATTTAATTTTTATTTACTTTTCTTACAAGTTTTCTTTAAAAAATACTGAAAGACGGGTTGGGAAATGATTATAGAGCTGTTTTTCTTGTTAATGTATAAGTTATTACTAGATTACGCCTACTTAAACTATGTGAGTGAGTTATATCAATACACTGGTTTTA
Organism: Sporosarcina sp. P20a; assembly: GCF_002743175.1. Lineage (NCBI taxonomy): Bacteria > Bacillati > Bacillota > Bacilli > Caryophanales > Caryophanaceae > Sporosarcina > Sporosarcina sp. P20a. The sequence continues at coordinate 41,155 of NZ_PDYT01000021.1, forward strand.
TTAAGGATTTTAATTTAATAAAGTTTGTCGAGTCTTGTGTTTTGTTGATTCCGATATATATATTCTTTAGATATAAGAATAAAACAACTAATAGTTCTAATATTATTTTAATGATATTCATCCTCTCTATAATTATACCTACTTCTGTCTTGTATGGTATGGAAGGTACAAGTCGACAGTTTTACTATTTCACACTAATAGGTTTTTCAATAACGATTTTACTTAGTAAAATCCCAGCCCTCAATTTGAAGAAAGCTACTAATATTAGTTCAAAGAAACTAAATAATATGTTAATCTTCTGTACACTAATAGTAGCAGGATTACTAATTGCATATGAAGGATATCCTACATTAAAGGCATTTGATTTGAGTAATGTTTATGAAATTCGAAGAAATGTTAATTTACCGAAGTTTTTAAGCTATTTATCCAATTGGCAAACTAAAGTAATTTCATTATTTCTTTTTGCGTATAGTTTGCATTACAAGAAAAGTAAATTATTTATTTTAACTCTAATTATGCAACTATTAATTTACTCAATTACGGCCCATAAGATTGTTCTTTTTGCACCAGTGCTATTGACTTTCTTGTTTTTATTATTAAAGTATTTTAAAAACTTTTATTTAGTTTACATAGTAGGAATGAACTTTGGTGTAATAATTACATTCGTGCTCTTTAAAGTAGGTATATCTGAGTGGCCAGCCACACTTTTCATTAGAAGAATGTTACTAGTTCCTATAAAAAACGCTATTTATGTATATGATTATTTTAATGATGTAGATAAAGTTATGTTATCCAATTCTATTTTAAAAGGTGTTTTTACTTATCGATTTGATAAGGGGCTGTATTATGTAATTGGAGAAAAATACTACGGTAACGCAATGTCTAATGCGAATACAAATTATATTGGGGATGCTTATGCACAACTAGGTCTTATAGGAATATTGTTATTTTCAATATTACTTGGGATACTATTATGGACATTAAAGACCATTTCATTAGGAAAGCCATTAATTATAACGCTCGGTGCAGTTTTAATTAGTTTTTATTCAATTATAGATAGTTCGCTATTAACAAGTATTTTAACAAATGGTATCTTGATTGGAATGCTTTTAATTTTATTACTTAGAAAAGATCACAAGGTTGAAAATTAAGTTTATAGAAGAAGGAAGGTTATTTTTTGGAAAGTATACAAATATGTACAGTTTGTGTAATGGATACGACTGACCCCGAGATAACTTTTAATGAAGAAGGGGTTTGCAATCATTGTAGGGATGCAAAAATATTGGGTGAACGTGTTTGTTTTCCAAATGAAATTGGTCAAAAGAAATTAGAGATGATTATTCGGAAAGTCAAAGAAGCAGGGCGAGGTAAAAAATACGATGCAATTGTTGGTTTGAGTGGTGGAGTTGATAGCTCTTATCTCATTTACAAAGCTAAAGAATGGGGAATTCGCTTATTAGCACTACATGTAGATGGAGGATGGAATAATAAAATCGCAGAAGAGAATGTGAGAGCTATCTGTGAATATGGCAATGTGGATTTAGAAATTGTGAAAATTGATTGGGAAGAGATGAAAGAAATGCAAATGGCATTCCTAAGAGCTTCTGTTCCAAATCAAGATATTCCACAAGACCATGCTTTCTTTTCAACTTTATACACTTATGCAGTCAAAAATAATATAGAATATGTGTTAAACGGTTCAAACTGGGAAACTGAAAACATTTTACCTAAATCATGGGGTTACAATTCAATGGACGGAAATCACGTCAAAAATATTTATCAAAAACATGGAAGAAAGAAATTGAAAAAATACCCTATTATGAACTTCTATAAAATGAAAATATATTATCCTTTAATTAAAAAGATGAAAGTTATTAAGCCGTTAAATTTACTTCCATATCATAAAGAAGAAGCTATGAAGGAACTAGAGGAAAACACCGGGTGGAGATATTATGGTGGTAAACATTACGAGTCAATTTGGACGAAATTCTTTCAGTCTTACTACCTGCCTACAAAATTTAACTTTGATAAAAGAAAAGCTCATTTATCAAGTTTGATTGTTTCAAATCAGATTACTCGTGCTCAGGCATTGCAAGAATTGGCAGAGCCCCCATACGATTCTTCCAGAATAGAGAATGAGAAGATAGAAATAGCGAATAAGTTAGATATATCCCTAGAAGAATTAAATTTGCTTATTCTAGAAAAAAATCGCAATCATTCAGAATATATTTGTACAGAAGATACATTACTATTCAAATTGTTATTTAGTATTTATTCAAGTTTAAATAGATAATTATGAGAAAAAGGTTGTGTCGTATGAAAATCTGTCATCTAACGTCTGTTCATCCCCATACGGACACCAGAATATTCATTAAGGAATGTCAATCTCTTGCAAATGCAGGGTTTGATGTTCATTTAGTAGTACCCAATGCTCCGAATGCGTTTGTTAAAGGTGTTCAGATTCATGGGGTTCTTAAAGATACTGGTAATCGTTTAAAACGTATGACGAAAACAGTTGACAATGTATTTAAAAAAGCTTTAGAAATTGATGCAGATATCTATCATTTTCATGATCCCGAGCTTTTACCTATTGGATTGAAGTTGAGGAAGCGAGGTAAGAAAGTTATTTATGATGTGCATGAAGATGTGCCACGACAAATACTTACTAAAGAGTGGCTTCCGCGCTATACACATTCTATCATATCAAAAGTAGTTGAATTATATGAGAATCGTGCCGCGAAAAAAATGAATTTCATTATTACAGCAACGCCCTTTATCAAAGAGCGTTTCTTAAAACTAGGATGTAAAGCTCAAGACGTTAACAACTATCCTTTGTTGGATGAGCTTCAAGTTAAAAATGTGAGATGGTCTGAAAAAGAAAATGCTGTTTGTTATGTGGGAGGTATTACTTTCATTCGCGGAATTAAAGAAATGGTAAAAGCAATTGATACGTCAAAAGAAGTTACCTTGTTGTTGGGGGGCGGGTTTGCCACTTCTTCTGAAAGAGATATTGTTACTAGTTTAAAGGGATGGTCAAGTGTTAAAGAACTTGGATTTTTGAATAGAGAACAAGTCAAAGAAACATATAGTAAATCAAAAGCAGGTATAGTGACTCTTCATCCAACTATTAACTATATAGATGCACTTCCAGTCAAAATGTTTGAGTATATGGCTTCTGGCATTCCAGTAATTGCTTCGAACTTCCCATTATGGAAAGGCATTATCGAAAAAAATAACAGTGGACTTTGTGTAGATCCATTAAATCCTGAAGAAATTGCGGAAGCTATTAAATGGATAATCAAAAATCCCGTTGAAGCTGAGAGGATGGGTCGTAATGGACGAGTAGCTGTTGTGAGAGAATATAATTGGGAAGCGGAGAGTATAAAATTAATCGATATATATAGAAATTTAATGAAATAATTGGAGGTAATACTATGAAGGTCCAGATGTTAGATCTATCCGAACAATATAAAATAATAAAACATGAAGTACTCCAAAAACTTGATGAAGTAATGTCTTCTTCACAATTCATATTGGGTAGTTATGTTAAACAGGTAGAAAATAATATTGCAGAAATGAGTAAAACAAAATATGGAATTGGTGTTGCGAATGGATCAGATGCAATACATATTGCACTTCAGGCTGCTGGTGTTAAAGCCGGGGATGAAGTAATTACTACATCGTTTACATTTTTTGCTACTGCTGGTGCGATTGCGCGTGCTAATGCGGTGCCGGTATTTGTTGATATTGATCCGATTACATATAATATCGATCCATCTAAAATAGAGGAAGTAATAACTGAGAAGACGAAAGCCATTATTCCTGTCCACCTCTATGGTCAAATGGCGGATATGAATCCTATTATAGAAATTGCTGAAAAGTATAAATTGCATGTGATTGAAGATGCAGCGCAGGCGATTGGTTCGACGTATAAGGGGAAGCAAGTAGGCGAGATGAGCAGTGCGGCAACTTATAGTTTCTTCCCGACAAAAAATCTAGGTGCTTATGGTGATGGAGGAATGGTTGTTTCAAATGTTGAGAATCTAGCTGAACAAGCGCGTGTCATACGTGTGCATGGAAGTAAACCAAAATATCATCATCATGTGTTAGGTTATAATAGCAGGCTAGATGAAATGCAAGCGGCTGTACTCAGTGTGAAATTGCCTCATTTACCAATCTGGAGTGAGGATCGTCGTAAGCATGCGGCTTATTACACTGAAAAATTGAATGAAGTTCTTGGTGATCGAGTAGTGACACCTGTTGAAATAGAAGGAAACTATCATGTGTTTCACCAATATACGCTTCGAGTTGAAAGAAGAGACGAACTTCAATCTTATTTAAAAGAACAAGGTGTGTCAACGATGATTTATTACCCTATTCCACTTCATATGCAACCTGTCTTTAAGGACTTGGGCTATAAAGTAGGAGATTTACCTGAGACGGAGAAAGCAGCACAAGAAGCACTATCACTGCCAATGTTCCCAGAATTGAAGCGTGAGCAACAGGATTATATTATTGATAAAATCAAGGGGTTTTATTTAAAATAAGCATTTCAAAGAATGTATAATATGTATTAGCATCACTCTAATTATATAATGAGTGATGCTTCTTTTAGAAAGGTGGAGATCAAATGACTTTTGTAATAGGGGAAAATGTTGTTGTTGGAGAAGCTGTATCTTTTGGTGAGTGTGTGAATATCGGGAATAATGTCACCATTTATGCGGGAACGAAAATTGGAGATAATGTCATTATTCAAGACAATGCTGTGATTGGAAAACAGCCAACACGCGCGAAAGCATCGATTCTTCCGGACGTAAAAGAATTACTTCCGACTAAGATTGGTTCTGGAGTGACCGTTGGTACATCTGCTATTATTTATGCAAATGCTGAAATCGGAGATGATGTTTTTATAGCTGATTTAGCGACTGTAAGAGAACGGGTAACAATTGGTGAAAAGACGATTGTCGGACGGGGTGTTGCAGTTGAGAATGACTGTAAAATAGGGGAAGGCTGTAAATTAGAAACTAATTGCTACATTACAGCGTATTCTGAATTAGGGGATTATGTATTTATTGCGCCTTGTGTTGTAACGACAAATGATAATTTCATGGGTCGAAGCAAGGAACGTTATGACCATTTGGGTGGTATTGTAGTAAAAAATGGCGGCAGAATTGGTGCTAATGTAACAGTACTTCCTGGCATCACAATTCATGAGGATGGAACTGTGGCTGCCGGTAGTATTGTGTCAAGGGATGTTGAAAAAGAATGTTTAGTCGTTGGATCTCCAGCCAAGAGAATACGGAAGGTTCCTAGTGAGCAGTTATTAAGAAATCAATAATTTATTAATTTGAAGAACCGAAAGGAGTGTAGTCCTATGAAAGTAGAATTTTCACCGCCAGATATTTCTCAAAGAGAGATTGATGAAGTAGTAGACACTTTAAAATCAGGGTGGATTACTACAGGACCTAAAACAAAACTATTTGAAAAGAATATAGCTGATTTTTGTAATGTAGATAGAGCGGTATGTCTTAACTCTGCTACTGCTTCTATGGAGATGACATTAAGGCTCCTAGGTATAGGGAAAGGTGACGAAGTAATCACAACGGCATACACCTATTCTGCATCAGCAAGTGTGATACATCATGTTGGTGCGAAGATAGTTATGGTTGACACATTGGAGAACTCATATCATATAGATTATGAATCCCTAGAAAAAGCAATTACTAGTAAAACTAAGGCAATGATACCTGTAGATGTCGGCGGTGTTATGTGTGACTATGATAAAATATTTGAGATTGTAAATAGAAAAAGAGATTTGTTTAATCCTTCAAATGAACTTCAAGAAAGAATGGGTAGAATTACAGTTATTGCAGATGCAGCACATTCACTTGGAGCAGTATACAAAGGAAATGTAAGTGGGGAAGTTGCGGACTTTACATGTTTCTCAATGCATGCAGTTAAGAATCTAACTACAGCTGAAGGTGGAGCGGTAGTTTGGAGAGATATTGAAGGAGTTAGCAACGAAGATATTTACTCGGAGTATATGCTATTGTCTTTACATGGTCAATCTAAGGACGCTTTGGAAAAGTCTAAAGTAGGTCAATGGGAATATGACATTGTAGCACCTAACTATAAGTGTAATATGACAGATATAATGGCTTCTATAGGATTAGCTCAACTCGAAAGATATCCTGATTTATTAAAAAAGAGAAAAGAACTTATTATGATGTATGATGAGTTACTTAATAGTGATAGAGTTCAGAAAGTAAAGCATTTTTCAGATGAATACAAATCGAGTGGGCATTTATATATGGTCAGATTAATAGATAAAGATGAAGATTTTAGAAATCATATTATTACTGAAATGGCTCGAAAGGGCATCTCTACTAATGTTCATTATAAGCCTCTGCCACTTCATACAGCATATAAGGATTTAGGCTTTCAGATAGAAGGTTTCCCTAACGCTTTCAAAATGTATGAAAATGAAATTACTTTACCTTTGCACACTAAAATGACTACTGAACAAGTGAAATATGTTTGTCAAACATTATTAAGTCTAATTTAAACAAGTAGGAGATACTATTAATGTATAGTGAAATAATAAAGAGATTTTTAGATATATTATTTTCAATAATTTTGATGCCATTGATACTAATAATAATTATTGTATGTGCAATTGCGATAAAAATTGAGGATCAAGGATCGGTTTTTTATGCTGCGCTTAGATTAGGTAAAGATGAAAAAACATATAAAATGTATAAGCTCCGTACAATGAAAGAAAACGCACCTGACTTAAGAAATGAGGATGGTTCAACATATAATTCAGATAAGGATGTAAGAGTAACTAAAGTAGGAAGCTTTTTAAGGAAAACTAGCATTGATGAAATCCCACAAATTATTAACGTACTGTTAGGTAATATGAGTTTTATCGGTCCAAGACCAGACTTGCCAGAACACATACTTCAGTATAGTGATTCAGAAATTAAAAAACTTAAAGTTTTGCCTGGAATTACGGGATATAATCAAGCATACTATCGAAATACTATACAATGGAAAGAGCGGTTAATTAATGACGTGTATTATGTAAATAACATCTCATTTATGTTTGATCTAAAAATATTATTAAAGACTATAAGTACGATCTTACTAAGAAAAGGCGTGTTTATAGAATCAGATAACAAGAATACAGAAGGTGGAAAAAATGAATAATAACTTTTCTGTAAAAGAGCTAGTCTGGGATACTGAATACTTCGGAGTGAATTCTGCTAGAGTGATTTTAAATGGAGTGCTATCAAAAGAAAATCAATCGACAGTTATAAATGAAATGAAAAGGTATGATTTCATTACTATAGAAAACCTTAATAACTTAAATGAAAATAACATTTGGTTAGGTAAGATGGACAATATATTCCTAGCAGATATGAATGTTCAATTCGAAAAAGAAATTCAAAAAGAAGAAAATTCTTCTGATATAGAAAGTTATATATATAATTCATTTCCCGAAAATAAAGAAGTGAAAAATATTGCACAAAATGAATTTATACATTCTAGATTTATTAATGACCCCTATCTATCTACTTGTAAAAAAAATAATGTTTACTTACATTGGATTAATTCAGCATTTAATAAAAAGAATAAGTATTTCATAATAACAAAAAGGGAAAATGAAATAGCTGGGTTCATTCTATTTTCAAAGAATGATGATAAAACTATTATTGTTGAGTTAATAGCTGTTGATAAAAGATTTGCAAACAAAAGGGTAGGTAAGTCTTTAATGTCCAAATTAGAAGAATTTTCTTTCCAAAACAAATTTACAAAGATTCAAGTTGGAACTCAGATAAATAATATAGTTGCAAATAATTTTTATAGCAAACTAAATTACAGGTTTAAAGGTTGTAGTTCAATATATCATTTATGGAATTCGATGAATTATTAAGGAGTTAAATTGTAATGAACATTTGGATCATTAATCACTATGCTATGCCACCTGAATATGAGGTAAGAGTAAGAAATAATGTTATGGCAAAGTATTTAAATTTAAGCGGTCATAAAGTGAAAATTATTTCAGCAAGTACTATTCATAATACTGATATCAACCTCATGGATAATGAGCCTAAAAAAGTTATCGAAAGAAGTTATGAAGATTTAGATTTTATTCATATTAAAACTAGCAATTATGAAGGTAGTCGTATTAAAAGAATAATAAACCACTTACAATTTCCAATTAGACTATTAATGAATTATAAAAAAATATCTTTAAAACCCGATGTTATCGTTTGCGACCTAGGTGTATTATTTGCACTTTCGCCCTTATTTATCGCAAAGAAATTAAGAGTGAAATTTATACTTGAAGTCAGAGACTTATGGCCAGAATCTATTGTTGGACTTTTAAGATTATCCAAGAACAATCCATTCATAAAAATCCTTTATTCTGTTGAAAAGTATGTTTATCGTAAATCAGATAGTTTGATATTCACTATGCCTGGTGGGAAAGATTATATTAAAGATAGATCATGGGATACAATCCTCGATATGTCCAAAATACATAATATAACAAACGGTGTTGATACTAAAGTATACAAAGAGAATATTGTAGATTACCCTTTGGAAGATAGAGAATTAGAAAATCCTGATACATTTAAAGTCATATATACAGGTTCAATTAGATTAGCTAATGATGTTGAAGCAATTATTAATGCAGCAAAAAAAGTTAAAGAGTTAAGTAGTAAAATTATATTTATTATTTATGGAGAAGGCTCAGATAAAGAAGCATTAATAAGAAAATGTGCGAATGAAGAAATTGATAACGTGGTATTTAAGGGGCAAGTAGATAAAAAATATATTCCATATATACTTTCTAGAAGTGATTTAAATATCCTACATTGTAAACCGACGCCTACATTTAGATATGGAGGTAGTTTGAATAAATTATCAGAGTATATTGTTAGTGGAAAACCAATATTATCTACTATACAAATGAGTTATAATCCAATCACTAAATATAATTGTGGAATTGTCACGGAAGATTCAAGCGCAAATCAGATAGCGAAAGGTGTAATGTACTTCTACAGTATGGGAGAAAATGAGTACAAAATATATTGTGATAATGCATTAACAGCCGCTAAAAGTTTGGATTATAGAACTTTAACATCTGAATTGGAAGATATTTTGATGCATGGTAATTCTAGTTTATAAGTAGAGTCACTAGTACCTCATAATTCAGTTCGAAAAACCTCATCTACCTTTAAGTAAACAGACACAGTCAGCTGTTAATGTTAGACTAGATTCAACAGATTCTTAAAAATCATATGTATTATATGAAATAGATTGATTAAAACACAAATAAACCACTTTTTCCAGGCTATAGGGGAGTACCAACTATAGGACTTCCTAACCTACCCACCAGTAAAAGAGGAGCTGGAAACAATGATTATGTCATCAATAAATTATATTAAGGAAATAAATGTAAGTAATTGGAGCCACTTGAAAAGGCTACCTGTGCACCACACAATTCAGACGCTAGTCTGACAATTTTTGAGCATACAAAATGTAAAGTCATCTGATCGTGCAAACGATTTGGTGGCTTTTTTATCGTAAAAGAAAATAGTTGAAGAATTGATTTCTTCTATTGAAATCGCAAGTGAAATTCATACATTTTTTAAATAATACATGATACTGTTCGTTCTTCTTCTCGTGCTCTTCAATTGTAAGTTGGGTTTTCTTGTCTGGTTTTCTCATAGGAATAATAATAGCATAAAATCATTCTAAGAAGTAGACTCAAATCACTTTTTTCGCAGAGACTGAAGGGTACGCGTCACGTTGGTTCGTAAGCGTCAAACAGTGAACACGTTGTTTAATATAAAAGAAAATGCCCCAAAGAATCGATCATAAAGATTCTTGGGGCGTTTTCTATTTCTTTGACTGGATATAACAATTCTTTGGTAAGGTCTTCGACCAAG
>NZ_PDYT01000022.1:0-49947 GCF_002743175.1 Sporosarcina sp. P20a
AGAAAACATGGTTTCGTCATTCCTATTCTTCGTTGTAAAGTTGAAATTTACATAATAAATTTCCTGTATTTTCATGCCGAAGGCATTTATCACAGAACTTGTCGCGCTGGCCCGATTGCAGAATGAGCCAGATCCATTTTCAAGAATTGCCCCCGATTGCGATATAGATTCAATCTCTTGCAAAGCAATCGAAAAGAACTGTTTATGCCGAGAATTTTTTTGCTATAGGTTCATACCAAAAGGAAATTGGAATAAATGTTATAGGATATAAAATACTGTTCTTGCGATATAGTAGGCTCCTAAAAATATTAACAAAGGTTTTATAAAGTCTTTATTTTCTTTTTTATAAACAACAATTATGGAAATTGAAAGTATAAGAGGTAGCCATACAAACCAAAAAAGAAAATTGTTGAAAATAATTTCCAGAATTTTAATCATCCCTTCGAACATTAGATTAGTTAATAAACACTGTGTTTTGAATTTGCTTATTTAATGCAAGTGTAGTTCATACGTTGGCCCGATTATTGAATCCGCACAAATCCTTTATCCCGCAATCGCACCCGTTAGTTTAACAACACATTATTCATTTGGTTTAAATTCAATTGATTTGGCTTGATACATTTTATCTTTGAATATATACGTAATTTGAATATCACCTATATATCCTCCTGCCGGAGAAATTTGTCCTCCGATTTTTGCAATAAGTTGATTGTCCTTTATTTCAAAATCGATCATATTACCAAAGTATATATCACTAAATAAATTTTCGGATTGAATTCCCAAAGGTTTAATATCAATTGTATATTTCTTGTCACCAATACTAACATTAGCTTTGTTTGGCGTTAACTCGGTTTTTACGTTTTTTAATAATATCGCTATTGGATCATCAACCAGCACCTCAACCGGCATCTCAAACTGTATCTTATCGGATTTTCGCTGTTGTATTTGGAAAACATGAACTTCGCGTTCTAAAACTCCAGTACCTGTACCTTTAGTCAAAATTATGATCAGTTCTTTTTTGCCGTCTCGATTGATATCCTCATAGATAATTTCCGGGGACCAAGCGGGATTTGTAGTGTTCATCCAGTAAGGTTTCGAAAGGATGCTACCTTGAAATTCAATTTTGAAATCTGTATATAATCCATTCATCTTTTTTGCATAAAGGGTAACATCCGCTTTATCAGACTTAGCAATTTCATCATATTCATTTATTGCGTTAGCTTTAGTTAAAACAGCAAAAAGAGAAATAGCAATAATTAAAATAAGAACTCTTTTCATAAGAAAACACCTCGTTTTTTAGTGTTCTCAATAGTTAACTGCTTATTCAACTAAACTGCCCCGTTAGTTGAAGAAGAACAGAGACATTTCTTAAATAATCGCGCCCGATTGTCGGAATTTTTTTCAGGAATTATATCCAAAGGAAACTGCAAATACTAATGCAAATATTGATAAAACAATTATGATCGTGCAAATTATAGTTATTATTACGGTTAAGCTTTTAGGCATATCAGAACGCTTTTTCCAAATAGCTAAAAGTAAAAACAAGTTCACAAATATAAAAAATAGAAAAATAGAAAGAAGCATGTAACGCTCTTTAATTAGAAACCACAAATAATCCATTTCATCTGCTCCTTTCCGATAACTCTTAATTTCACACTTCGAATTGATCGTTGAACAATGAAAATGTAACCTCTTAATTTAACGGTCCATATAAATCAATAAAATCCCCAGTATAAGCATCTATAACAACAGTTGGTTTACTACCATCATATTTTATTGTTACTTCCCATTGCTTTCTATTTGTTAAATCGTTCCAGAACCCACTCTTTTTATTTAGAGATACACTAACATTTTCCATTGGGATTTCCTTTAAATCAACATAAGATATTGACTTTCTCCACTCCTTTGGTGGATTTTGCAAATGTTTTTCTGCACTGACTATCGCATCATTTGTACTCATAATAGGTGACTGATATATGTATAAAAAAACCATTGCCATAACAACAACTAATCCTAATAATATCCTTTTCAAATGGACACCTCCCTCTACAAATATTCTTTAAAAGTTAATTAACCCCTTCTTGTAGTAAACTGGCCCTATTACTGAAAAGAGGCAGATTCTTTATACTAGAATCGAGACCGATTATAGATGAATACAAAATTAAAATATATCATTTCTCAAAATAATCATCGCCATCATCAGTAGTGGGAATACCCATCATCCATCTGATTTTCGGAACCATCTCGTTCAAATCACAACAGTGGGCTATCGGATCAGACCTCTCGTATACACAAGACATTTCCTCGCACGCTGCTAAGATATATTCCCACTCTTCCGCATGAAGAGTAAGTGTAAATTCTTTGTCTGGTACTTTTCTTAAAGCCATTGCTTTTAAGTCCCTCCTGTCAAACACAAAATAACAATCCCACTTATCATATCTTGTGGCTCGAAAAAGGCACAATCTTTAATTCCGGAATTGCGCCCGATTGCCGCATGTATTAAACTACCTTAGTTTAATACGTATGATAATAAAGGAATACTTCTCTTTACATAACTGTGTAACGACGATTGAAATTCATTATTATATTCATAGTCGTCTTTTTATTTTAATTATATGTGGTCTACAGATTGATACCTCCGATTGCCGAAACTTATTTTACCGTTTTGAAGGATTTTACATTTCATGTAAGACAACTCTGATATAATCTATGGAACAGTTGTGCTTAAAACATTGCATAGTCTCCGTTTGATAAATTACTACGGAATCATTTTTGCATTTAGTTCCGTGAAGAAGGGTCAGATTGTATCAATGAGTAAAATGATGAAGATTATTGGGGCCGTTGCGATCATTAATATACTGGCCAGGTTATTTGGTTTTATTAGAGAGATAGCTATAACGAATGAGTATGGTACGTCGAATACTGCTGATGCAATTGCAAACGCATACTCAATTCCAAACTTTATTTACCTCGTTGTTGGTGGTGGATTAACGACGGCATTTATATCCGTGTATCATTCGACAAGATCAGATAAAACTATGTATGTTCGAAAGTCACTTACGACCATTCTTATGACAGCAGTTTTCGTCACCGTTACATTAATCATCTTTGTAGATCCCACTTTGAAACTATTTTTCAAGACTCAGAGTGCAGAGGAGTATGAATTGTTACGCAATCTATACCTTTGGATGATGCCATCTTCAATTATTCTTGTCTTATCAACGTGGATGAGTGGAGTGCTAAATACAAACGGTAAATACAATCTATCCAGTTTTTCAATTCTTTTGTATAATGTCGCTTTCGTTGGAATAGCTGTCTTTTTAACCAGTTATTTCGGTCCCGAATCATATGGAATAGGTGCATTGTGTAGTGCACTGTTGATGGGTGGATTTCTTTATGTTGGATTTCGAAAATCGAAACTATATTCATTAAAACTATCTTTTGGCATGTCTGAAGATGTTAAGAGGTTATGGGTTATAGCCTTGCCTATATTGTTTGGTGGAGCTTCTTTACAGTTCTATATTCTTATTCATAGGATTGTGTCTGGCTGGTTTGGAGAAGGAGTAACTACCGCAGTTAATATTGCTTCAAAATCGACTGGACTTCCGCAGGCAATCTTGATGACTGCAGTAACGACCGTAATTTATCCTCTCCTTAGTAAAAAAGAAGGTGAGGGTGACAATGAGACGATCCGAACTCTTTATAAAAAAGGTTTGCTTTATCTACTCGCTCTACTCGTACCAGTAACAGCTATCGCATATTTATTTGCAGAGCCGCTAATCAGTCTTGTTTTTGAACGTGAAGAATTTACTAGTAAGTCAGTCTTGCTTACGGTGCCGATATTCCGTGCATTTTCGCTCTCAATGTTTTTCCTCGCTGCGAATACATTTATCACTCGATTCTACTATGCAAAGGCAAACTCAATGGTGCCTGTAATATTTAGTGTAATTAGTGTCTTCGGCATCAATTTAGCAGTTATCTATCTGATGATGGACTCATTTGGCGCTTCCGCGATTGCTTATGGTACGGCTATTAGTGCTGCTGCGAACTTTCTGATGCTTGTTGTCTATGCAAGGATGAAATGGAATTTATAAATAGTACCAAGTTATATTATATTTTAATTAATGAATAAAGAATTCCACTATATTATAATGAATCAGTTAATGAAAAGGGGGCAAATTCGTCTACGAGAATTGCACCCTTTTGATGAACTATTTAGTTGAAAGTTCTTCTACAGTTGACGTTGATATAGTTTGCTCTCTATTTTTTCCGTTTACGCTATAATGGATTTTCAACTGCCTATTAGTATTTTTATTTACGTTACTTAATTTCACTTTCAGAATAAGACGTCCTTCTTCTTTGACCTCATATCCTTGAATATTTTGTTTTCCACCTATAGTATCTTCGGGATAAACTCCAATGGCTTTATTTGGACGTCCACCGTAAAACTCGTAAGAGATACCCTCAGTATCTGGTATCTCTGCGTCGCCAATCACTATCTTAATGGAGTCAATAACAGCAGGTTGGCTTCCGGTCCATTCAATAGGCACGACCAAGAAGTAAGAGTTATCTGGAGGGAAATCATCATAGGACATACTGCCAACTGTAAACCTACCTTCATTTAGATCTCCTGCCTCAGTATTCGAACAGGCAGCGAACATTATTCCAGTAAGTAGAAACATAAAGCTAATGAATGACACCCTGAATACTTTTACATTTCTATTTGACATGGAATTTCCCTCTCTATGTTTAATTACGCAATTCATTTCCGTGAATATTCATTTTTCATTACAGATCATCTTCTCTAACCCATCAATTTGGCTCTATTATAATACAACCCTAATTCAGTCTTAAGCGTGCCCGATTGAAGCACAAATCTTATGCAAGAAACACATCCGTTAAATTAACCATGGCTAGTAAACCAAATCAAGGACTCAAACCATATGCAAGATTAAAAATACTAAATAAAAAAAATAATACTATTACACTAAGCAATATAGCTTTTATAAAATAAGTCCAACGATTTTTTTCCATCGGCTTTATATTTTGAATTATTGCATATAAACAAAGAATCGCGATTGGTATGATAAAAGCAAAACTAAACCCGTATGCCCAATTACTATTCACATCCCAGCCCTCTGGTATGACAGGTCCGTCATACATATTGTATTTCTTGTGAATACGATGATAACCATAGATAAATACGAAAGTAATAATAAGATAATAAGATGTCACCAATATTTTCATCCATTTATTATACAGAGCTTTTCCACTGAACAATAAGTACATAACAATTAATAAAATGATAATCACTACAAGGAAAATGGTTAACCCTCCAATCCTTTCAAACAATCTTATTTACTGTTTTTTTGCAAAAGTGGCCCGATTACTTCAAACAGGTGCAATTCTTTCTTCAAGAAACGCATCCGAATGCGGTACTACGATTTATCAATAACCAAATATATTAAGAATCTAGTCTTTGATTATTGGGATTCTTAAACATATATCTAATACCCCTACCTGCAAGTGGTTCATCTTCATATCTTGGTAACACGTGAAAATGCGAGTGGAATATATGCTGCCCCCCAACTTCACCACAATTCCAACCAATGTTATATCCCTGCGGTTGGTATTTTTCATCTAAGTATCTTTTCACATCTTGAAGAAGTGTGTATGTAGCATTCCATTCCTCAAGCGTTAAGTCAAAGGCTGTTTCCCTATGTTTCCTTGGTACAATTATTCCTGCACCTTCAAGTTGAATACCTTCCTGGTTGGCTTGGTCTAACTGTAAAAACATACAAAATTCATTGCCCATAATTACGTTTTGGGTTGGTTCTAATTCTGGATAGCAAAATAAACAATCTTTCATTTCTAATCTCCCCAGACTAGTATTTTTCACACTTTCTTACTTCGCAAAATGGCCCTATTGTTGAACGGTTGTGTTCCATAAACGCACCCGTTTGAAGAAGTGACTTATACAAGTTATCCTCCAAACCCAAATAAAGCCATTAGCAATAGTGGTAAAGCTAAACTAATCATAAAGAGAATTATTACTGCAAAACCCAAATATTTGAGTTTTCCTTTCTCCATTTTGAATGCCCGAATACCTAAAATAATACCGCCTATCATAAGGGCAATTCCAGAGAAAAAGAATGTTCCTATAACGACCTTTTCTAATAAAGTTGGGTTTTCAGATATAAGATAACTTATCCTAAATGCAATTACACCTACCATACTTAAAACAAGTGACCATTTACTGTTCTTTTGTGAAGCCAATATTTTCACCCCTCACAACCTAATTGATTCATAGTAATGCTTTTCTTATAACTTTAAATGGCCCGTTTATGGAACATCATCATAAACCCAAACCCACAGAAACAAATAAGCAACTACTTATTAAGATTATTTCTATCGCTATGGATTTGATGTTTCAATTCGTGCTTTTTGTATCTGTATATATTTTACAATACTACTCAAAATTTCATGCTATTTCAATGCCTTTTCAAAGTCCTTTAATAAATAATAGTTCAGCATCGTTCTGAACATGCCATTTGTGCAAGTGGAAGAAGTCTTTTTCAGGAATCATGACTTTATGATACCAGCGTAACAAACGACCAAATACACAAATTCATATTTTAAAGACCCCCTTACAAATTCCGTGAGGGGGGTCTTTAAATGGATGTATACTGTTTTCGTATCGTTCTTAGGATTGACGAATAGTCATAAGTATCTTTACAGTTGATCCACATTAAAAATACTTACTATACAAGTCATGGCGTAGTTTCCCGCTCAAGTGCGCATAAATTCGTGTAGTTTCACTTTTTTCGTGTCCAAGTAAACTTTGGATTACTTCAAGCGGGGCACCGTTGTTAATCAGATGCGTAGCATAACTATGCCGCAACTGGTGAGGGTGTATGCATTTATTAATACCTGAGCGTTTCGATACACGCTTGAGAGTATAACGCAGTGTATCGATGCTCATACGTTTCTTCGGATTCCGCTCGGTGACGAATAGGCAGGGGTCTTGATCGTCGCGTTCTTCTAAATATCGTTTTAGCCAAATCGCACACCGTACATTGAAATACACTTCGCGTTCTTTGTCACCTTTACCGAGCACGATGACCGAGTTGCCGATGAAATCGATATCTTGCCGATTGAGTGTAGCTACTTCTCCTATACGGCAACCGGTTGAAAAGAAAAACTCGAACAAGGCTTTCTCCATCGTGGTGTCGCAGGCTTCGCGTAAATGTTCTATTTCATGTTTGGAAAGGAACTTTGGGATGCGTTGACCCATTTTAGGCTCTTTTAATTTAGACGCTGGATTTTTCGCCATAAATCCTTCTTCATGTGTCCATTTGAATAATGATCGGATGAATCGAACACGGTGTCCGAGACTTGAAGGCTTTAAGTGACTGCCGCTTTCAATCAGATAGGTTTTTAGTTCATCCGTTGTGATATCTTCCATGGATACATCACCGATAAATCGTTTCAACATGGCACATTGATAACTGTACATTTTTAGTGTCAAAGGAGAATATCCCTCAATGCGTTTATCTGCTTCATATTTAGTCCAAGCTTCGCAAATCAACATCCTATTCACACTCCTATATTGACAATCTAGTAGTAGCCAGTATGTCCGCTTGAAAGAATCTTATTCATTGAGAAACAGATAGAGTGTGGATGTCTACATAGTTTAGCGACCCGATCGTAAATACTCTTCATCCACGAGTGGTTTTCCATTCGCGTCGACGAGGACTGTCATTCCAAGACCGTAATCTTGTGCTCTGGACATATAAAGCACGCCTGTTTCATTGTCACGGATTACTTTGAATTGCTGCAGTTTGCCTTGTTTCTCGATTATTTCAAAACGTTTCGTATTCATACTAGGAACCTCCTTTGTATTAGTATTACTATACCGCGTGGTGTTTGATTATTCAAAAAAGGTTGATTTCTAATAAGTAGTGCATTTCTCCAGAAGGAGATCAATTCAAAAAGTTTTGAAACTATCTCTGTATTTCTACGTCTGTACGTTATATTACTAGATTATGGAGAGGATGAAGTCGAATGAAGAATAAAATGATAGCGTTACTTGGGGTGATTTTGCTAGTATGCGGTTTTCCTTTATCAAGCGCTGCTGCAGACAAAACGAGATTTCCGGACGTTCCAGATTCGAAGCATTTTGCGGAAGCGGTGAATGAGTTGGCGTCACGCAATATAATTGGAGGCTATCCAGACGGAACATTTCGTCCGAGCGAATCAATCACGAGAGGGCAGGCGGCTGCTATTATCGTGAAGTTGACGAAACTTGAGACTACGAACGTAAAAGATCCGAAATTCAAAGACGTTTCGACTGCAAATGGTTACTATAAGGCGATTGCGGCATTAGCGCAAAAAGGTGTCATCAATGGCTATGGTGACGGACGATTCGGACCGAACGATTCGATTACACGTGCGCAAATGGCTTCAATCATTATCAAAGCGTTCGAATTGCCGCTGTATCGTGATCCGGATTATGGATTTAAAGATGTTGTGCATAAAAACGGCCACAGAGATGGAATTTATAGTCTGTATCAACTTGGGCTGACAACAGGTACGTCTCCAACGACATTCAGCCCAAATGCTTCGATTACAAGAGGTCAAGCAGCAAAGTTACTGAAAGCAGCAGAAGATGTAAAGCCAGGGATTCTGACGATGCATGCGAAAGATTTTAAATGGAAAAGATTCAACGATGTCAGCAAAACGAACTCGGATATATTTGATATTGTGGGAGACAGTGAAATACCGAGTCAAGTGAATTTGAAAACGATGATTCATATTGTGCCGAAGAAAGAAGGAACCGCTACACTTACCTTTTCAGGAGTAGCTTCATCCGATACAGATGATAAAAACTACAGAAAGTACTATGTGCATGTCAAAAAGGTCAATGGTGCATGGGATATTTCATTGGAAGAGACAACTGATATCTATTCGACACCAGCAGAACTATGGATGCATTATGAAAGAAGAGAAAACAACGAAGCGTTCATAGATGCAGAGTCGATTTCTCTTTCTACAGAGGAAGGGGATCTGGTGAATGAACGTGTCAAATTTGAGCGATGCGAAAATGATACGCTTCAATATTGTCATGTGATCTATTTTGATCAGCCAGGAAAATTCATTGCGACGGTCAAGTATGAGGATGGCAAAGTTATGCGTTATTACGTTACGTCTACTGAGCACAAAGATCAATTTTATTATTACACGCATATCACCCCGATCAAGCCGAATGAAGTGTTGCAGATTTGGGATGGCGCTCTTCTTGGTCAGCATGTGCTGCCTAAGGGAAGTGAGGAAATTGCGACCGTGTCGCGAGATCCGGGGACGAATGTGTTCCGTATTACGCCAAAGAAAACAGGAGAATTCTTTGTGGACTTCCCGGATAGTAAGGTAGTACCAGGTAGTCATAGGATTTACTACGGTATTACGGTCCGAGTGAGTAAATTGGGGCCTTATCTACACGTGTATGCGGCTGTTAGTGAAGAAGATGATATGGTGTTTGATTAATTGGATAAGTAGTAGGAAAGCAGGCATGCATCGCGTGTCTGTTTTTTGGTGCAACTAAATGAAATGTCTTCAGTATGATCGTCATATGCTACACTACAATCAACAACAAGCTCTGACTCAAACTAAGGGAGGGCATGCAGATGAATGTGATTGAGATGAAGCAAGTGACGAAAACTTTCGGTAAGCATCAGGCGTTAGATGGACTGGATTTGACAGTGAAGAACGGCGAAGTGTTCGGTTTCATTGGACCGAATGGGGCAGGGAAGTCGACAGCGATTCGAGTTCTGCTTGGTATGCTTCGTGCTACTGAGGGAACGGCAACGATTTTCGGCAAGGATGTATGGAGAGACGCGGTGGAAATTCATCGACGTGTTGCGTATGTGCCGGGCGACGTGAATTTATGGCCGCAGCTAACTGGTGGCGAAGTGATTGATTTATTCGCTAGTCTACAAGGGAATGTTCATGAACAAAGGCGTGAAGAGTTACTGGCACGTTTTCAGCTGGATCCGACGAAGAAGTGCCGAACGTATTCGAAAGGAAATCGGCAGAAAGTTGCTTTGGTGGCGGCATTTGCCTCTGATGCGGAATTATTTCTGTTAGATGAACCGACGTCTGGACTCGATCCTTTAATGGAAAAAGTGTTTCAGCAATGTGTGGCAGAAGTGAAAGCGGAAGGGAAGACGGTGTTGCTATCGAGCCATATTTTGTCAGAAGTCGAGAGGCTATGCGATCGCGTGGGTATCATCCGGCAAGGGCGTCTGATCGAGTGCGGTACGTTGAATGAACTTCGGCATTTGACACGAATGCAGCTGACAGTGGAGACGAGAACTCCAATTGAGGCGCTCGCTTCGTGGCAAGGTGTCCATGATGTAGTACCGACAGAAACCGGCTGGACATTTCATGCGGATGCAGAGGAAATGGAAGCGATTATGCACAAGCTAAGCGAGCACGGTATACGGAAGATCGAAAGTGCTCCGCCTACGCTTGAGGATCTATTCATGCAGCATTATGAAGAAGCCGCGGAAGGTAGGGACGTGTGATGAAGGGGGCCTCATTTGCAGGTGTTCTCCGTTTATCCCGATTCATGATCCGGCAAGATCGCATGCGTTATATGTGGTGGCTAGTGGGAATCACCGCCATGACGCTTGTCGTACCGCCTGCGTTCCATGAATTATATCCGACTGAGCAAGATCGTAATTTAATGGCGGAAACGATGAAAAATCCCGCGATGGAGGCAATGGTAGGACCTGGAGATCTGGCAAATTACACGCTCGGCGCCATGGTCTCCCATCAAATGCTGTTGATGACCGCCATCGCAGTCGCCATTATGAATATTTTATTGATGGTGCGCCATACGCGGGCAGAGGAAGAAGAGGGGCAGGCGGAATTACTACGTTCATTGCCGATTGCTCGACATTCGCAACTAACGGCTTCGATGCTTACGCTATTCGGTGTCAATTTGCTACTCGCGTTGTTAATCGGTGTCGGATTATATAGTCTTTCATTCGACAGTATGGGATTAGCTGGATCACTTATTTACGGCGCATCGCTTGGTGCGATCGGCTTGTTTTTTGCAGGGGTGACAGCAGTTTGCTCGCAACTCTCGGAAAGTTCGCGGGGGGCAGTCGGTCTGTCGTTTACCGTGATGATCGGCTGTTATGTATTGCGATCAATTACCGAGTGGATTCCACCGTTTGGCTGGCTTACGCAAGTTCAGCCGTACAGCGACAATAACTGGTTGCCGGTAGGGGGATTAGTTATCACAAGTCTTGTATGGTTCGCGTTAGCAATCATTCTGCAGGGCAAACGCGATATTGGCTCAGGCTTTCTTCCGTCCAGAAGCGGTCGTGCACATGCTTCGATTTTGTTGCGTCATCCGATTGGACTCGCGTGGCGACTACAAAGAACCGCGTTCATTTCATGGTCAATCGGCATGCTAGTACTCGGGTTGTCTTACGGTTCCGTTCTCGGCGATTTGGATTCGTTCTTTCAAGACAACGACATGCTCGCTGCGATGATTGTGGCGGATGAAAACAGTTCATTGACTACTCAGTTTCTGCCGATGCTAATGGCGGTACTTGCGTTTATCAGTACGATTCCCGCATTGCTTTCCATTCATAAAGTAGTAGGCGAAGAGCGGAAATCACGCGTAGATCATTTGCTAGGTCGCGCGGTTTCAAGAAACAAGTTACTAGTTTCCTATTTGGTATTGGCGTTGTGCACTGGATTTGCGATGCTGAGCTTCTCGGCACTCGGTTTATGGTTAGCTGGCACCACATCTATGGAAGATCCCTTCGCGTTCTTAACCGTATGGCAAGCTAGTATCGTTCACTTTCCAGCGGTGGTCGTGATGATTGCGATTAGCATGTGTTTGATAGGGATCGCACAAAAGGCGACGGGATTCATTTGGCTCTATTTATTTTACGGATTCCTTACGCAGTATTTAGGGGGTTTGTTCCAGTTTCCTGGATGGATGGAAAAGCTTTCGCCATTCGGCTATGTTTCCAAGTTGCCAATTGAGGACATGAACTGGCTGCATGCGAGTGGATTGGTGGCAGTGGCTGTTGTTTTGCTTATCCTTGGTATCAATCAATTTACTAAACGAGATATAGAAGGTTAGGAATTTGTCTGCTAATCATGAAATTTACTTCCAATTTTGACTAATTCAGCACAAATCGATCAAAACATTAATTTTATTGAAAGGAATTATGAAAAACTGATTTCCTGAAATAGTAATTAGTGCTAGTATGAGTGAGGTTTGGTTGGATTTACAGGAGGTTGTCATGAGTATACATCAAAATCAAGAAACAAAAATAGTTAACGCAGATCCTTCTGCAATAGGACTGTTCGGTTTGGCGATGGTAACACTCGTTGCGTCGTCACAAAAATTGGGCATCACGACAGATGTTTCTTTTGTTATCCCTTGGGCGATACTGCTCGGTGGTTTCGCTCAATTATTTGCTTGCGTGATCGATACGAAGCGTAATAACACATTTGGTGCTACGGCATTCGGTGCATACGGACTTTTCTGGCTTGCGGTTGCTGCCTCTTGGATGATGCAACGAGGGATCTTCGGAGAAACACTGGCGGCAGGAGTGGATCCGCATCAATTAGGTTTCGCATTCGTCGGCTATCTGATTCTCACTCTATTTTTGACGATCGGTGCGATGGAAACACATAAGGTCTTATTCTCTATATTTTTCTTCATCAACTTTCTGTTTATCGGCTTGGCGCTCGATAGCTTTGGCTTATTCGGTGCATTTCCTCAGCAATTGGCGGCCTACTCAGAAATGATTATTTCATTGCTGTCGTTCTACGGAGCGGGGGCAGCAGTTCTGAACGAACATTTCGGCAGAGAATTCATACCGGTAGGAAAGCCATTTGGTATCTTCAAGAAATCGGATGAAGCGAAGGCAACATCTGCACGTCCTGTGAAAACAGGTAAAGACTTCAAAGTGAAAAACACGTTTAGCTAATGAATACCCAACCAGACACCAGTAAATCAATACATGATATATGATCCACACAAAAAGCATCTACGTTTACGCAGATGCTTTTTGTGTGGATTTTCTATATTAAACCGTTTCTTTACTTGTCTTACTTTCGACTAGTAAACCGCCGTTGCCCTTAAGGTAGTTAATCATACCTTCTGCAGCGCGGTAAGCAAATGCACCAATGGTTTCAGTTGGATTGGAGTTACCGAAGTGTGGGAATGAAGAGCCGCCGACAACAAATACGTTTTCCATATCCCATACTTGTGAGTACGTGTTAACAGCTGACGTTTCTGGATCTTCACCCATAATAACACCGCCAGCTGCGTGTGTATTGACGCTTGTAGAAGTCATTTCTATATCATCAGGTACAGGTGGAGTGTTGACAATATCTGCTCCCATTGCTTCCGCGATTTCTGCACATTTTTCCGCAATCATTTTTGCCATATTGCGTTCTTGATCCGTAAACTTCGCTGTTATTCTTAGAAGTGGATCACCGTATATGTCTTTATACGTTGGATCCAAGTCCAGATAATTATGTGTATGTGGCATTGTGCCTTGCATCCCACCAATATTTAAATAACGGTGCGCATAATGAACGGATTTTTCTTTAAACTCTTTACCCCAATACGGCGTGCCTTGGGGAACACGGTTATTGGCAATGGCTGCAGCACCGTCTTGGAAAATACTGATGTTAAATCCATGAAGGAAGTCTGTATCCGTATTATCGATATGGTCACCATTGAAATCATCAATTACAGAACCTAATGCACCAGCTCCTGCAAATGTATTGAATTTCTTTTCTTCAAAATAGGCAGTAGCTGAGTTCCCACCGACTCCTGTGTAGTGGGACGTGAAGCTCTTACCGATTACGCCTTTTCCAGTTTCGGGATTGTATGGCTCGCCGATTCCAGATAACATCATTAAACGATTGTTTCCTGAGAAGAAGGCAGCCGACACAACCAAATCTGCCGGTTGTTCAAATTCTTCAAGAGTAAGTGGATCTACGTATAATACGCCTGTCGCTTTTTTACCATCATGCAGAATTCGTTTTACGTGCGCGTTGTTACGTAATTCGAAGTTCCCTGTTTTTTGTGCTGTCTTCAGAACCGTTACGATCGGGTCGGCTTTAGCAGCAAAGTCACAGCCGTACATGGAACAAAATGCACAAAATACACACGCATTGATCGTTTCGCCATCTGGATTGACATATTGTTGTGAGATCGTTGCAGCGGGCATACGGAATGGATGGTAGCCTAGTTTCTCCGTAGCTTCTGTAAACAATCGAATAGCAGGTGATTCTTTCATTGGCGGATTTGGATAGGCATCAGAACGTGGCGGTCCTAGAGGATTCACTTCACCAGAAATTCCAGCCGTTTTTTCCCACTTATCATAGTAGGGTTCCATATCATCGTACGTAACACCCCAGTCTTGTACGATCATATCTTTTGGAATACGCTCTTCACCATATTTTTCAATGATTTTAGTGCGAATTTCAAAATCAAATGGAAGCCAACGATACGACCAGCCTGACCAGTGAACCGATGTGCCGCCTGTACCTTCGTCATAAATCGGGTAGCCATTATGTTTACGCATCGGAATCGCGTCATCTCCGACATTATTTCTGAAAGTCATAGTTTGTTTCGTTAAGTCTTGCGCTAATTCATGACGCTTTGTATAACGAAGTTCATCTTTTGAACCAATGAAATCTTTCGTGCTTCGCTCTTTACCTCGCTCTAAACAGACGACTTTATAGCCCGCTTTACTCAGTTCAGCGGAAGCTATTCCTCCAGCCCAACCACTTCCAATGACGACTACGTCCACTTTATCTAGTTTTTCAGCCATGTAAGTAACCCCTTATATTACGATTTTTGTTGATAACTTGTTAGACTCATTGGATCTCGTTGAACGAACTCATCTTTTTCAATGATATCAGCGTAGGAAGGTACAGCCCCTGGGAACTCTTGCATTTTCCAGCCAGCCATATTGCGATTACCACCGTAAAGTGGATCAGAATAAGCGCCTTCCATCGTCAGTTCACGAAGCAATCCGAAGAAACCAGCAGAACTCACGCCACGTAATTTCACTTTAGAACTCTCAAAGTCTTGCATAATCTCAATTTGCTGATCTTCTTCAGCTTTATCAAATGTAACGTCGAAACGTTTTTTACTTTCGTCATTCATTTTCCGAAGTCCCGTCACCATAATCTGGCCTCTGTTCAAACTCGATTGATCAACCGGTGGATCTACAACTGTAAATGGACCTTGTCTGTAATCGGTTCCATTTATCCCCCAAATGCCCGCCATTTGTTTGTCAATAAAATACGGAACCCCTAATTCAATTGCTCCTGGACCACTTGCACCTTCTGGTAGTATGCGTTCAGTAGCTTGTTCAAGAA
This sequence comes from Sporosarcina sp. P20a, assembly GCF_002743175.1. NCBI lineage: Bacteria > Bacillati > Bacillota > Bacilli > Caryophanales > Caryophanaceae > Sporosarcina > Sporosarcina sp. P20a. The sequence continues at coordinate 15,433 of NZ_PDYT01000022.1, forward strand.
CAACAAAGTCCTCGTATCTTTCAAAGAACATGCGCGCTTGTGTAGGCTCTGCTGTTTTCTTCTCCTCTTTTACCGGCGTACTATTCTCTGATTTAAATTGGTTAGTTAATAGTCCGCCAAGTAAAGAACCACCTGCAACTCCTCCGACGATCATACCGGAATTTTTCATAAATCGACGACGACTAGTATCCGGTGCTTGTGAAGCTTTGGATTCGCCTGGCTTCAACCCTTTTTCATCGGCCATTTTCCATCCCCCTAGTTTTAAAATGATAATTAGACAATTTGACAATACTATCCAATACACTGACGTTTGTCAATGGAACGGGTTAGAAATTAATTGCGAAGAGTGAAATAAGTAGAGCAATTATCACGTGTAGTAGTGATTATTCTCGACTTGTACTGAACTTTCAATATTCGGGTATACAGTGTGTGAGATGTAGAGAAATAGAGTAGATTTTGGACAGACAGTATCTCAGGTGTGGAGAAATTCATGTTCAAGCGAAACCGGATAATCAATCAGACAGTCAGCTTCGTCTGTATTCTTACATGTAACGATCAAACCTTTCATGCATATGGATTACAAACAACCAAACTGCAGTCTTTTTTAGGTATAAATGCATATAATCATACTAATAACCTTGAATTATAGTATATAAGAAGTAGATGAAATGAAGATGTTAACAATATAACCGGAATAATAGTACCAATATCTTGACTGGTTTTTTCATGATTAGTCATTTATATAGTTACTAAACATATCTTACCTAGCGTGAATTAAGTTCTAGAGGGGGGCTCGTAACATGAAGAAGTGGATACTAATTTTAGCTATCGTTTTATTGGCACTACTCGGACTGAAATATTATACGATCTTTGCAAATAAGCCGCCGGTCAGCAGGGAGGATGCTCCATTGGCAGAACGTTTCATTCGTGATCACCTCATGCAGGATGATGGAAGAATTGCAACGGATTTAACATCACGGAAAAATGAGTACTTGTCTGAGACGGTGGGCTTATGGATGGAATATTTGGTGTTGGGGGATGATCAAAAGTCTTTTGATCAGCAAGTAGACGTGCTGAAAAAGTACTTTTTGACGCGCGATGGATTGGTTACGTGGGAAGTGAAAAATAAAGAGAAAGCTACCGCCAATGCCTTTATTGACGACTTGCGGATTATGAATGCACTCTATGATGCGGCAGAGAAATGGTCGGATTCTTCGTATCTAAAATTAGCGCAGAAAATAGAAAATGCACTCGTTGACTTTCAAATTAATCAACATATATTCGTAGATTACGTAGACGTGAAAACGAAAGGTCAAGGACAACAAGTGACGCTTAGCTATTTAATCCCATCTGCATTAAATAGGATGAAAACGCATGACAACGAAGCTTACGGAAAAACTCGTGCGTTGTTGATAAACGCGCCGAATACTCCTCTTGGGTTTTTGCCCAAGACTTACGACTTGCCGACGCATAGCTATATATTTGAAACAGAAGCGAACATGATCGATCAGTTATATATGAGCTATCACCATGCACAGTGGGGAGGGGACGTTTCGAAATTAGTGGGATTCATCCGTCAAACATACGCAAGAGAAGGGAAGTTATTCGGTCGTTATGATTTGACTGAAGGTGAACCCATAGTTGAATTTGAAGCCGTAGCGGTCTATGCGCTTGGGATTCTACTCGCGATTGAAACGGAGGAGAATGACTTGGCGGTAGAGCTTTACGGGAGTATGAAAGCAATGCAACAAACGGATCCGAATCAGTCCTATTATGGTGGTTATATTGATGTAGCTTCAAAGAGTACACATCCGTTTGATAATCTTTTAGCTCTGATTGCTGAAAGGAGGGGGAATGATGAAGGAGTTTTTTAAGCCAGAGACTAAAACGCTACTGTCACTATCGTTTTTAGTAATCGGTCTGCAAGCAGTAGCTTTTTACTTCTCGCAGCAAGGACAGACGGGAATGTTACTGTCAGTATTCTTACTGTTGCTGACGGTTTTGGCACTACTCGCAGGTCCTGTGGTCGGATTGGTAGGTAGTTTGTTTTCAATTTTCGTTATGGGGACGTCTTTGATAGTACTCTTTTTAAGGCCAGATACATTCATTAATCCGTTGACGGTTTCCTTACGGAGTTTGCTAGTTTTCGGTTTTATTTTATTATTGACGGTACTGGTGGCGGGAGCTATTCATGATCAAATCGTGCAACAAAATCGCCATACACGTAAACTCCAGAAGGAATTGCGCGTTTTGGTTGCTGTCGATTCTGAGACAGGTTTTGATAATCGCCATCGCATGGAAGGTGAACTCGATATTGAAATCGGTCGCACTAATCGCTATGGTGGGGCATTCACGTTGGTTATATTGAAGATAGATTTCCTCGAAGAGTTCCATACTCTTTATGGCGATAAGGAGTATACGTATTTGTTAACCTCACTTGCTGATCATATGCAGTCGGTCATCCGTTCAACGGATAGGAAATTCCGCTATGCGGATGATCGTTTTGCTCTATTGCTGACGCATACCGGCGATGCATTCATTGATGTAGTATTTGAAAAGTTAAAGAAATCTCTACAAAATCATCAGTTGTCGAATGGGAAGTATATTTCGCTGACGTTTCGCGTGGCGCATGAAGTCTATACGAAAGAGAAGAACATGCACAGTCATGTGGAATTGATCGAGCAACTCGAAAGCGAGATGTTGGTCTGTGAACTATAAATTTCTAGTTTTCGTGTCGTTGTTGCTGCTACTGCTACCTATTCCTGCACAAGCTGATTCATCTGAGCGTCTGTTATTGCTCTACATGACAGCTGACGGCGAAATGAATGAACGAATCGTCATGGCCGAAGCGAATCTATCGGCGTTCGTCGACTCAATCGATGTAATCGCAGCGGAAGACATCCGTCCGGAAACTGTTCAAACATACAAGCATATCGTGGTTGTTGGAGATGCAGTCGCAAAGGTTCCAGAAAATATACAGCGTGAGCTTCGACAGTTCAACGGGATGTTACTCGTCTTTGGCCATAATGCGGATCAATTGCCGCAGTTTCAGAAGTGGGATTTCATACAAGAGCAACGCATCAGTAGTGTCGACGGCGACTTGCTCGACGTGGCGAAATCGGTGGTCCACGCTATTCCTCCAAAAGGCTCGACGTTACTGGCGGAAGCGGAAACGATTGACCAGCGCATACCGTATATCGTTCGGCATGAAAATGTTTCATTCATTGCCACGACAGAATTCAGTACAGAGGAAAAATATGTTTTGTCACGCGCTTTGTATGACATATTTGATGTAAAACATCCCATGACACATCCAGCGTACATCCAGCTCGAAGGTATCACGCCGATATCCAAAGTGAATGATGTCCGTGAAGCAGGGGAGTATTTAGCGGACCATGGGATTCCGTTCATCCTGTCGGTCACGCCTGTTCATGTGAACCCCGAGACCGCAGAAAAGGTCTTGTTATCTACGAATAAAGAGTTAGTCGAAGAATTGAAGTTACTTCAGATGCGCGGTGGTGTGGTGATCGTCAATGGCTATGATCACAGCTATCGCCTGGATGAACAGTTCGTCGGCTATGAGTTTTGGGATATGAAGCTGAATCAACCGATTGGCTCTTCACCGATTGACTTGTTGCCGTCATCTATTCAATCACCTACACATTTTTCGTCAAATGAAGATTATATGAATTATCGCGCGGCAGATCTGCAGGCAGAATCTGCTATGGTTCACACGAAACAGAGACTAGCGATTGAACATCTCGTAGATGTCGGACTTTATCCGATAGGTGTTAAAATTCCACAATATACGATGAGTGCGAATGGATACGCGGCTACTTCAGAGTACTTCACCACGTTATTCGGCCGTATGCAAGTAAGCGATACGGATGGCCACTTGGTCAATATGCCACTTTTCGTCTCCAAACCTAGCCGATTATCCGGCATGACGCTGTATCCGGAAACGATTGGCTATGTGGAACCAGATGAGGCGGAGCCACTAGAAGAAATGAAGCAGAACATAAACAAGTTGCAGACTGTACCTGGTTCAGTGATTGGTGGATTGTATCACACATATATCGGCGCGTCGTATTTGCCTAAAATGGTTCGGCTGATGGAATCGGTACCAGGCATGAAGTGGATTGATTTTTCCAAAATGAATCCTAGTGTGCATACGCCAGATATTACGATTCGGTATACGGAAGAAGGAGCACAGTCTACTTCTTCGATTACAAAATGGCAGAAGTGGACCAAGATGATACAGGAAAATCCGATCAATGCATCGCTCTGGATGATCGTAGTGGTCGTCGCGTTATTCCTTGTTGCGTTTGCAGTGTATGTACTGAGTCTGCGGTTACGGTTAAAAAAACGTCTGTTTGAGGAGCGTGATCGCCTTGGTTAATATTCTATTTTATACATCGCTTACGTTGATCTGGGTCATGTTGCTTTATCATATGTTCCTCATGCAAGGCGGGTATCGGCACTATCGTTCATTCGAAAAAGTCATCCCGAAGTGGGAAAAGAACATGGGGGAGTTGCCGACTATCGCAGTTTTCATTCCTGCACATAATGAAGAAGTCGTCATTGCGCAGACACTGAAGGCGATGTCACGACTCTATTATCCGAAAGAGAAGCTAGATGTGATTGTCATCAATGATAATTCGTCTGATAGAACGGGGGAAATTGTGCAGGAGTTTGCAAAGAAGTTCCCGTTTATTCGCATGATTGAGACGACCGAGCCGAATAAAGGGATCGGCAAATCATCCGCGCTGAATGAAGCATTAGCACATTCGGAAAGTGATTTTATCGCAGTTTACGATGCAGATAACACACCTGAACGGATGGCGGTTTGGTATTTGGTCATGGGACTGTTGAATGATCCGATGGCGGGTGCCGTTGTAGGGAAATTCCGTGTCATCAATGCAAAAGAAACATGGCTGACACGCTTCATCAACATCGAAACGATCTGCTTCCAGTGGATGGCGCAGGCTGGACGCTGGAGCTGGTTTAAAGTCGCCACGATTCCAGGTACGAACTTCGCAATTCGCCGTGACATTATGGAACGACTAGGCGGCTGGGATGTCAAAGCGATGGCGGAAGATACCGAACTGACGATTCGTGTCTATAATCTCGGCTATCATATCCGCTTCTTCCCGAAAGCAATCACTTGGGAACAGGAGCCGGAAACGCTAAAGGTCTGGTGGAATCAGCGACTTCGCTGGGCGCGCGGTAATCAATACGTCGTGCTAAAATTTCTGACGCAGATATTCAAATTAAAACGTAAGCGTATCATCTTTGACCTATTTTACTTCTTTTTTACTTATTTTCTATTCTTCATAGGCGTCATTATTTCGAACACGATCTTCATCGCTAGTCTGTTCTTCGATATACAGTTAGGAATCGGCAACGTTGCGCTCGTGTTATGGGGACTCGCGTTTTTATTATTCATTGGGGAAGTGACGATTGCGTTAAGCATTGAACGAACAGAGATGACTCGAAAGAATTTTTTCTATGTTATTTTAATGTATTTCACGTATTCGCAGATGTGGATTATCCTCGTTCTGCATGCGCTCATTTTAGAAACGAAGCGAATGATCCTCGGGCAGGAAGCGCGTTGGTATAAGACGGAGCGCTACGCCCGCAAGAAATCGGAGGAATGACGATGAAAAAAATATTGATGTTGCTGTTTGCTATTGCGTTGACGTTTGCGTTCGCCGCTACCGACAGTGAAGCATCTCTTCGTGCAGAAGGAATTCTAATTGACGCAGACCGTCCCGCTACATCGAAGCAACCTATTACAAATAAGGTGATTGAATTACGGGGACCTGAACAACAAGTGTCGTTTTTTTATGAAATGAAATCAGATAGTACCGAACAAGATCAGCAGCTTGTCCTGCGCTTCCAACACTCGGAGCTATTGATTGCTCCTTCTTCGCTCACTGTGCAAGTGGACGGTAAGCCGATTACTTCGAAGTTGTTGACGGGAGAAGATGAATCAAAAGAACTCGTTATTCCATTACAGGAAGAAGCTCTTAAACAGGGTATACATGAAATAACAGTATTGTTCTATGGCGTCATCAAGGAAGGGGTTTGTGTGGAACAAGGAACATCCGCTAACTGGTTGGCGATTCAAGTTGATTCCTATTTACAGCTAGGCGGAAAGCAATCACCAGACCAGTACTTGGCGGACTATCCTGAGGCATTCATCGGAACAGGCAAGTATCCGGTAACCATCATTATTCCACAGAAAGCGTCAGTAGAAACGCTCGACAGTGCACTGAAAGTAGGTGCGTTTTTATCTGAATCGACCGATGAACAATTCCCAGTGCGAATCAAGCGGGAAGATGACGTGAAGTCATTGTCGTCGAATGTGCTGATCATAGGTGCTACAGATGAATTCTCAAGCTCTACTATGAAGAGTCTAATACAACAGGCGTCTTTAACGGCTATCGAAGATTCCCTGATCTTGTCTTATGAAACCGTAACGGACGGCAAGGAGCAGGTAGATGCGTTACTAGTCATGTCGGAAACTCCGGCAGCATTAACGGAAAGAGTCTCCGTTCTGACGAATCCAAAGTTATTTAAACAGATGACGGGTAAACAATTCCGCATTCGTACTATGCCAGTTCGTGATTCGAATGAGTCGGGTAACACGGTGAAACTCAGTCAATTCGGAATGGATAATCTAACGCTGAACGGCTCGAATCGCGAGAGCCAACAGTTCTTCCATTATGCTCCGTTCACGATCGATAAAAATCAGGCGGCTGTTCTTGAGTTGCATTTGAAGCGTTCAGCTCTTGACCATAGCGGGACGAATGTAACGGAAGATGTATTCAGAGGACCTGTCGAATTAACTGTACTGATCAATGATGTACCGCATTCGATTAATCTGGACGAATTAAGCGATCCGCAAGAGGGGGTCTATTCAATACAGTTGCCGATTGAGAAAAGTGCGATTAAAGAAAGTCGTATGATTAGCTTGCAGTTGCAGGCTAGTGGTTTGATGGCGAAAAACCCATGTGTGACGACTGATCATAACCGCTGGATCTACATTGAGAAAGATAGTTTCGTCACGTTCCCTAAAGAGAAGGAGAATGGAGAGAAGTTACCTTCCTTTGCACAGTTCCCATCACCTTTCATTGATAAAAAAGACGGAGCGCTAGTCGTTTTGCCGACAGTTTCGATTAATGATGATCAACTTCTGTATTTCTATCGCAAGCTCTATTTGAATTCACATCCAATGGACTGGAAGCTTGCAGATGGCGGAGTAATGAAAGAAGAAGAATTGAAGAATCAACATACGCTCTTTATCGGAGGACCTGATGTGCAGCCGTTATTGAAAGCGAAGCAAAAGGAGCTGGCCGTGTCGTATGCGACAGGTAAGCCAGACTTGGCTGCACTTGGTTTCATGGGAGATACTTCGAAGTCAGTGAGTTTCATCCAGCCGAGTCTATGGGGAAGCAAAAGGTACGCAATGATGGTGATGGATTCATTGACGAATGAGCTTGAGATTGATCGGCCGCTTGTAGATTTTCTGCAGTTGACGGATGAAGTGGCGACTGTGGCGGTGTTGTCCAATAATCGTAAGGTGTATACGAATGCGGCTTCCATTGAGGCTGCGAGTAGTGTGGAGCCTAATGAGACAGTGAAAGTGACTGCTGGTCCTTCTGTTGGCTGGTTGGTTGGATTTGGCGTGTTGTTGGTATTGGCTATTGTAAGTGTGTGGTTGGTGGTCCGCCGACGTCGGCGTAGAGTGGAATAAGAGAGCGGAAGCCCACTGTAGAACGACGTTCCAGGTGGATCCATTCCTCCACGTGGTCAAAAACTTTCTATTTTTTTAGAGAATGAGGGATAAGGGGGTACCTCCTTCCCTTGTCCTTTTGTCATTACCACTATATGTAAGCATCAAAAGTTTTGAGATTGAATGGATTACACTCAATAAATTTACTTAAATATACAAATAAGTATATATTTCCAGAGGTGTTATTGGTAACATGATAGTAGATAGTCTACTAACTAACAGAGGAGTGGAAGTGTATGAAGTATGCTTTACGGATTCTAGTGTGGACAGCGTTCGCACTAGTTCTATCGCTTGTTGTTGCAGATTTCAACGAAGTTTCAGCAAAAGAGTTCAAGGATGTATCGAAGAAGCATCCGAACTACACCGCGATTCAAGAAATGCAGAAAGCGGGTTATATCAATGGCTATCCTGACGGAACATTCCGTCCAGGTGAACCGGTGAGTCGTAAGCACGTAGCGTCTTTACTTGATCAAGTATTGAAGTTTCCGCAGCCACCTACCGATAAATTGGTCTTTTCCGACGTACCGAAGAACCATATGTATTATAAACCGATCATGAAGTTATACAGCAAGGGGATCATCAGTGGAGGATTGGACAAGAAATTTAATCCGAATGCGTCCATCACGCGAATCCAGATGGCGAAGATGCTAGATTTGGCGTTTGAGTTCAATATGAAGGAACCAGCCCAGTTTGATGATCTAAGTTTCTTACATTGGGGATACGTACACGCTAGTGCGTTGTATTCTAATGGCGTAACGAAAGGGGATCACGGAAAGTTTCTTCCGAATCAGTCCGTTACACGTGCGCATTATGCAGAGTTTTTGTATCGTGCGATGAAAGTGGGTAAAACACCTTCTGGCAGCGTGGTCAGCAAAGAAAAAGCGGTCGATTTGACTATGCGTTTACCTATTGTAATTGAAGGGATCCGCGTCCAAGGGAAAATAGATAAGCAATCATACAGTCAACTTCGTTCAAAGCAACTACCGTATGCTACAAAAGCATTTGCGGACGGCTTGCTGAAAGAAGATTACCCAAGCGTCTGCACACATTGTGATTCATTTTTATTCCCTGATTTAACAATCGAACCTTCCATGCGTTTTGACTATACACAACCAGACGCCAACACACTTCGTATCCATACTGTTTCATTTAGTAATCTTTTAGTAGGTGGCGGCTTTGTTGACTACGTGTTTAAGAAAGAATCAGGTAGTTGGAAGATGGATGATTTTACTGGTGCAGCAGTCGGGAAAAAGAATTTTGAGCTGACAAGACAAGAGGCCGAGCGTGTTGTGAAATTGAATTATGCCTATTCTTCAAAGGTTAAAATAACATATGTTTCACAAACTAAAGAAACAGGAGAAGACCCTGTTACGAAAGAGAAGTATTCATTTACGCAGTACAAATTTAGTGTAGACTCTGAAAATGGCCGTGAGACAGTTCGTGTGAATTCAAATGATGGCTATGCTTACTAGTAAGTTATCTTAATATGAACCACACTAGCGTTCTGCCGATTTGGCAGAGCGCTTTAATGAGCGGTTGAAGAAGTGGATAGAGCGGTAGTGGGACGTGATAGAGCGGATATACGATTGCATAGAGCGGTAACGGGTCTAGATAGAGCGAATATGTAGCCTCATAGAGCGCTTCGCGGTATTTAATGAGCGGATCATGAAATAAAACCTCTTAGATACACGAAAAAAAGCGTCCCACTTTGTAAAGTGGAACGCTTTTTCATATTCTTTACGATGCATCTGCATCCGGTACCAGTCGTTTTTCCGTTTTCATGACAATGAAAATACTCGCTTCATATAAAGCGATCATTGGAATGAGGATGATCAACTGACTCAAGAAATCAGGAGGGGTGATTAACGCAGACACTACACCGAGCGTCACGTATGACCACTTTCTCACTTTTTTCATAGTTTCAGATGTCAAAATACCGATAGCGGACAGGAATAGTGCGACGATCGGAAGCTCAAACAGCAAGCCGATTGGCATCGTCGTCATTAATAGAAAACGTGCATATTCCTTTGCCGTAATCATGACATCGAAATTCATCTTACCGAGCTTCACTAAGAAGTTATAGCTCAGTGGATTGACTACGTAATAACCGAACGCAAGACCGCCGACGAACAAGAGCAGGATCGCAGGGGAGTACAGACTTAAGAAACGTCCTTCTTTCTGCGTCAGACCCGGTTTGACGAACTGCCAGAGGAAATGACAGACGAACGGGACAGATAAACCGAACGCCATCGCAGCGGAAATTGTTGTATAGAACGAAATGACTTCAAGCGGACTTAGGACGATTAGTGTATAGCCCCGTGTAACGTAGGGGAACCACAGATTGATCGTACTGAAGACAGCAATGAAGAAAATCAAGAACACCACTGCACTTTTGATGAGTTGCTTCCGAAGATCTGTCAGATGTTCGATTAACGCAGGATCTGCATCAGTCTTTTCATCTTTCGGTTCTTCTGGCGGTGGCATTCTGGGTTCTTCCGGTTGTGGTTCGGGTTTCAGTTTTTCAGGTACAGCCTGCTGTTCAGTGGAAGAAGTCTCCGCAGAGCGATCGGGTAGCGCAGCTTCTTCATCGTTTGTCTTCTTGTCCAATGGGCTAAGGATTTTACGGTTGTGATCACTATACGGATCCATCTTGTCACCTACTTAATTAATATCTTTTTTATCCGTTTCAATCGTCTTGGCAGGGCTAACAGTTGTTTTGTCTTTCTCTTCGTCATCGCCCATGATATCTTTTGTCGCTTTTTTGAACTCTGCTAAAGTTTTACCGACTGCTGAGCCGACTTCAGGCAATTTACGAGGTCCGAAAAGAATCAAGATAATCACAAGGATAATAATGAGACCGGGTACACCGATTGCTGCTATATTCACAATGAATCCATCCTTTCTAACTTAATTTATACGAGTGATCCACCTTGTGTACGGTATTTCTGAATGCCTTCCGCAGTACGGTAGGCAAGTGCACCGACTGTTGCAGTAGGGTTGTACCCACTATTATGAGCGAAATTGCCCGCACTCACAACAAATAAGTTTTGCATGTCCCAATGTTGCATATATGTGTTGACAACACTCGTATTCGGGTCATTACCCATTGTCGTACCACCCGTGTTGTGCGTGGACTGATACGGTACAATATCGTAATCACCGAGTGGGCCGCCACTTAATGTTTTCTTCGCACCCATGTTCTCGATAATATCGCCCGTCTTCTGCGTAATGAACTTATGCAAGTTTCGGTCTTGTTCCGTAAAATTATACGTCAACTGCATCAATGGTACACCATATTTGTCTTTATATGTTGAGTCTAAAGATAGAAAATTTTCTTTATGTGGCATAGTAGCACCTTGTCCGAATACGCTCAGTGTACGTGTGTAGTTCTCAATGGATGCTTTTTTGAATTCTGCGCCCCATAGAGGAATATCTTCAGAAATTGGATTTGATCCAATTGGACGGTTACCGCCTTGAACAATTGAAATACTTGAGCCGTGAATGAAATCGAGATTGGCGTGGTCAAAATTATCCCCATTAAAATCATCGATTGTCATACCGAGAGCTCCTGCACCCATGAATGTATTCATCTGTTCATCAAAGAATCCGATAGAACCAGGTCCGAGTTGGTAGCAGTAGTTTTTACCGAGTGTACCTTTGCCTGTACCTGGATCATACTGTTCACCGATATCAGAAACCATCAACAATTTTGCGTTATTTAACATATAGCTCGTAAGAACTACCACGTCTGCAGGTTGAATGAACTCTTCTCCTGTAATCGTATCGATGTAGAGGACGCCTGTAGTTTTATCACCTTGCTTCAATACTTCTACGACGTTCGCATTGAATGTCACATCGTAGTTGCCCGTTCTCTTGGCTGCGGGAACCACTGTCACTTCTGGTGTAGCCTTCGCACCGTATTCACAGCCGAATCGTTCACAGAATCCACAGTACTGACAGGCATTTAGCTTGGAACCGTCTGGATTTTCATACGCTTCAGAAAGGTTTGCTGAAGGTACCATATAGGGATGGAATCCTAGATCTTTTGTTGCGTTTTCAAACTTCTTCAGTATCGGTGTTTTCTTTAATGGAGGAGTAGGGAAGTCGGATGAACGCTTACCCCAGAATGGATTGGTATCTTCTCCGGAAAGACCGAGTGTTTTTTCAAATGTATCGAAGTACGGCTCCATTTCGTCATACGTGACGCCCCAATCTTGAAGGAGGTAATCCGATGATAGCTTGTCCTTGCCATATTTATTATCTGTTTCTGTCTTGATTTCAAAATCATAAGGAAGAAAACGATAAGTCATCCCATTCCAGTGTGTACCGGATCCGCCTAAGCCTTCACCTAAGAGGAAAGAACCCATTTGACGCATAGGCAATGCACGCATTTTACGATGATTGCGGAATGTCACGGTTTCTTTTGATAAATCTTGCATTAATTCATAGCGCTGTGCATAGCGATATTCATCGTGAATCATGGCGAAGTCTGCCGTGCTACGATCTTTACCGCGCTCTAAACCACGTACTTTCATACCAGCTTTCGCGCATTCAGCCGCAATGATGCCGCCTGTCCAACCAACACCTACCGTTACTACATCTAATTTATCGAGTGTTTTAGCCACAATCTAGCCCCCTTGTTTTTAATGCTGCATACTGCTGAGTGATTTTGGTTCGATCTTCTGGAACTTCTCTTCTTCAATAACATTGAGATAAGACATCTGATGACCAGGGAACCCTTTCATCTTCCATCCTTCCATATTGACGTTCCCGTTATATAGTGGATCTGAATAGGCACCTTCTATTGTTGCGCTGCGAAGAAGTCTGAAGAAGAAGCCAGCTGTTACGCCTCTCATTTCTATTTCATCTTTTTGTAAGTCTGTCAGAATCTGATCCATCTGTTCGGGTTCGATATCTGTGAACGACTTATCGAATCTCTTTTTCGCTTCGATTTCCATAACATGTACACCTTGCAAGAAAATTTCTGATCTCGTGAGTATAGACTGATAACCTTGAGTCGGCGTGCCAGGGAAGAACGGTCCTTGCATATACTCTTTGGAGTTACTTCCGTAGTTACCTGCTAATTGATTATCAATGAAGTAGGGAACTCCTAAACCGATAGCACCTGGCCCGAGATCATCTTCTGGAAAAATACGTTCAGTTGCTTGTGATAATACGTCGAAGTCATGACGGTTCTGGAAAAACATCAAACCACGATTCACATTCGCATCACTTGTTGCATGGGGAACTTCTGTTGTTGTTGTTGTTGCTGGACCGTCTTTTTTCACGTTATAGCCGACTAACCCACCGATTATCCCGCCACCAACGAGTGTTCCTGCCGCAATCCCGCTTGTCTTCAAAAAGTCACGTCTTGTTACGCTTTTTTTCAAATCTGCCACTTCATTTCCCCCTTATTTTTATGTATCATTTTCCACTATGAGACTGCCAAAATTTGGTCAAATGGTAAGACTTTTAAAAGTATATTAAAATATGGCTGTTATTATGCCGTTTCAATACATTGGACTCGTAATTAAATCTTTTTTAAATTCATTTAAAAGAATTTAGAATATTGGGAATTTAAATATATACGAATCATCTGAAACTTGGTAGAATAGTAATAACAAGTAACCCACAGCCGACATAATAAATCACTGAGGAGGAAAGATCATGAACAAGACTAGTCGGATTTTCGTTTGGACGGTACTGCTCGTTATGCTTTCATTTGTATCATTTGGTTCCACGCAAGCAGCAACGAAGGAATTCAAGGATGTGTCGAAGAATCACCCGAACTATGAAGCAATCCAATATTTACAGGATCAAGGCTTTATAGGGGGCTATCCAGATGGCACGTTCCGACCGCAGGAACAGATCTCACGTAAACACGTGGCGAAGTTGTTGGATCAAGCACTGAAACTACCACAAGCGACAACGGCAGTGACGTATTATGATGTACCGAAGAATCATCCATACTATAGCTCCATCATGAAACTGACTGCAGCTGGCATCTTTAGTGGCGGTATGGATGGCTACTTCAACCCGGAGGCACCGATCACACGCATTCAGATGGCGAAAGTACTCGATATCGCATTTGATTTGTATATGACGAAACAAAATTCATTTTACGATGTGTATATTGAGCATTGGGGCTACACACACGCCAATGCGTTAAAAGCAAGTGGTGTTTCGAGCGGTTATCCTGACGGTGAATTTAAGCCGAATGAACCTGTTACGCGCGCGCACTATGCACAGTTTTTATACGCAGCCATCAAGGTCAAGGATGCTCGACCAGCGACTGATAAAGTAACAAAAGGTAAAGCATGGGATCTCGTCAATCGTAGAACGTTTGAACTGGAGAAGACTATGCGTGATGCGCGCATGTATCAGTGGGGATATTCTGATATTACGTCTACTCTACGTATGAGTGCGACAAAAGCATTTGTAGATGGCGATCTGAAAGGTTACTATAATCCAAAATGCGAGGACTGCTACGTTAACGTCTTGCCGTATATTAATAATGAGCCATTGGTACGATTTGAGTTTACACAACCCGATTCCAATACGTTGAATGTAAACACAGTGGAATTCCAAAATGGCTATTCTGTTGGCGGATTTGTTGCCTATCAATTTAAAAAACAAGATAATAAATGGAAGATGAATTCGTTACAGTATACGAAGGTTGGGACGAAGAATTTCCAGCTGACGATCAATGAGGCCAAAAAAGTATTGGAAGCCGAGTTTATAACCTATGGACATAAAAATATTGTAGCTAAATATGTCACCACTACCCAGCAAATTGAATTGGATCCGGTAACAGATGCCAAATACACATTTGATCAATATACATTTAACTTGGATTCTGATTATGGACGCTTCAAAGTGAAATTCAACTCTTCGGATGGCTTTACCTCATTTGTGAATTGAATAAAGAAACGTGCAACCCGTCAAGAAGGATGGATTGCACGTTTTTATATGAGTTGATGCCGTACTTTTCAACCGACCCACTTTAAAAAAGCAGTTGTGAAAAGTCTTATGAATTTTATTAATGAAATAGTATGAATTTATGCTAGACTTGCAGTATATGACGTTTGACAAAGGAGTAGAATGACTGCATGGACACGAATAATACGATTAAAGCCCTTCATATACTTGGAAATGAAGATGGGGTTTTAAAACTCAACACAGAGAAATTCTTTACTTGGCATATACCGAAAAAGTTAAGGGAAGAACCGATTCAAAAAGGAGATATCGTTCTCGTGCGTACGAAATTGGGTCTCAAGTCGGTTATCGTAATGGACGTATATCGTGAAGAATTTGAAGAAACACAAAAAAGATACAAACGTGTGATCAAGGTTTTTGAGAGGGCACCACAGAATTAGTACAGAGAAAATAAAAACAGCTCATCCCTGTCTTGAACTGGGGATGAGCTGTTTTTACTTGAAGACGGGTATTCTAGAAAGGTCATCCTATTGTGCTTGACTAGCTAAGCTTCATTGAATTACTGCAACGACACAAGAGTTAGGTCAACACTTGCAAACTGAAGATGAAAAAGTACAGCTTACAAAATCGACTTCCGCTTACTAGACGACAGAATATGAAGTGCTTCCCTATACTTACTGACCGTCCTGCGCGAAATAGTAATCCCTTGTTCTTTTAATAGCAAATCGACAATCTTTTGATCGGATAAAGGCTTACGTCTATCCTCTTTTGCAATCAGTGACTGGATCGATGCTTTCACAGCGCATTGCGACACACTGTCGCCGTTCTGTGCAGCCAGTTTGGATGTGAATAAAGAGCGCATTTCGAATGTTCCAGCAGGTGTTTGGATTACTTTGTTGGATACAGTACGGCTAATGGTCGACTCATGCATGTCAATACGATCCGCCACTTCTTTCATCGTCATCGGTTGCAAAGCTTTTCTTCCTTCTCGAAAAAACGCGTCTTGTTTTTCAAGAAGGTCCGTCACAATGCGAATGATCGTATTGCGTCGCTGTTCGATACTCGTTAGCAACCATTGTGCTTGTTTATGATAGTCACGCAAATAAGAAGACAGATCGGATGTCCCTTTTAGAGAAGACACATACTCCTTGCGTAGTCCGATTTTCGGAAGGTCCCGATCGTTCAAATGAAATGACAACATCCCGTGCTTTTCCTCTACGATCACATCAGGCATCATGAATGCTGTTTCACTATGACCGAGTTCTGGACAAGGTCTCGGATGGAGCGTCAGCAGAAACTCATGCAGTTCGTTTACGTGCGCCAGCGTACTATTCATACCATTCGCGATCTGTTGCCATTTACGTTCGGCGACATAGGGCAAATACTCTGTTATGAACGTTTCCATTAACTCGGGACACGCTTCGCAACTTCTAACTTGCAGCAACAAACACTCCTGCAGTGTCCGAGAACCTATGCCAGGCGGCCCGATTTGCTGTAGTAATTCAATACCTTTGTCTACATTTTCTACAGCGTGCATCTCGGCACATAAATAACCATTATCATCCAAACTATGAATCAACGTCTTCAGTAATTGTTTCGTCTTCGGATCTTTGAAATCGACCTCAACTTGTCGAAGCATTTGGTCACGCATACTGACTTCTTGCTGTTTCGCCCATTCTGTTGAATCTGTTTCCTGACGTGAATAGTTTAGCGACTGACGTTCTTGGAATGAATCTGTTCTTTTGGCTTCTTGTATCTCAATCACGGGATTTTCTAACTCTTTTTCCCGTATATATAGCTCCAGATCATAAGTCGATAATTGCAATAGCTCGATCGCTTGACGGAGTTCAGTCGTCATCCGTAAACTGAGTTCTTGTTTTTGTTGGAGAGACATATTCAACGAAATCTCCTCCTCATAATAAGTTACATGGTGAAAGTATATGAATACGCTTTCATTTCTATGTACTTATCATAGCATGCTCTTTCAAATTGGACTATTGTTCGAAAAAGTTTATTTTTCCTGAAGAACTTGCCGCAATCCTCTCGACTCCACCACGTCGTCAACACCTTCCTGGCAAAACCCGTACGAACGCCAAGAGCACGTCTCGCACACTACGACAATATCATCGGGTACGACATGGAGTCGAATCCTTCTCTCGACTTCGCGCCAAGGGAGCACATCACTGACCTTCAATCCGAGCTTACGTAAAATGACCGTATCGCGTTCATAAATTCCATCATCCTGACAATGGTACGGTTGCCCTTCAGGAAACTTTGCGCATAAATAATCAGGCCCTTTCATGATCTGAATCAATGTATCGGGCCGCTCCCGCAATACGTCATGGATCTGCGTCATATTTGCTGTGTACTCTTCTGAATAGCCCATTCCACGGTACCCAAGCAAACAAAAGATATGGTGCCCACGTAGTTTGATCATAGAAACCCGCCTTTTCTGAACTGTATATTAGTTAACTAATTTTATTATTCAGTATACACATAACTGTGTGCAGGAGGGAAGTGAGAATTATGTGACATTGACTTTATGTGTGTACCTTCTATAATTAGCCAATACGAAAATAATCTGCAAAGAAGGGCTAGTGGACTATGAAAGATCTAAAAGTAATTATCACGTTGGTACTCGTCATGTTGACGTGGGGAATGAACGTATCCGCTCTCAAATATCTCGTGACCTATTTCGATCCAATTACGATGACGTCGATGCGTATTATGTCCGCAGCCGTTTTAGTGTTTGTCATCTTGTTTTTCTTGAAGAAAATTCGCTTGCCTAGAAATAGGGAATGGCTATATATCGTCGGGGGCGCCGCGACCAATGTCGTGATGCATCATTTTTTTCTAGCGGAAGGACTGTCTAAGACGAGTGCCGCGAACGGTGGATTAATTTTAGGGCTTGGACCCTTATTAACCGCAACTTTAGCTGTGTTCATTTTAAAAGAAAAAGTCACTGGTGTTCGTGCTTTGGGCTTTCTGTTCGGTGGGATAGGGGTCAGTATCGTAGTGCTTGGGGGCAGTGGGACTTTAGGCAAACTATCATTTGGAGATGTAGAAATCTTCTTATCGATCTTGTCTCAAGCGATAAGTTTTATGCTGATTAAAAAAGCTTCCAACACAATGGATGCGCGGCTATTGACAGGATATATGATGTTAGTCGGTTCCGTCATTTTAGTGATCATCGCACTGATAAAAGAACCAGGCGGCTTTGCTGCGTTAAGTAAAGGAACACCTACTGTCTGGGGCGTATTTCTATTCTCGGCCTTACTTGCGACCGCTGTGGGGCACATGGCATATAATTCGGCTATTCAAACAATCGGTGCAGCACGCGCTTCAATCTTTTTAAATTTCAATACATTTTTTGCACTCATTGGTGCGAGTATTTTTTTAGGGGAGTCCATTTATCCCGCTCACTTTATCGGTTTGGTATTTATTGTGGCGGGCGTCATCTTCGGCTCAGGGTCTTTGGAGATGTTTATTAGAACTCGAAATACACCTACTGGATCTAGTGAGTAGGTGAAATTAATAGATTGAACATCGTATTCACTAATGTAAATAGGGGGAGAGATCATGAAATTAATCACCTACACAGATCCAATTCCATTCGCAATGAAAGCAAGCCCGATACTCGAACGTAATGAAGACGTGTATAGCTTGTTCTACGGTATATTGGAATCCATTAAAGTGGGCGACTATCAACATCCGTTCATGGCGATTTTAGAGAACGGTGGACGCGTGGCAGCGTTATTGCAGATGACGCCACCTTATCCACTGAACATTATAGTCGTGGAGGAAGAACACGCAACAGCTATCGTAGATGAGCTAGTCGTTCAGTTACGGGAACAGTCTGTATCCATACCTTCAGTGATTGGCGTTAAACAAGTGGCTTTTGATTTTGCGAGCAAGTGGACAAACAGAGAAGTCGCGACACTCGAAGCGGTTAACGAAGGTATTTATCGATTGGATCATATTCATTCGAAACTAACATACAGCGAAGGCGATTGGCGCTATGCGAATACACAAGATGCACATTTGATAGAACAATGGTTCACACAGTTTGAAATCGACGCCAAGCTACCGCCTACATCAACAGATTTGGTTCAGCAGCAAGTGGCGGCATTCATAAGCAACCGAGAAGTATTCGTATGGGAAGTGGCGGGACAAGTCGTCTCCATGATGAAAAAAGCACGCCCAACGAAACACGGCGTCACCGTTTCCATGGTTTTCACTCCAGAAATTCAACGTAGAAAGAGCTATGCGCGTTCGTTGGTTGCGAAAGTCTCGGCGGAATTATTGAAGGAGTATGATTTCTGTATCTTGTTTACCGACCTTGCCAACACCACAGCGAATAAAATTTACCAGGAGATCGGATACAAGCAGATTGTGGAGTTTGCACATGTGGAATTGCTATCGAACAAGAAATAAAGAATATCGATCATAACAACTCTTTCCTTACAAAACATTTACACAGCCTCCTCCGTATATTAATAAACTTCTAGTAGAGTGAAGTTGATTACAAATACAGGAGGTTGTTTATTGTTGAAGAAGATGAGAAAGACCATCGTACCCGTAGTCGCGCTATCCGCTGCATTAATAGGTGGAGCCGTCTGGACTGGGAATTATTCAGCGAGTTCAGCTAACGAAGGGAAAACAGACGACGCTCCGGAGATCAAGAACGTCATATTCTTGATTGGGGATGGCATGGGAAGTTCCTATACATCCGCTTATCGTTACTTCAAAGATGACCCGACTACCCCTGAGATTGAGTTAACAGCGTTTGATCAACACCTAGTGGGTCAACAAATGACGTATCCTGATGATGACGAGGAGTCTATTACAGATTCAGCGTCGGCAGCTACGGCGATGTCGTCAGGTATAAAAACATACAATAACGCAATTGCAGTAGATAAACAGAAAGAGCGAGTGGAAACCGTTCTCGAAGCGGCAAAAAAGGCAGGGAAATCGACTGGGCTCGTTGCGACTTCAGAAATCACACATGCTACTCCTGCAGCATACGGTGCCCATAATGAAAGTAGAAAGAATATGGATGAGATCGCCGATGATTATTACAATGAACGCATCAATGGCGAGCATACAATCGATGTTCTTCTCGGTGGTGGGAAAAAACACTTTGTCAGAGAAGACTTGAGTCATGCACATTCATTTGAACTGGATGGCTATGGATATGTCACGACGAAAGAAGAATTAGTAGAAAATAACAACGATAAAATACTTGGATTGTTCGCGGATGGCGGCATGCCCAAAATGATCGACCGTCCAGCAGAAACACCTTCGCTGGAAGATATGACAGAAGCGGCGATTGAACGATTGAAGAAAAACGAAGAAGGATTTTTCCTCATGGTCGAAGGTAGCCAAATCGACTGGGCGGGGCATGACAATGATATTGTCGGTGCGATGAGTGAAATGGAAGACTTCGAGAAAGCATTCAAGACAGTCATCGAATTTGCGGAACAAGATGAGCACACATTAGTAGTTGCTACTGCGGATCATTCAACTGGAGGATTCTCCATAGGGGCGGATGGCGTATATGATTGGTCAGCTGATGCAATCAAAGCAGTGAAACGTACACCAGCATTCATTTCGCAACAAATTGCAGACGGCAACGATGTAGAAGAGACATTGATACGCTACTTCGACCAAGAAAGTTTGCCGTTACAAAAGAAAGAAATAGAAGCAGTTCAAGCGGCAGGTACAGAGGCAAGTGATGTTGAAACGGCTATCAAAAAAATCATCGACACACGCTCCTATACGGGTTGGACAACCGGTGGACATACAGGTGAAGATGTACCGGTTTATGCCTATGGACCATCTAAAGAGCGCTTTACAGGTTTGTTAGATAATACCGATCATGCGAATATTATCTTTGAAATGATTGCGGGTAAGAAGTAAGTTTATGTATTATGGAATGAATGAAAAAAGCGCCTTCCTATCGTCAAGATGGGAAGGCGTTTACTTATGATTACTCGAAACTCCAATACTTCGAGTGCTGGCGGATAACAGCTTGAACAGCTTCTTCTTCATGAGGGAATAATGTCTCTATTGGTACATCAAAACCTTCCATGAACGGATCTTCTACATCGGTTTTTATTCCGCTTAAAGCTTCTACAATTGCTAATGAACAGAAAGGTACGTAAGCCGCACTATATCCACCTTCGTGACATAATACTAAACGACCGTCACAATGCTTATCGGCAAGGTCTTTCATGAAATTAGCAAATCGTCTGAAACCATCCGATGTCACCATCATACGTGCCAATGGATCAAAGAAGTTTGGATCTTGGCCGGCAGATACGATGATCAGCTCTGGCTTAAATTGATCAACAATTGGCCCTACAATCTTTTCAAAAGCATTCATATAACCAGCATTTCCTGTACCGGCTGGCAACGGGATATTCACGTTATACCCTTCACCTTTACCTTCGCCAATTTGCTCTACAAATCCGCGTCCAGCAGGGAATAAACGATCTTGATGGAGCGAAATGAATAATGTATCGTCATCTTCATAGAATGCTTGCTCGGTACCGTTACCATGGTGTACGTCCCAATCGAGGACGAGTATGCGTTCTAAATTATACTTTCGTTTAGCGTGTTTTGCAGCAATTACCACATTATTAAATAAGCAGAACCCCATACCTTCTTGTGCTTCCGCGTGGTGACCAGGGGGCCTGGTTAATGCATAAACATTTTGTACATCGCCTTCCATAACAGAATCCACAGCCGTCATGGCCCCACCAGCAGATAAGAGGGCAATCTCATAAGAGCCTCTACCTACAATAGCGATCTGACCAGCATCGCCACCGTTTGCTGCACTTAGCTCTTGAACTTTATCAATATAACTTGGTAAGTGGAATAACTCAATATCTTCTCTAGATGCACGTTTAGGAGCAATGGATTCCAGTTGGGGAGTCAAACCACAAATGTCCATCAGATTTTTAAAGCGTCTCTTTGTTTCTGGGTCTTCACCGTACGTGTGGCTTTGTACATATCCACCGGATGCTAAATGTAACGCACCCGATCCATTATCATGCCAGAAATAGCTTTCATCGTAAATAAATCCTGTTTTCTTCATTTGACTTCCTCCTCTTAACCTCTGTAATATTGGTATTGTACTCATTATGCCGAATTATTAGACAACTGTATATTACACAAAAGGATAACATTTCTACTCATTTTCAAAGAACGTCATGATGTAGTTGGTGACCAATTTATCATAGTACTGGAGGCAATTATATGAATTTAGCGAAGAAGGATTATCAAAGTATTATTAATATAATCAATCAAACTCACTATGATTCCAATGCTATACAATCATCACTCTCCAAGTCATTTGCGTTACATCACTCATTATTGTGGCATGCGGATACACAAGGGAATATGCACAATCTGAAATTCTATAATTTCGACGACCAGATGATGTTTGACTATACGGAAACTCACTACACGAATGACGTAATGCATCCCCAAAAGCACTTATCTAAACTAGCGGATACTCAAGAAACGGTGTATAGAATAAAAGAAGTAACCACTCCTGGAGAACTGGACAAGTCATTGTACAATCAGTTTTTCGAACGCCATCAGATAATTGATCAAATGGTCATGTACTTTGCGACATCCACTACCATATATGGCGGTATTGGCTTTGTGAGGTTTAAAGGGGATGAGCCTTTCACACGGAGGGATAAAGCCATACTACAAACACTTTCCGTACACCTGCAGCACGTAGTGAAGAATACATTAAACACACGAAAAGCTGAGACGAAGAATACTATGATCGATACAGTTGCTACACATCAAGCGAATCTCTCCAATAGAGAATTAGAAATCTTCGAGTTAGTCACCAAAGGATATAGTAACCAAGAGATTGCGGATCAATTATGGATCACGATCAATACTGTAAAGAAACATCTACGAAATATGTATGAGAAGTACGAAGTCAACAGTCGAACAAGTTTGATTTATAAGTTGGAGGGATTGTCAAATACATGACGAACTATATGAAAGCGCTATCCTGAATCTGAAGTAATAAAACGTCAAAAAAAGAAGTTACAGCTCAAAACACGAGCCGTAACTTCTTTTTTGTGTGCAAATTTAAACAAAATAAAAAATAAAATTTAAAAACCAGTATCCTTTTTGAATAATTCTTCTATATGACTAATGAAAGAACAAATCATCAAGCAACTAAACAGGAGGCACAGAATAATGAAACAAAATAGTCGAGATATCAAAATACCATTTTCACCGCAGTTTGCAGCAATAGTTGGTACGAATGAAGCGCTGTTTCTACAGCAACTGCATTACCGATTGCAAATATCTAAAAATCGTAACGACGGTCATAGATGGGTGTATAACACGTATGAAGAGTGGACGCGTGAATTCCCGTGTTGGAAGATGCATGTGGTGAAGAGGCTAGTGAAGAAATTGGAAAAAGACCAACTGATCATTACATCTGAATATAATAAAATGCCGATGGATCGGACGAAATGGTATCGGATTAATTACGAAAAGCTGTCACAGACGTGCGGCGAATTTGTACCATTCGAGCAGACAGATATGGTCGATAGAATCGAACAAAAGTGTCTGTCTGAGGAGAACATAATGCTCCCAGCAATAACCAAAGAACTTAAACAAACGACAAAGAATACAAGAGCTAGCGAGAAAGATCTCGCCACTATTTCATCTGTCATTGATTATTTAAACCAAAAAGCTTCTAAACGATTCAGGCACAATACGAACACGACGATGGACCTTCTTCATGAGCGGATCGAAGAAGGCTACACACTGGACGACTTTAAATTAGTGATCGATACGAAAGCAGCGCAATGGCTTGATCACCCACAATTTCGTCACTACTTACAACCATCCACATTATTCAAAGCAGAGAAATTTGAAAACTATTTGAATGAAGCCCCAGCTGAAATGGCTCGATCGATTGAATTGGAAGCCTATGTATCACCCACATTAGATTTTGAAAAAGGAGAGAATGCATATGAGTTACGAACTTGCTGAAAAAAGCTTACTAGGTGCGATGTTTGAAGAAAATTATTTAATTCTCGATAGTCACATGCAAGCGAGATTTTTCCAGGGGCATGTTCATCAAATGATCTACATGGTCATGAGGGATTTGGCGCAGAAAGGAAAACCGGTAGACTATATTACCGTTATGACTGGAAGAGAACCAAGCGAGCTTGGAGGAGTCAATTACGTATATGGGCTCAAACGATTTGCGAATGTCGTACGTTTTGATGAGTACGAAGAAATGCTCATCAACCAATGGAAAAAGCAAGAAACAGCACGAATTTTACAGCAAGCAATTGAACATGAGTGGAGCACGGATGATGTACTGCGTGCTTTCGGGGAACTAGAAGAACTACGTAGCAGTAGAGAAGCGACTACTTTAACGGAACATCTACTCACACAATATGAAAGACCATTCAGACCGGATGAAACCAAGCCTGGCATCTCAACAGGACTTAGCGATTTGGATAAAATCTTGAACGGCTTCCAAAACTGTGAATATGTCATCGTCGCGGCTCGGCCATCGATGGGAAAGACGGACCTGCTTAACCATTTCGCACTACAAGCCAGCAAAGATGGACATATGCCAATCATCTTCTCACTTGAAATGAGTCGTAAATCGATGATTGACCGAATGATTGCTTCGACAGGTGAATACAATCGTTTACGAATGCGCAATCCGTATAAATATTTCACTGAACCACAAAAAGATCGATGGACACCAACGTTGAATCGCTTGAATGGTGGGGGGATTCATATTGACGACCAAAGCACGTTAACCGTTAGAAAAATTAAAGCAAAAGCACGGAATATCATTAAAACGAATCCAACTAAACGACCGATTATATTCATTGATTACTTACAAATCATTCGACCTGAAGGCAAAGTAATCAATCAAACGGTAGCAATCGGACAGATCAGCAATGAATTAAAAGCGATGGCAAAAGAATTCAACTGTCCCGTCGTCGTTTTATCGCAACTATCAAGAGCATCTGAAATGCGGCATGACAAACATCCCGTCATGAGTGACTTGCGTGACTCAGGAAATATTGAACAAGACGCTGACGTCATCGCGCTTCTCCATCGTGAAGATTATTACGACAGAGATAAAGCACCGACAAATTTAATGGAAATTGAAATTGCTAAACACCGCAACGGACCGACCGGCACGATCACGACCATCTACAGCAAAGAAACCGGCAAGCTATACGATTTCGATCAAGACCACTACAAAAGGAGAGAAAACAGATGATCACCGTTCAAGACATGTTTGACTACGCATTAGAAATGGACTTATCCCACTTGGCCCACAGCATTTACTGGGCCTTACAAAAAGATCAAGTGACGTTCCACGACGACAGTAAAAAACTACAAGCCATCGAATTCGATGAAGTGGATATTCAGCGAATGATGGAGAAAAACGAATTGAATATCGGCACAGTAAAATTATTTGTGATCGACGGTCGTGATGACTGGTATGCCTTTTATCTAGCAGAACATTCACTGGATGCCTATCGACTACATGAAGAATTATTTCGAGAAAAGCACCGCAACATCACACGAGCCGATCGACTGATGATCCCCTACATGACATTTGCGGAAACCGGTGTCGAAGAATGCCTGTATGAGCATAGGAAAGAGATTATTACGTACCCAGCGTATGTGGGACACGCAAAAGCGGGAGAGCGTGTGTTGTATTTGGCGGAGGTGGGCGCATGACGCAAGAAGAACGTGGCATGCTGATCTTGGTGATTTGCTTGCGCTCGAATTATTCGATGCGTTATGTAGAGCAGATGGGGGACGACGAGTTGGGGGCGTTGTACGGGAGGTTTGTAGCTGAGTGGTGAATGAAATCCGCTGCGTCATACGCTTGAGTAAAAGTTATATAAATATAATTGAATCGAATTACCCATATATTTAGATAATTTAAAATGATACCTTATACATAAGGGTATTCCATTACCCTCCTAGGCCTACCGCCCCCCCAAAGGAGAATGTAAGATGAAAATAGAAGAACTCAAGCATACCGATTGGATCAACAAAAACAAAATTATGGCGCTTAGCTTTGGACTGGCGGCAGGACTTGGGCTCCTTGCTCAAATTCTACTTCAGTCATCGGTAATTATTATTACATCGGTTGCCATTCCGTTCGTCGTCGCCATCCTTTTTTACGTATTTATGAACACATCCACTTTCATCGCGAAATACTTTCCGTACATCTTGGTCTTTTTAACATTCTGCATTTCCATGAGTCTTATACTCTTCTCGAGTGCGAACTTAGGGACGATCGGTGTAATCTATTTGGTCTTAGTATTAGGTGCCGTGCATGGGAAAATGCGTATTATTGGATTTGCCTACGTATTGAGTTTACTTGCATTACTCGTGAACAATAAATATTTCATATCACCTGAGATTATTATTGGGAGCGGTTCCAATTTACTTCTTCTTCATTTTCTCAAAGCACTTTGTTTGTTTTTATTGGTTAGACAGAATGATCGAGTCTTTCAACATGTAGAAGAGCTATTAGTACTGACATCGCAGAAAGCCGAAGAAGAACAAGTGCTGTTTGAGGAGCTGGATACAGCGGTGACGAAAATCACGTCTAATCTAGCGTTTATTCAAACGAATGCGTCCAGATCCACTACTTCTCAGCGTGAAATGTTAGAGGCGGTCAATGAAGTAAGTTCAGGCAGTCAACATCAAGCCGATCATATTGCGGAGATTGCTGAAAACGCGGAGCAGACATATGAAGCGATTCAAGAGATTTCGGCAGGGCTTGGTGAACTGGGTGCCAAAACGAACGACGCAGGTAGTAAAGCGGATACTGGAACTGCACAAATGACTCGATTGAAAGAGAGTCTAGATACATTTGCTGAATTCTTTACAGATTTGAATGACACATTCGGTATTCTATCTAGTAAAATTGACGAGACAAATGCATTTGCTAGTTCGATTAAACAAATTACGGAGCAAACGAATTTATTGGCCTTAAATGCATCGATTGAAGCCGCGCGTGCAGGCGAACACGGTAAAGGCTTTGCGGTTGTGGCGGATGAAATTCGTAAACTGGCGAGATTGACGGATGAGACACTTAAAAAAATCGATACGAACTTAGTGGAGTTAAATAGTACGAATACGATTGCGGTTGGAAAATTACAAGAAGGTTTGAAGCAGCTGACGATGCAAAACAGCGTGGCGGATGAATCCAGTGCATCCTTTGGTATGTTGCATCAAGTCATGTCTACTTTGCAAAACGAGTTAGCTAAATTCATCCGTGAATTTGATATCATTACTGGACGAACATTGACAATTCGTGAACGCACGGTAGAATTCGCTGCAGTAGTAGAGCAGAGTACGGCGGCAGTGGAAGAATTAAATGCCACGCTGACGGAATTGGCAGGGGAGCAAGAAGAAATTGCGAATTATATTCATGAAACACATGATGAAGCCATTGCTATTCGTAGAACGTAAAGTACTACATACTATGAATTTACAAATTAACATCACAGCAGCACATAAAAGAAGTTACACTCGAAAACAAGAGCTGTAGCTTCTTTTGTCTGTATTTTCTCATTCAATTTAAATTAACTTCCCATATAAAGAGACAATTCTTAAGATTACTATTAGTATTGAATCTGTAGGGTGGCTTTGTCGTTCATCAAAGCGACGTACATGTAAATGATTGTATCGTTAGAGGTGTATAAATGGGATTATTTTTCACGGTTATTTTACCGATTATTTCAGTATTCATAGTAGGATTCATATTACAAAGAGTGAAAGGCTTACATATTAAATCAATTTCTTCACTTTCGATTTACATACTATCGCCAGCTCTTGTCTTTTCGTCTTTATATAAGGCCGATTTCAATGCGAGCTATATGACGATCCTGATTTATATGTTTGCTCTTTTTTATGCGATGGTGTTACTCAATAAAATTATGGCGAAAATCTTTAAATGGAATAAAAAAGTAGAAAGTGCCTCGATCCTAGCTACAGGTTTCATGAATTCTGGAAACTACGGTTTGCCAGTCGTGTTATTTAGCTTAGGAGAAAAAGCACTACCGTATGCCATATTCATCATGGTCATACAATCACTGCAAAATAATTTCTTCGGCGTCTATTATGCGTCACGCAGTACGAGTGGCATCGGTCGATCCATAAAAATGGTCTTCAAAATGCCGACAACGTATGCTGCGATTTTCGCTTTCGTTTTTCAGTATTTCCACATTACGGTGCCGGAATCCATTATGTCTACGACGTCCATGGTCGGGGACGCTGCGATTCCCGTCATGATGATTATGCTAGGCATGCAACTTGGATCGGTCATTCGTAAGAAGCCAAATTGGCAAGTGGTCATTTCAGGCGTGGTCTTGAAAATGGTCATTGCGCCAATACTTGCGTTTATTTTCGTGCTGTTCGTAGGAATGGATCCTCTAGTAGGGACGGTCCTCATCATTATTTCCGCAATGCCCACAGCAGCCACGACGACAATGTATGCGATTGAATTTGATACCGAGCCGGAACTGGTTTCCATGATTACGTTAATTTCTACATTGCTTAGTATTGTGACGTTGAGTGTGTTGTTGAATGTCATTATTTAATCTACTGAGTTATAATCCATCTCAGAACATCGCCAAATAAAAAGAAGTTGGAGCCCGAAATGGCTTCAACTTCTTTTTCGTTTCGATGATCTAAGTGAATGTATTAAAAAAGGGGGATCATTCGACGGATCAAGCCTAGTTAAAATTTCGGAAAACTAACTGTAAAGGTCGTCCCTTTTCCAATCTCAGTATTTAGTAATAAGTTTCCATTATGATCTCTAATGATTTTTTCACAAATCAACAAACCTAACCCTGTTCCATCTACTTTTGATGACATGAATGGATCACCTATTTGACTTAGGATTTCATCAGGGATACCTGAACCGTTATCGGAAACATCAATAGTAACGTGATCATGATCGTCTTTTACATGAAGCGTGATAGTTCCGGTTTCCATAGCCTCAATCGCATTTTTGATTAAATTAATAAATACTTGTCTTACTTTTAATTCATCACCAAAAATGGTCATCTTGGTATTATCCGATTTTACATGCATATCGATGGCTTTCATATCCATTTCTGATTCCATCTGCACCTTAACAACTTCGATTAATTCCGAAATATTGATCACCTTTTGATTGACAACATGTGTTTCAGCTAAGGATAAAAATTTAGATGCTGTTTGTTCTATTTCTGTTAATCCATTTTTGATACCATCAAATTGTGCTTGAATTGCTTCACTACGATCACTAGCAGTTAGATCCAACAGTTGTAAACGCCCTTGAACGACCGTAAGAGAGTTGCGTAGTTCGTGGGCAATGATAGACGCTAATTTCCCGGTGATGTCTAATTTATCTCGACGCGTATCATGGTTTCGTAGTTCATTTTCAAACTGCAGTTGTTTTGTTATCCCTGTAAAATGAACAGGCCCTTTTTTATATAAATGCGAAGGTGAGAAATCGGTATCCGTTATATGGTATTCATGGGTTTGCAAAAGTTCAATTAAGAGTGAACCCGATAAAGATAAACCATCATATGCACACACAATGATGTAATTCTTTGCCACGTTCGCTACTCTAGAGAAAAAATCGTCAAGGTTATGTTCGTGTAATGCTATAGAAGGAATTAACGTTTTTTTACTCTGAAGCCGCCATGTGGCCAATCCCCACACGCGAAGTAGGCATCCTTCTTTCACATGAGAATCAAAAAAATCATTTAACTTCATAAAAACATGCTCAGCATTAAAATTTTCGTGCGTTTCGTATGCCATGTCGGTATCAATAAAATAAATGGTATCCACTTGCTCCTCCGAATAACCGATATTTCTAAGGTTTTCTTTAACGGAAGCATAACTCGTTGGTCGATCCACATACAGAACCATGTGATTTTTATCCAGTCCTTCAGCTATATATGAGGTAGCATGTTCTATATACTTGTTACTATCTGTGTACGTATACACCACATGACCTACTAGTAAGGATTCTATGCCTTTAATAGGTTCCATTTTCCTATTTGTATCGCTTACATATGTGATTTTAAATAACTCCTCTCAAAGCAATGAATAATAAGTTATATTATACCATTATATTTACTATAAGTGATATCAAATATATTACATTTTAGTATATTCATTGTATTTTGCGTGAGTGCCGGTTAAGGTGTAGGTATTTGGAAAACAAGGATCTGCGTGCCAGCCAGACATATTCCGGTAGGGCGGGCGGTTAGAAACACTTTAAGTTCACCAAATGGTTTAAATGCTTTATGTAAGGGGTAAGGTAAGCAAACAAAGTTCATAAACAAGAAAGTAGGTGCCTTATGCTAAAATTATCAAATGCAGCATTGCTCGAAGCCTATGAGCGCACAGAGGAAATACGTGTAGAACAAGCATTTATTCAACTACTTGAAGAAGAAATGAAACGCCGTGGTATATAGATACCACGTTTTTTTGTGTTCAATACTAATGATTACCAGTTTGTTGAACCTGGGTCTGCGTGTCATTCAGACATGTTCCTGTTGGTGAGGGAAGTTGAACAACAGCTCAACTACAAAAAACTTATATCACAAGTTCACAAATGGTTTATGTAAGGGGTATGGTATTCAAACAAAGTCCATAAACAAGAAAGTAGGTGCCTTATGCTAAAACTATCAAACGCGGCATTGCTCGAAGCCTATGAGCGCACAGAGGAAATACGTGTAGAGCCAGCATTTATTGAACTACTTAAAGAAGAAAGACAACGTCGTGTTATATATAGATGCCGTGGCATTTTTTATTTATGAATAGGTCGAGTGTGTTGAACGAGGGGAGGCGCGCACTTTTAAGAATATGCCCTCCATTACTTTCATTACATAATAAGAAAAGCTACGATACATAGAGGACAAATCTAGAAAAAGATTGGATGGAGTATCATACGAAATCGTCAATTTGAAATATTGCTGTATTTATTGAAAGTAAAAAAAGTAACTCATAAAGAATTGTCCGAGATGTTTGAAGTGAGCGTCAAAACGATTCAGCGAGATGTGGACAAATTATCTATGATGGGCGTACCTGTAACATGTAAGCAAGGAAATCAAGGTGGGATCTATATAGAAGAGAGCTACAAATTAACCGAAAGCTTCTTCACAAATGAAGACTTACAAACGATCACCATTGCATTGTCGATGTATGATAGCATCTCTTCAAACCAAAATAAAGATCACGTCATGAAAAAACTTGCTCTTATTTCACCGGAGTTGGTTGATTTATTGGAGACGGATGCAAATGATTATTTCGTTGTGGATTTTGTAGGAGAAAAAATAGATATGACCGAAAGCGTATATAAGAAAATCAATCATTGCTTGGATGAAGAAGTGTTACTGGCAATCACGCGCGGTGACGAGCAGATTCTAGTCGCGCCCATTAGTTATGTATTGCGGCCGGAAGGGTTATACCTATACGCTTACGACGAAGACTATCTATTGATTGAAATCTCAACAATTAAACAAGCGCAAAGTACGGAAATAGAATTTGAAAGAACATTTACTCCTTATAAAGAAAATACACATATCATTTTCAAATAAGACATTCGATGTCCTGTTACGATTGGTATAGTTATTTTCGGAGGGATATCCAATGAAAAATAACTTATATGAAAGCCAATCAATCAATAGACTCATCATGACGTTCTCCATTCCAGCGATCTTTTCTTTACTCATAGAAATGATGACAGCGGTCGTGGATACTTCGTTTGCGGGACACTTAGGTAGTCAAAGTGAAAGTGCATTGACTGCAATGGGATTATTATCCCCACTGATGGCGGTGTTTGTTGCACTTCAAACACTGTTTGCAATTTCTACAGCTATTATGATTTCTACATACTTAGGTCGAAACGATAGGTTGAAACTAAATAATTACTTCAAGAGCGGCTTCATCATGACAATCGTCGTCAGTGCCAGTACATCATTGCTGATCTACTTATTCATGCACCCCATATTGTCGATGCTTGGTGCGGAGGCGGAAGTGTACAAACTAGCGCATGATTATTTACGCATTATCCTAATCAGTAATATATTCAGTGCGGTCGGTTATACGCTAACAAGTGTCATACGCGCATTCGGAAATCCAAAAGCGGAAGCCGTCATCATCGTTCTGTCTGTCGCTATCAACGTGGTAAGTAACGCCATCCTGACATTCGGCTTAGAGCTCGGAATGGTCGGGATCGCACTCGGTACACTCATCAGTGAAGTAGTGTGCGCACTGCTAGCTGTCATGTATCTCGTGAAAAACCATAACTGGTTTACATCCAACCCGATTTCGCCAAAAGCATTTATCACAATGTCGTATAACATGTTCAAAATCGGATTTGCCCAAACAACGATTCAACTATTGGCGGGCGTAACAGCATTCATCGTCAATTATCAGTTGCTGACAGTAGGCAGCAACGCGCATATCGCGATGTGGAATATTGCCAATAAAATGTACATGCTACTGTTGATGCCAATCATTGGAATCACACAAGCCGTTCAAACGATTATTGCGTACTTCAACGGAAAAGGCGATGAAGATAAAAAGCTTCTCGTCGTAAAGAAAACCGTACAGTATTGCTTCTTCTACGGAATCGGAATCACAGCGATCGTATTCTTAGTTGGAAAGTATATTCTCGTGATATTCACAGGAGATCAAGCAATCATCGATTCGGTCATGTCGATCATCCAAGTGATCTTCATCACATTTCCGATTCTCGGCGTGACGTATACGATCATGACATTGCTTCAAGTGACAGGTAGCGAAATGGAAGCCGTCATCATCGGAGTGACGAGACAAGTCGTTTCCGTCATACCGCTTGTGATCATCTTGCCCTACATCTTCGAGAAATATGACATTTCCGCAATCAGTCCATCTTTTTCGATTTTCTTTGCGATTCCGCTTGCAGATATACTGACTCTTGGGATGGCTTTGTTCTTCTTTAAGACAGCGAAAAGTGGCATCAGTGAAGAACGCTAATGTTTTCTTATGAAAGAGAAAATCACCGGGGATTACGGCTGTTTTGTAGTGGTTCATTTGGTCACTCTTTTCTTTTTATGATTGAATTCTGTTATTAGCGTATCATCTTAAAAAGTGAATGTATAATCACTACCGAAATAACCTCATGAAAAGAAGTTGTTGCACAAAACAGATGCCTCAGCTCCTTTTTCGCATATGCTATTAATATCAATTAACCGTGTATGTGTACTATGTTAAAACACTCTCTTTAAGCACATTGAGAAGCTGAATAATATGATTGAATAAAATACATGAAAAGGAATCCAAGTGTAATAAATACAATTATTGAAAAAACCCAACAATCGTATAGGATATAGATACAGACATTAGAGGATTGACTAAACCATTAAAGAGTATTAAAAGATTTCTCCATTTTTTTTGGAGGGGGCTTTTCTATTATGTATCGAATTTTTGTCTTATGATACAAAACCGGAACAAATATAAAACCATCCATGGTAAAATAATAAATGCGTAGGTGGGCAAGCACGCCTATGACTCCTCAAAGCCGGCATCGGCTGAAGGGAGGTGCCGTAGATGCAACAAGAAAACAACGGGCAATACAAGACGCGGAAAGAGCTCCGGGAAGAAAAAGCGAGACAAAGTCAAAGAGGACTGATCATCCTTAAGACTGTGTACTACTCAAGTAGAACACTTATCGCTGTAGTATTCGAGTGGCTCCGGTTACTTAAAACCTAACGCACAACCATCCCTTTATGGGGTGGTTTTTATTTTTGGGTAAAAAAATAGACGGCCGATGATCAGTCAGCCGTCTTGCCGTATTTGCAACATAGAAAAATACACAACGGGCGTATTTAATATGTGTTACTACCTCCAATTTAATACATGAACAGTTGGTTGTCAAGACCAACCTATCGCCCAAAAGCGTATCAGCACCTTGTTTTTTAGTGCTCAAGCATTTTAAGAGATCACTATACTTTATTCGGTAAACTACATAAGTAACTGTGTTTTGTATCAGAAATAAATAATAAAGCCCAATTTCTCTTTTAAATGCTAGGGAAATCAGGCTTTTGATGTTAAACAAACGCGCCCGATTGCTTTATAAAGTATTGGTATAAATAGAACGTGAAGAAAAATGTCTGCTGATATTAATCTGTATTAATGACCCATATTATCGTTGTTACCGCTAAGTGGTTCTACTACTTCTCCATCTTTATCTATTACAATACTGTCGGTTTCCTTATTAGCCTCGGTCAAAGACCCATAATAAGTAAAAACACCAAAAGTAATGATAGCTACCGTTGTTAATACTATAGAAATTCTTTTTTTCATAAAGTAGTCATCTCCCTACATATTTTTTTGTATTCGGTTCTTCTTAAAATACTTAATCAAGTTAAATATTAAAACGGCTATAACTGTGCAAGGGATTATACAAATAAGAATAAAAGTGCCAATAAAGATATACCCTGCCCCACCCCAACCATCAATTAATGCACCAATACAAATGATTCCTATACTTAGCAAAAGTAACCCAACAAAACTTAAAATAAAGTACTTGTTTAGTGCAAGATAGAAGTACAGAGTTTTGAAAGGAATAAGTACATAACGCTGCAATTGTAAAATAATAAAAAAAGGCTTGCCAGCCTTCCAAAATTTCTCTACTGTATTGGTGTCGAATCAAATCAGTGGAGGTTGAGAGGAATGCTGGCAATGCCTGA
>NZ_PDYT01000023.1:0-49293 GCF_002743175.1 Sporosarcina sp. P20a
TTCCCATACCGAACACGGAAGTTAAGCTCTTCAGCGCCGATGGTAGTTGGGGGTTTCCCCCTGTGAGAGTAGGACGTTGCTAGGCACGCGAAGCCATTCCCTTTGGGGAGTGGCTTTTTTGTGTTTTATAATGGAAATTGATTGAATTTAGGATTGGGGAACTCGTACTTCACGCACTCATAAATTTTCAATATCTGCTTTATGTATGAGGGCAAGCGCTCAATCTCTCAGCTTAACCGCTCAATGAGTCTCGGCGAGCGCTCTATTGCTCGGTTTATCCGCTCAATGAGTCCCGGTAAGAGCTCAATCTTCCCGCTTATCCGCTCAATGAATCCCAGCAAACGCTCAATGGGCCCACGTACCCGCTCACTAAACCACATCAAGCGCTCTATCACATAGCGTCGCAACTTCCCCTTTAAATATCACGCCAACCATCTACTATGACGTTCTACTTGCTATAGCAGCCAGAACTCACTAAATAACCGCGACAATACACAAAAGAATCCATGTCGGAAAGCCCATGGATTAGATAGCAGATATTTCTATTCAATTTCATTGAAGCGGGCTAACTAATCATACGGAGTAGTAAATGTCGTCTTCGCTTTCGTAGCGTACAGTAATGCAATGCCCATTGTCTGATTGGAACTTAAGTGTGGTAGTGTCTAGATCACCAGTAAGTATTGAAAACGAATGTCGGTCTTGTTGTGTGGGTAGACGAGAGTAGTGGATGATATCATGAATAAGAGAAGACATCTCTTCGTACGACGTAAAAACATAATACTCATTAACCATATAAGCCGGCATACTGCTCAACTCCTAAATAAATAGAATGAAGACTCGAGCGACAGGAGGGGTAGCAAACATCTATCTATTCAGCAAGTACTGGAATGCTGGGTTCAAATGATAAAGCGTGAAGTATACTAAATGCATCAACATGCATACTTGTGAATAGAAAAATCATTCTACAGTTATTATATAGTAGAATGATGTAAAATACTATTGAGTATTGTTAGAAAATCTAAATTGGGTGAAAAGATTATTTTTTTAAACTATACATTGTTTGCATGAAAGCTAACAATGCATTTTTATCTGCGTCCGATAGCTTTACGCCATTAAAGGATATTTGTTCTTGCAATAAATTCTCTAGTTCAAGTACTTTAGACGATTTATTATTTTTTGATGAAGAAATAGCTTGATCTACTGTCTCATTAGGCAGGTAACCAGCCAATATTAGTAACTCATTTTTATCTGCCTCTAATGCAGCTGCTAGTGCACAAATCGTTTCACGAGAAGGGTTGTATCTACCTTTTTCCAATGAAGAGATGAAGGAGTAGCTTAGGTTAGCCAGGTCCGCTAAATAACGTAAAGTCATTTGTCTCTGTTCACGTAATTTCCGTAGGCGTATTCCAAATTCATTCAAATATATCTCCTCCTTAGCTATTGGCAAATCATTATTGAAGAGTATGTGCTACTATCATAACCTATATATTGATAAATAACAGAAATAGTAGTTTTAATTTTTTTAGGTAAAAAGACTATACCTAAAAAAATATAAAACAATACTATAATTAAATTTGAAGGTCTATACTCCTAGTGAATTGAAGTTAAAAGGACGATTGTATAATCTACTACTAACA
The DNA here is from genome assembly GCF_002743175.1 of Sporosarcina sp. P20a. Lineage (NCBI taxonomy): Bacteria > Bacillati > Bacillota > Bacilli > Caryophanales > Caryophanaceae > Sporosarcina > Sporosarcina sp. P20a. Next base: position 1,638 of record NZ_PDYT01000023.1, read on the forward strand.
ATCCATGTTTTATGCTATATAATCATTTTACACGTTTTTTATATTTACTACTATACTTCATATCCCTAATCTTAATAATTTATTGTGTAATGTCAAACACATTAACAATAGCTAAAGAATATAAAACTTTGCTTTGTATTTCATACTAAAACAGTCGCAGAATTAATAAATGTGTTGACAAAAAGAACAAAACATCATAATATGTGTTGTAAGGCTAAACAAAAAGGTTTTTTTACTCTATTTGTTTAGAAAAACAACACAAACATAAGTAATAGAAAGGAGATCGTAAATAACTTTGTTGTAATTGAAAACTACTTTGGAATATGTAAATGGTAGTTTTACAGTCATCTGTATTTACTAGGTTCGTAGTTTGGTTCCAATGGAGTGCTAGTAATGTCAGGCATGAACAATAAGCATTGCAATGAAAAGAAAGTTATGAGTCTGTAACGTAGATTAAATGTACTTATAAATAAACATCTCAGCAGATCCGAATTTCCTATTAACACGAGTCGATTAGCATACATCAAACAAACTCTGCACTATGTATTAAAAGATTACGTACAACAGTATAAAAAATTAACATGATACGGAAAGTGTAGGTGTTGAGAATGCGTTATGAAAATCAAGAATCTTATAGTCTTAGCAAATTTAAATCTACTTCACTTTTGTTACTTCTTAGTTCTTTATTGGTGATAGGTGGATGTTCACCATTATTTGGTGGAAAAAAGAGTAACAATTCAGCCGCAGTTGCCCTAGCCAGTGAAAAGGTAGATCCATACATGGGGGAGAAAAGTGAAGTTCTTTCCTATGTGTGGACTACTAGAAAGGAAGTATCACTTACTTTTAACGGAATGGCGGATAAAAAAACGATGACTTCACTTTTGGATGCACTAGAAGAAAATCATATGCCAGCTACATTCTTTTTGCCGGGCATTCGGGTAGCAGAAGAGCCGGAAATCGCCAAAATGATTTTGGAACATGGTCATGAAATAGAAAATAATACACTAAACCAAAAGGATCTTCGCAATATAAGTTATGAGCAACTGTATAAAGAAGTCAAACTCAGTAATGAAGTAATTCGCAATGAAACCGGTGTATCGCCTCGTTATGTCAGAACAAGATCAGGTGAATACAATGAGGATCTTCAAGCTATAACTGCACAGCTGGGTATGGATGCGGTTATTAATTACACGATCAACCCGCGAGAAGGGGATATGCAGGGAGCAAAATCAATTGGCGAATATATTGAAAGATATATAACACGCGGGTCAATCATTTCTATGCATACGGATATTAATCCTGAGATTGTTGGTGCTATTCCGTATATCGCAAAAGCTGTTGAAAAAACAGGTTATAAATTAGTCCCACTAAAAGAACTAGTTGATAGAGGTACCAAGCGTAAACCATTAGAACAAATCACAGGCTATGATCAAATTAAAATCAATCCAAACTATAAAGATATTAAACCAAATATCTTCTACGATGCCCCTACAGAAGATAAAGTAATTGCACTGACATTTGACGACTGGGCAAGCGATTACACAGTATCAAAGATTCTCGACATCTTGAAAGAGGAGAAAGTACCTTCCACATTCTTCTTGATTGGTAAAGGTGTTGAGAAGAATCCAAACTTAGCACGCGCTATTTATGAGCAAGGCCATGAAGTTGCAAGCCACTCATACAGTCATCAAGTAGTAACTGGAATGACACCGGAAGAACTGCAAGAGGATTTAGTTAAAGCGCATCAGGTCATTACTGAAGCGATACAAGCCAAACCGACTATGCTGTTTCGACCTGCAACTGGTGAAATAGATGAAAATACAGCGAAAATTGCGATGGCTACAGGTTATAAAAGTATTGCATTGTACGATGTCACACCATTTGACTGGGATACAGCAAATGATGCAGATGAGATCGTTAAACGTATTCTCAATAAACGCGGAGAAGGAAGTGTCATAGTACTTCATATCTTGGATGGTACGCAGACGATTGATGCACTTCCTAAAGTGATCCATACATTACGCGAACAAGGCTACACATTTAAACACATGACAGAATTGATGCGAATGAAGAATAACTAAAAGATGGAGATGGTATGAATGACGAATTCATTATACGAGCAAATCATGTATAAACAAGAAAAGATTGCAGTGGTTGGTTTAGGTTACGTCGGACTACCGGTAGCTATCGCTTTTTCTGAAGTGGCTGATGTCATTGGTTTTGATGTTAGCGAAAAGAAGATTGATCAGTTATTTGCTGGAATTGACGTGACAGGTGATGTTGGAGATGAACGGGTCCGCGATACGAGCATGTTATTTACATCAAACGAAAGGGACTTGCAAGACGCCAAGTTTTTCGTCGTGGCAGTTCCAACGCCAATTCAGTCTGGAAACCTTCCCGACCTAAAAGCTCTCCAGTTAGCCAGCCAAGTGGTAGGACGAAATATGAAGAAGGGTTCAGTCGTGGTCTATGAATCAACTGTATATCCCGGAGTTACAGAGGAAGTGTGCATTCTTGAGCTCGAAGTCGCATCCAACCTGAAATTTGGTACGGATTTTACAGTAGGCTATTCGCCTGAGCGCATTAATCCAGGTGATCAAATCCATAGACTGGAAAACATTATTAAAATTGTTTCTGGCAGTGATGAGGAAACTCTAAATACAGTCGCAAGTGTCTATGAAATGATTATCGATGCTGGCGTATACCGAGCGGAATGTATCAAAGTAGCGGAAGCAGCAAAAGTTATCGAAAATGCACAGCGGGATATTAATATTGCTTTCATGAATGAACTCTCCATGTTGTTTAATCAAATGAAGATCGATACACAGGCAGTATTGCGTGCAGCAAAAACGAAGTGGAACTTCCTACCATTCTCTCCGGGATTAGTAGGCGGTCACTGTATAGGAATCGATCCCTATTATTTAACGTATAAAGCAGAGGACTGCGGTTACCGATCTAAAATATTACTTGCAGGGCGCCATATCAATGATTCGATGGCAGCATATATTTCCCAGCACATCCTCAAGATTCTTGTGCAGCAGAAAATGAATATGAATACTATCAAAGTAGGTGTATTAGGTCTAACTTTTAAAGAAGATTGTCCTGACTTTCGTAATACAAAAGTACTCGATATCATCAAGGAATTAAAAGAGTATGGAATCGAACCAATTGTCGCAGATCCATTGGCAGACCCCCAAGCGGTAAAGGAACAATGCGATATCACACTTGCTTCCATAGATGAATTCAAAGACTTGCACGCAGTGATTGTAGCAGTACCACATGAAGCATATAGAGGACTCACATTGGAAGACTTCCAAAGAATGTTCGAAATGGAAACTACTAAATTACTGGTAGATGTTAAGGGGATCTATAATAAAAAAGAATTTCAAGATGAGAATATACGGTATTGGAGTTTATAAGAAAGGTGTGGAATTATGGTGAAAGAAAAATCAAATGCCAAAACAATAATTAGACACACTAGTGAATCGACCCTTCTTCCAAATATCCCAATAATGCAAAGAAATGAAGAAGGCCAAATGGTCGAAACCAATCGTCTGTTGAAAGATTCCTACTCATGTAATTTCAACGTAACAATGAGAAACAAAAAAAGCAGTACCAAAATGAAAACGAGAGCTATCGAAATATCTAAAACAGAGCTAATTGTAGACTTCGATCCGTCCATGAATTCACTGAAGTCAGGAGATGTCGTCAACTTACGTTTCAAAATTCCTGAAGGGACGATGGAGGAAGGTTACGAGTCCACGGTGAGGATCCGAGGAATAGTTACTTGGCAAGAAGTGAAGACGTCGAATAACGAAATCACTTGGAAAATGGTCTTCCAATTCGTCGAGTCGCTGGATTCCTACTTTCAACGAACGAAGTGGAGATTTATTACGACCTTCACACTTGCCAGTCTCTTACTTGTGGCATTTTTTATCGTATTAATGCGCTTTGAAAGTCTAGTTTATTTTAAATTTAATAAGTTCATTTATTTCTACAGTCTGATTGCAGCTACGTTTTTGCTAACTCGGTATATATTTGGTGCATTCTATAGGAATGTACCAATCAATTCAAATTATCGCCCAGGTGTTTCCATTATTATTCCAGTATTTAATGAAGAAGAATGGATTCATAAAACAATACTCGGTTGTCTAAATCAAAACTATCCAATCGAACAGCTAGAGGTAATTGTCGTAGATGACCAGTCTACCGATCTCACGGTTGAAAATATCTGGAAAGCAGTCGAAAGGCTAGAACAAGAAGATGAGGTATACAAAATTAAAGAACGTTTACAAGTATACGTAATGCCGAAAAACGGCGGGAAACGGAAAGCTTTAGTGGATGGTGTAGCAATGGCCAAACATGATCTCGTCGTTTTTGTCGATTCGGATAGCTTCTTGGGTCCAAATGCTATTTTGAATTTAGTTCAGCCATTCCAAGATCCTAAAATGGGTGGCGTCTCAGGACGGACGGATGTTGAAAATAAATATACAAACAATATTACTAAATTACAAGTCGTGCGCTACTACATCGCATTCCGCGTAATGAAAGCAGCCGAATCATACTTTGACTGTGTCACTTGTTTATCCGGTCCACTGTCTTGCTATAGAAAGTCTTTGATTCTTGAGAATCAAGAGGATTGGCTTAATCAAACGTTTTTAGGGCAGCCAGCAACATTTGGAGATGATCGCAGTATGACCAATTATATTCTACAAACACACCGCACAGCATACCAAGATAAAGCAATCTGTTCGACAGTTGTACCAGACAAATTTGGTGTCTTTTTGAAACAGCAAATGCGCTGGAAACGCTCTTGGTTACGTGAATCACTACGAGCGGGAACATTTATTTGGAGGAAAGAGGTATTCATGGCTCTGTTCTTTTACGTGGGCCTGATTGTACCAATTGCAGCACCGGTTGTCGTACTGTACAACTTAGTCTATGTGCCGCTGTTTCACGGTATAATCCCGATAACCTTCTTGATGGGACTATTCCTTATGGCCTTTATGATGAGTGTCGCGTACTTGTTCTTTAGGAAAAGCAGTCTGTGGATTTTCGGATTTGTCTTCGTTTTGATGTATGAGGCTGTTCTTTTATGGCAGATGCCTGTTGCGTGGGTAACGTTCTGGAAATCTACTTGGGGAACGCGCGATACACCACAAGATATTGAAGCGCGTGAGAAGAAGTTGGGGAAGAAGCTGAAAAAAGATCCTCTAACTATCAAATCATAACTATATGAGTTTGTAGACAAGGAGAATGAAATATGAAACGAAAAAGTAATGAAATATTAGATTATGAAAAGAAGAATCGACGGAAAGTCAGACGATCAATTTTTCAATTGGGTATTTTATTGGTTATTGTTTTCCTTGTGTTCCAAACGTTTGTCGAAATAAATCATTATGATGCATCGAATACTAAAGATTGGAAGAACAAGGGGGGATTTATTGCTCTTTCATATCCAGGTGTATCAAGGGATGGATCAGACTCACTGTTTGCAAAAAAACAATTGCAACGACAGCTAGAAGCGTTGACAGACCAAGGATACGAAACGATTTCTCAACAAGATATTTTGAATTTCTACAATAACAAGAAACCTTTACCTGAAAAAGCATTGTTCCTTGCCTTCGAAGATGGACGTACGGATACGAGCGTATTCGTCAATCCATTGTTGAAGAAGTATAACTACAAAGCGACATTGCTCTCTTTTGCCAACAAATTAGACGAGAACGATAAGCGTTTTCTTCAACCTTCACATCTAAAACAGATGCAAAAAAGCGGATTTTGGGAATTAGGTAGCAACGGTAACCGTTTAACATACATTAACATCTTCAATAAGGAAGGTACATTCTTGAATATTCGAGATGATGAAGAAGTAATAAGTAAAGACGAAATCGATTCGTACAATCACTTTTCAATGGATTTCATTCGTGATCAGTACTTGATTCCGAGTGAGAACCGAGTGGAAATGGAGAAGCGTATTACAAATGACTATCAAGAGATGCGCGATGTGTATCAAAAACAATTGGGTGCTATGCCTGGCGTCTACATGATTATGCATGCAAACGGTCTGTATAATACAGCGAATAAATTGGTTACAGAAGTCAATGACAAAGAGATTAGAAAGACATTTGATATGCACTTCAATCAAGAAGGGCATGCATACAACACAAAAGATAAAGAACTATATAACCTAACCCGCGTCCAGCCAAAGACATCTTGGTCAACGAATCATTTACTCATGAAGATTCTAAGTGATACTAATCAAAAGGTGAATTTCGTAAAAGGTAATGTAAAACAGGCCAAACAGTGGAAGACAATTGAAAGTGCAGCGGAGTTTCATGATAATACAATTACTCTTACGTCAAAAGCTAGAAAGTATGGAAAACTGGTACTGACAGAAAGTACTAACAAGGATATACAGTTCACAGGAAAAGTGGGAGGTACTGCTGAAGGTCAACAATCGATTTACTTACGACGTAGTGATAATGGTGATTCATATGTAAAAATTGCATTTGAAAATGATCATCTAGTGATTGAAGAAAAGGTGGCGGGGCAGTTGAAAGAGTTACTTGAAACAAAACCCATACCGAAAGCCACAATGGAGCAAACAACAGTCCAAGATCAAACAGCTTCACAAAAAGAAGACATAGTACAGCATGAAAAATTACTTAATGAAAAGAATATAAAAATTGTACTTCAGGATAATAAATTAAACATCAAGCTGAATGATAAAAAGATTGTTAACAATCTGGTCGTCAATCAAGAGATCGTGGCTGGAAAGCTAGCACTAGGTTCTACATGGGTACCAGGAGATTTCAATGATCCAATACATGATGCACAGTTTAGTGATGTGACAATCGCTTCCTTGCCGGACAGTGATGTTGTGCAGACGACATTGTTCACAAATGAAATACAAAAACCACAGCAACTCATGTATACGTTTGTTGGATCAATCAAGTCGGCAATGAACTGGGTAGTTGATAATTTCTAATAACTGGGATGAACTGAAAAGGCGGAGATTTCATTGCTTACTAATAAAAGAATATTACTCATTGTAATTTCCTGCTTCTTTTTTAGTGGATGCCAGGAAAGAAAACAGCAAACTATGGATTTATCAGTTCTAGACGAATTAGAATTTTCAGCTTGGGTGACGGAATGGCAGTGGCAAAGTGGTGTGGATGACCTCCGACAAGTTCAAGGTCTGGATAGGGCACAGGTTTTTGCAGCCTATTTTGATGGTGAGGATCACGTATATTTGCGGAACAAAATGGACGATGCCATTGATGCTATGAAGAAATTATCAACGGAACGTAATATACCTCTCGATTTAACGATTGTAAATGATCAGTTTCTACCTGATGGAACGGTCGTTCACAAAGATTCTGAGTTAATTGGACGCTTGGTAGAAACGCCAGAAAGTCGCAAAAAGCATATTAATGATATTTTGGCGTACATCGGTGCCTATCAATTTGAAGGCTTAGAAATAGACTATGAAAATATAGATGAAGAAGATCTGCCAAACTTGCTTCAATTTTATAAAGAACTATATGACGTTCTTCTAGCACAAGGAAAGTCACTGCGTATTATATTGGAACCTAATTTACCCGTCGAACAATACAATTTTCCAATTGGACCAGTTTACGTCATGATGGCCTATAACTTATTTGGCGGCCATTCAGAGCCCGGTCCAAAGGCAGATGATGATTTCATCCGCAAAGTAGTGAATAAAATGAGTACACTTCCGGGGCAACCGGTTATCGCACTATCGGCTGGCGGTTTTAGTTGGAAACTTGGAAAAGATGAGACGAAACCCCTCACTGAAACAGAAGCAGAAGATCTTGCCGGGAAAAGTAAAGTTTTACCGAGACGAGATCCATCCAGTGGAGGTATGTACTTTGATTATCAAGATGAACACGGTGATGCGTTCACAGTTTGGTACGGAGATCAGCAGACTTTGTATCAATGGATGAAAGTTGCAGCTGAAGAGGGACAAATGAGGGTTTCTCTATGGCGTATGGGTGGAATGGAAACATCCACATTGGAATTTCTAAATAAGGCAGTCAATTATAAAGCGAGAGCGAGAGGAGAAAACGAGATGTTTGCCAATCATATAAAAGAAATCAGGAAACAAATGAACCTTACGCAGGCTGAATTGGCTGAGCGGGTGGGCATCGGACGTACAGCTTTATCCAAAATAGAGAATGGAGCTTACTATCCAAGCGCCAAGACAATGAAGAAAATCTCCGATGTACTCAATAAACCCATCGGCGAAATATTTTTTAACACAGATATTTCGTGAGGACACACATATCACTATGAATGCTTTAACTATAGATATGTGGAGCAACCAAGCACCGCATATCTATTTCTTCTGGCGGCATTCATCCTAGATACAACGAATCAAAGAATTTGGGACACATTTCTATGGAATAAGGAAAGTCTCGTTCGTTTGAAGAATCTGGAGGGGTTTTTTATAGAGAGTGACATAGAAGTAGTTATACATTATGATAGTTCTACCACTTTTTTCCGTCGTGCTACAACCAATATTACAGAAAACACATTCAAGGGAGTCTGTGGTAGTACTACATAAAAACTAACCCAAATACACTCTAAGCAATGGAATATTGTGCAAGCCATCACAGCTGAAAGTATGGGTTGATACAAAAAGCGATTCTCCTTTACTCAGGAGTGTCGCTTTTTGCTATACTGAATGAAAGTAAAGGAGTGCGTAATAGATGAAGTATCAAGATCGTCCACTTGTGCAAGCCTTGCAGAACTTTCATGACCGGAAACCTGTATCATTCCATGTGCCAGGACATAAAGGCGGCGTATTATCCAATTTGCCAGTTACTGTGCGTCAAGCACTTGCCTATGATTTGACGGAGCTTACAGGACTTGATGACTTGCATGAACCGTCAGCAGCCATTAAAGAAGCAGAAGACAAGTTGGCATGTCTTTACGGCAGTGAACGGAGTTTCTTTTTAGTGAATGGTTCGACTGTTGGAAACCTGGCTATGCTGTATGCAACCGTTCGACCGGGTGACTTGGTAATGGTACAACGCAATGCACATAAATCGATATTCAATGCACTGGAACTGACAGGGGCCAATCCGGTGTTTCTATCCCCAGATTGGGATGAGCTGACACAAACGGCTGGAACGGTATCTTTGAAGACCGTAAAAGAGGCGCTTACACAGTATCCAAATGTAAAAGCAGCCGTCTTCACGACGCCTACTTATTACGGCATACTAAATAAAGATCTAGAACAGATTATAGAAGTGTGTCATAGTTTTAGCATACCGGTTCTAGTTGATGAAGCGCATGGGGCACATTTTATAGTACATGATGCATTTCCAACGAGCGCACTCGAACTCGGAGCAGATCTGGTCGTTCAGTCAGCGCATAAAACATTACCCGCGATGACGATGGCCTCTTTTTTACATATACATTCGCAATTTGTGAAGGTGGAAAGAGTCGCACATTACCTCCAGATGTTACAGTCCAGCAGTCCATCTTATTTATTGATGGCATCTTTGGATGATGCAAGGTATTATGCAGAGACGTATGATGAAAAAGACTATGAAAGCTTTCAATTATATAGAAGGAATTTAATTCAAGATTTGTGCAACTTGGCGGGCGTCGAAGTAGTGGAAACTGACGATCAACTGAAGTTACTCATACGCGCAACAGGTCATACGGGGTTCGTCTTGCAGAAGGCATTGGAGATGCGGGGCATTTATCCAGAGTTGGCAGATCTATACCAAGTGTTGCTTGTCCTGCCTTTAGTGAAAGTACGGGATGAAAAACGCTGTGTTGACGTGGTGGACAAATTTAAGGTAGCGATGGACTGCTTAGCGGAGAAAAAAACTACATCAGTACGGCTCCACAACTATTTATCTAAGAGTTCTCCATCATCGGTAGTATATACAGCAAGTCAGCTTCATACGATGGATATGGGATGGGTAAACATGCAGAGCGCAACTGGAAGAGTGGCAGCGGATGCGATTATTCCGTATCCACCAGGCATTCCGCTTTTATGTGCGGGAGAGCGCATTAGCCATGAACACATGGAACAAATACAGGATCTATTAATGGCTGGCTGTAGATTTCAAGGAGCAATTAATAGGGAGACGAAACAAATAAAAGTAGTTGTTGAATAGATAGGGGATAAGAAGATGGCAGGATTATTCATTAGTTTTGAAGGACCAGAAGGGGCTGGTAAGACGACTGTATTGCAAGAAATTGCAGAGCGCCTAAAAGCACAAGGACAAGATGTAGTCATGACACGAGAACCAGGTGGCATTCCTATTGCTGAAAAAATCCGTGAAGTCATTTTGGATTCAAACCACAGTGCGATGGACGGTAAGACGGAAGCGTTGCTGTATGCAGCTGCGCGGAGACAACATTTAGTAGAGAAAATCATCCCTGCACTCAAGCAGAATAAAATCGTGCTATGCGATCGTTTCATTGATAGTTCATTGGCTTATCAAGGGGTTGCACGTAAACTTGGCATCAACGAAGTTCTGGCAATCAACTTGTTCGCGATTGAGGAATATATGCCGGATTGCACCATCTTCTTCGATGTGCCGCCCGAAGTGGGGCTAGCCCGTATATGGAAAGATCAAGAGCGTGAACAGAACCGTCTAGATTTGGAAAAACTGGAGTTTCATGAACAAGTGTATAAAGGCTATCAAGAAGTAATGCTACGGGATGAAGGGCGAATCCAGGTGGTGGACGCACAACAATTACCAGCACAAGTAATTGAAAATGTTTGGCAAATTGTAAGTTCAGAAGTCAACTTACATAAGAATTCATGATATAATAAAAAAGAAACATGTTTTTATAAGAAATCGGAAAAGGGGAGAGTACATTGAAACTGATTGTAGCAGTGGTACAGGACCAAGATAGTAACCGATTATCTTCTGCATTGACTAAAAGTGATTTTCGGAATACAAAGTTAGCCAGTACAGGCGGATTTCTTCGCGCTGGTAACACAACGTTTCTAATGGGTGTGGAAGATGAGTTAGTCTCCAAAGCACTGGATTTAATTCGTGATAATTGCCGTTCCCGCGATCAAATGGTCGCACCGGTTTCACCAATGGGTGGTAATGCGGATTCATATATTCCGTATCCAATTGAAGTAGAAGTAGGCGGAGCTACTGTATTCGTCTTGCCAATTGAACAGTTCCACCATTTTTAATCTAGAGGTGAATGCTGATGAAAGTCAATGGTGAATACCGTACAGGGATGGATAAGTTACCGCCTGACCCTCTTCGGCATGCACAAGGTAATGCCAAGTTTGGACAAATGGTAGAAAAACATGGATCTCGTCTGCAAGGAGAACAGATCGCACGGTTGTTTGGGGATATCTCAAGTGCTGGGGATCGACTCGCTAGGTCCCGGAATTTACGTGATATGGCGAAGTACAAGATGTTGATTAAACGTTTTTTGAAAGAAGCGGTAGATTCAGGTATTGAGCTAACACAATCTCATACATGGAACCAATTCGGTGAAGGCCGCCGATTAAAACTTGTCCAAACAATAGATGAAAAACTAATTGCGTTGACGGAAGCACTGTTGGATGAAGAAGCGTCATCCATTGATTTACTTGCCAAAATAGGTGAAATCAAAGGTCTACTGATCAATTTATATACGTGATCCCGTGCCGCACTCACATGTAGCACGGGGTTTTTTGCAACATCTTTACTAACTAAGGAGGAGCTTGCATGTCACAGAAGTTGCACGACCATGCATTGCAGTCTCAGAAGCAGGTTATTGATAAATTAACTATGATTCACCGAAGACAGCGTATTGGACATGCCTATATATTTGACGGTTCAAATGGGGCAGGCAAAGAAGCGGTTGCACAATATTTCACAAAACTGCTATTATGCATGAATCCGAAAGAAAATGTTCCATGTGAAACATGTCATTCGTGTAAACGTATAGAATCGGGTAACCATCCGAACTTAGTTTGGATTAGACCCGACGGACAGGATATCAAAAAGGATCAAATGTCCGAATTAATTATGAAGATGACGAAAAAAGGGTATGAAGAAGGACGGAAAGTATATGTGATTGTTAATGCGGAAAGAATGAATGCTTCGTCAGCCAATACATTGCTGAAATTCCTAGAAGAACCTGAAGGAAGCGTCACAGCTATTTTACTTACAAATTCCTATCCATCCATTTTGCCGACAATTCAATCACGTTGTCAGCGAATTTCACTACAGCCAATGAATCACCAGAATAGTATTGAAAGTCTTGTGGAAAAAGGAGTTACAGCCTCTATGGCATCTACTGTAACGATGATGACAGCAAATGTCGAAGTAGCTTATGAAATGGCTCAAGAAGATTCCTTTGTACAGAGACGGAAATTAGTGTTAAAATTAGTAGAGGCAATTGAACAGAGAACTCCGGGTGAGGCATTGCTGTTCATTCAGACAGATTGGATGCCTTCCATGAAGGAGAAAAGTGATTGTGAACAAGGACTCGATTTGCTTCTCTTCGCATACCGTGATATTGTGGCGGTAAAAGCAGGGTTGCAGTCGACGATATCCTATCCCGATCAAGTAGAAGTCTTCACAGGACATTCTGTCAAAAATACTTATAGCAGTTTAACTGTTAAAATAGATGCCGTCTTGCAGGCGAAAAAACGATTGCATCAAAATATGAATCGTACGCTTTTACTAGAACAATTGGTGCTTACTATGCAGGAGGGGTTATTGTTTGTTTAAAGTCGTAGGCGTCCGCTTTAAAAAGGCGGGAAAATTATATTATTTCGACCCATTGGATATGCCGATTGAAATTGGTGACTATGTCATTGTGGAAACCGCGAGAGGCGTAGAGTACGGTAAAGTAGCCAGTCGAAGTAATGAAATAGATGATGAAGATGTCGTTTTGCCATTGAAAAAGATCATTCGTCTTGCAGATGAAGGTGATCGTGAACGCGTCAAAGAGAATGAGCAAGAAGCTAATGAAGCATTTGATGTATGCGTGGAAAAAATCATGGAACATCAATTAGATATGCGTTTAGTAGATGTAGAATATACATTTGATCGTAATAAAATTGTTTTTTACTTCACTGCTGAAGGTCGAGTGGACTTCCGCAACTTAGTGAAAGATCTCGCTGCGATTTTCCGGACAAGAATCGAATTGCGCCAAATCGGTGTGCGTGATGAAGCGAAAATGCTAGGCGGTATTGGTCCATGTGGTAGAATGCTTTGCTGTTCAACATTTTTAGGTGATTTTGAACCAGTATCCATTAAGATGGCGAAAGATCAAAATCTTTCATTGAACCCATCGAAGATTTCTGGTCTATGCGGTCGCTTGATGTGTTGTTTAAAGTATGAAAATGACGCATATGAAGAAGCGAAAGCGCTCATGCCCGATCTTGGTAAACAAGTAGTTACACAGGATGGAGTAGGGAAGGTAGTCGGACTGAACTTATTGGAGCGTGTGCTTCAAGTGAATATGCCGGCATTTGAACGAGTAGTGGAATATGCGTGGAGTGAGATTGAGGATTTACAGAAAGAAACAGCTCAATTGACTAAATGATGAGGTGGAACAGTTGAAAGAAGTGAACTTCCTTGACAGGGTAATGGATTTTGAACAACAGTTGGATTCTATGCAAAAACAATTCAGGGAACTCATTGGATTTGTTGCAAAGATGACTGAAGAAAACCACTCGCTTCGTCTGGAAAACCATCATCTACGAACGCGACTCGATGAAATCGATAAGATTACACAAGAAATAGAAGAGGCCGCGCGTGATGAACGTCCAAAGAAGCTTGATGTGGGCGAAGGCGTAGACAATCTGGCTCGTTTGTACAATGAAGGTTTTCATGTGTGCAATGTCCACTATGGCAGCAGTCGTAAAGGTGAGGATTGTCTATTCTGCCTGTCATTCTTAAATAAACAGAACGGTTGAGAGGTCAATTCCTATTTTTAGGTATTGGCTTTTTCTTTTGATTGAAGGAGTGTAGATTGTGAACCTACAAAGTGATGAACGATTGGATTATTTATTAGCAGAGGACTTGCGGATTATTCAAAGTCCTTCCGTTTTTTCCTTTTCACTAGATGCGGTGCTGCTGGCGCGTTTTGCCTATATGCCGATCCGTGGAGGCAAGATTGTGGATTTGTGTACGGGGAATGGTGTAATCCCATTGTTCATGAGTGCTCGAACAAAAGGTGAAATCATCGGTATTGAGTTGCAAGAACGGCTAGCGGATATGGCACACAGAAGCGTAGCGCTTAACGGTCTCGAAGAACAGATAGCAATTGAACATGAAAACGTCATAGGGATTGCAAAGAAAATTGGTTACGAAGTATATGACACCGTCACATGCAATCCGCCTTATTTCCCGGCAAATGAAGCAAGTGCTAGAAATAAAAGTGAGCACTATACGATCGCTAGGCATGAAGTGGAGCTAACACTAGATCAAGCAGTGAAATCCGCAAGTGAATTATTGAAGCAAGGTGGAAAAGCGGCTTTTGTCCACCGGCCTGGCAGACTTCTCGACATCATTACATCTATGAGACAGTACCGTCTGGAACCAAAGCGTATTCGTTTTGTCTATCCAAAAGCAGGGAAAGATGCGAATACACTGTTGATTGAAGCAATTAAGGATGGAAAACCTGATCTGAAAATCCTTCCTCCTTTATATGTCTACCGCGAAAATGGGGAGTATACAGAAGAAGTGAGGCAGTTATTGTATGGAGAAGAATGAACACTTCTTCTATGTGCTGACATGTAATGATGGATCGTATTATGCTGGATATACGAATGATTTAGAATGTCGCTTGCGTGTACATAATGAAGGAAAAGGTGCTAAATATACGAGGGGGCGCTTACCTGTAAAGTACATTTATCAAGAATCGTTTGAAACGCAGCGACAAGCAATGCAAGCAGAGTATCAGTTTAAGCAATTGACCAGAAAACAAAAAGAACACTATATAAAAAAGGAGCGGTCCACATGATTACGTCACAAAAGAGTGCCGAAGCAACAGTGTTCGGGAAGTTGTTCATCGTAGGCACACCAATCGGCAACCTCGAGGACATGACATTCCGTGCAGTCCGAATCTTACAGGAAGCAGATTATATTGCGGCGGAGGACACGCGTAATACGATAAAATTATGTAATCATTTTGAGATTACTACACAAAT
Source organism: Sporosarcina sp. P20a (assembly GCF_002743175.1). NCBI lineage: Bacteria > Bacillati > Bacillota > Bacilli > Caryophanales > Caryophanaceae > Sporosarcina > Sporosarcina sp. P20a. The sequence goes on from NZ_PDYT01000023.1 coordinate 16,804, forward strand.
GATCAGCTATCACGAACACAATACACGTGTGGCGGGAGAAAAGATTATAGAACTCCTTCAAGAAGGGAAGGATATTGCTATTGTCAGTGATGCAGGAATGCCGTGTATTTCAGATCCTGGTGCAGATCTAGTGGAATTGGCGATTGAACAGGGAATTGCTGTCGTTCCTGTTCCAGGACCAAACGCAGCCATTACAGCATTAGTAGCATCAGGTATTACACCACAACCGTTCTTGTTTTTTGGTTTTCTATCGCGTCAAAAGAAGGAACTAAAAATCCAGCTCGAGAAATTACAGCGCTATGAGGAAACCTTATTGTTTTACGAAGCCCCTCATCGTTTAAAACAGACATTGCGTGGCTTAGCAGAACAGTTTGGGGATGAACGAAAGATTGTAATGGCCCGCGAATTGACGAAGCGGTTTGAGGAATTCTTGAGAGGGACAATTGCAGAAGCAATTGAGTGGGCAGATTCCAATGAAATTAGAGGAGAGTTCTGTTTGGTCGTGGAAGGTAATCAGGACATCCAACAGGAAGTTGCGACTGCCTGGTGGACAGATTTGTCGATCAAGGAGCATGTTGAACATATAATAGAAGAAAAAGAAATTCGTTCGAAAGATGCGATAAAAGAAGTAGCCGATCTTCGCGAGGTAAGTAAACGAGATGTTTATCAGGCATATCACGTAGAATAAGACAAAAAAGTCCTGAACGTGTTAAACGTTCAGGACTTTTACAAATCAATTGATTTTATTTTGAATTTCATCCATCAATTGTTTTGCGCCTTCAGGACTCAAAATTAACTTGCCGTCGATCAAACGAAGGTTATCATCCGATACTTCCCCCGTAATAGAACATGTCATATTAGGCATGTACTTTTTCAAGATGATTTTGTCGTCGTCCACGTATATTTCTAATGCGTCTTTTTGCTCAATACCGAGCGTACGACGGAGTTCAATCGGTATCACAACACGGCCTAGCTCATCAACTTTTCTTACAATTCCAGTAGACTTCATGGAAAAAATTCCTCCTACACTCCAAATTTAACATTCGTCAAAATTCGACATGATTCTCTTGTCTGTTAAATATCATACCAACTCTTCCAATAACCGTCAATCATCATAACTCAAATAAACACTATTAATTTTTATTAATTTTTTGATAGGTAAAAAATGTGAGATGGTGAAGGTATGGGGATTGCGGGCAGTGAGCAAGCTGAAGAAAGTTATAAAAATATAAGGGTTTGGAGGAGAACATGGCACTTTTGTGCAACATCCTATAAAATGAAAGTATACATTAATTATTTGGAGGAATTACGCGTGGAGAATCAATCAAAAACGTTTTATATCACTACACCTATTTATTATCCAAGTGGGAAATTTCATATAGGAACTGCATACACGACAATTGCATCGGATGCAATGGCGCGATATAAGCGTTTACGTGGCTATGATGTCAGATTCCTAACTGGAATGGACGAGCACGGTCAGAAGATCCAGGAAAAGGCAGAAGAGGAAGGTCAGTCTCCCATTAAATATGTTGATGGCATTGCAGACATCGCGAAAGATCTGTGGAAACTGATGGATATCTCTTATGACGACTTGATCCGTACGACGGAAGATCGTCATAAATCAATTGTTGAAAAGATATTTAAGAAGTTTCTTGAAAATGGAGATATTTATAAAGGAAAGTATGAAGGATGGAAATGTGTTCCGTGTGAATCTTATTTTACCGAGTCGCAACTGGTTGATGGGAACTGTCCAGACTGTGGTCGTCCGGTTCATCGAGTAGAGGAAGAGTCATACTTCTTCAATATGAAAAAGTATGCAGAACGTCTACTTACGTATTATGAAGAAAACCCAACGTTCATTGAGCCTGAATCACGTAAGAATGAAATGATCAATAACTTCATTAAGCCAGGACTTGAAGATTTATCTGTTTCCCGTATGTCGTTCGACTGGGGAATTAAAGTGCCAGGAGATCCAAAACATGTGATTTATGTCTGGGTTGATGCATTGACGAATTACATTACGGCCCTTGGTTATATGTCTAATGACGAGTCTTTATTCAATAAATACTGGCCAGCGGATGTTCACGTGGTTGGTAAAGATATCGTTCGTTTCCATACAATTTATTGGCCAATCTTCTTGATGGCACTCGATTTACCATTGCCAAAGAAAGTATTTGCACATGGATTCATCATGATGAAAGATGGCAAGATGTCCAAGTCTAAAGGGAATGTGGTCTACCCAGAAATGCTCGTTGAACGTTATGGGCTTGACGCTACACGTTACTTCTTGCTTCGTGAATTACCATTTGGTCAAGACGGTGTATTCTCACCGGAGGCATTTGTCGAGCGTATTAACTATGACTTGGCGAATGACTTAGGGAACTTATTGAACCGAACGATTTCTATGATCAATAAATACTTCAATGGTGAAGTTTTGACGGAAGGTCTTGTACCGACTGAATTTGATGCACCATTACGCGACATGATTCAGCATACAGTGAAGAAATATGAGGCTTCTATGGAAAAGATGCAGTTCAGCGTCGTACTTTCCGATGTATGGGCATTAATTTCTCGTACAAATAAGTATATTGATGAAACATCACCGTGGGTATTGGCGAAATCAGAAGAAGATCGCATGAAATTAGCGTCAGTTATGTATCACTTAGCGCTATCGCTTCATCATACAGCGGTACTCTTGCAGCCATTTATGACAAACGCGCCGAAACAGATGATAGAACAACTTGGTCTTTCTAAAGATTCATTAGGATGGGATACATTAGATGAGGGCTATGCAATTCCTGCAGGTACAACTGTCATCAACAAAGGTGTCCCTATCTTCCCGCGTCTGGAGACAGAAGTAGAGGTTGAGTACATCCGTCAGCAAATGGCGATCACAGCACCTGCTGAAGTGGAAGAGAAGGTGGAAGAAGTGAAAGAGGAAACGAATGAGATCACGTTTGACGCATTCATGAATGTAGACATGCGTGTAGCTACTGTCACGGCATGTGAAAAAATGCCGAAAGCCGACAAGTTATTAAAGCTACAAGTTGATTTAGGCTACGAGCAACGTCAAGTAGTGTCGGGCATAGCGCAACATTACGATGCTGAGGATCTAGTAGGCATGAAAGTAATTGTCGTTGCGAATTTAAAGCCGGTCAAACTTCGTGGAGAATTATCACAAGGTATGATTTTAGCAGGCGAAAAAGATGGCGTGCTAAAACTTGCAACAGTTGATCCTGCATTAGAGAATGGTGCGCAAGTAAAATAATTGATCACGTAATAAAGCTGTCATGAGAGGTCGCAATCAACGACTTCTGGTGGCAGTTTTTTTGTTTAGGCATCAAGTGAGAAATTGGATAGTAGGATGCGGAGTTATGTTGTTGTTGCACATGATTATCTAGTCGGCTATTTTATGGGAGACTGGTTCTGCTGACACGAAGAGTGGAATATTCATTATCCTCGCCTCTATACTAACGGGTGGCTTTCGCAATATACCCACTTTGCTTAATTCTATGTCACAAAAGTTACAACAAACCTATAAAAACTAAAAAAATTCCACATAGCCCTTAACGATTGAGCATGTCTAGTAGTAAAGCGTTTTTAGTTATATAAACGGAATAAACAATCTATTTGTTACACAACTGTAATACAACTGAGATGAAAGACACAATCAAAGACAATAGAATAGAAAACAGTGTTAGGAGAGATACTATGTTTATTGATACACATGTTCACTTAAATGCAGATCAATACGAAGAAGACGTGGAAGAAGTCATTCAACGTGCAATTGATGCAAACGTAGAAAAAATGGTCGTAGTTGGGTTTGATACAAAAACTATCAACAAAGCCATGGAGTTAGTAGAACAATACCCATTCATCTATGGTGTTATTGGTTGGCATCCTGTTGATGCAGTAGATTGCACAGAAAATGATCTACACTGGATCAAGGAGTTGTCGGCCCATCCGAAAGTTGTCGGCATTGGAGAAACCGGTCTCGATTACCACTGGGATAAATCACCGAAAGATATACAGCAAAAGTTATTCCGTAAACAGATACGACTGGCAAAGGAAGTAGAGTTGCCAATCATCATTCATAATCGCGACGCAACAGGCGACGTAGTTCGTATTCTACAGGAAGAAAATGCGGCGGAAGTCGGTGGGATTATGCATTGTTACGGCGGTAGTGTTGAAACAGCTAAACAATGTATAGAAATGAACTTTCTTATCTCGCTAGGCGGACCTGTAACATTTAAGAATGCTAGAATGCCAAAAGAAGTAGCGACAAAGATTTCACTAGACAAGCTGTTGATCGAAACGGATGCACCGTATTTAACACCGCATCCTTATCGAGGGAAGCGCAACGAACCTGCCTATGTCACGTTAGTGGCGGAGGAAATTGCACGGTTGAAAGAAGTGTCGGTTGAGGAAGTAGCAAAGCAAACGACTGCAAATGCATTACAACTGTTTAAGATTCAGTGAACGACTTATGGCAATTATTTGTCTTACAGATCTGAAATGTCTCTAGTAAGGAACGGTTAGTAGTTTGGAAGTTTGACAGTGTAATTTAAACGCTATATACTCAGCCGAGTAATGAAAGGGGAATTTTTTAACATGTCTCAGAAGAATACTAAGTTTATGCGCATTGGGGTTTTATTAATGGCAATGGCATTATTCGTAGCAACAACGTCACTCGTATTGATTGACGGAAAAAAGAAGAACATCTCAATGGACCTTAATGGTAAGCAAATAGAATTACGTACAGCAGCATCTACAGTTGGAGAAGTACTTGCGGCTAATGACGTAAACGTACAAAAGCATGATCTAGTAGAACCGACAGTCAACACGCCGCTTGAAAACGATACAGAGATCAAATGGCAAAAAGCAAACAAAGTAGTAATTGACGTAGATGGTAAGACACAAGAGCTTTGGACAACAGAAGCTACCGTAAATGATGTACTTAAAACAGCAGAAATTGAAGTTGCTACACATGACGAAATTGAACCAGCTCTAGAAACGAAGATTACAGAAAATCAACCGATTGCGATTGCTAAAGCATTCCCCGTTACTGTTAAAGACGGTGGTAAAGAGCGCACAGTATGGTCGACTCAAACTACAGTTAGAAAGTTTTTGACAGATCAAAATATCCGTCTTTCAAACTTAGATAAAGTAGAAGGCGATACAAATGCAAAGTTGGCGGCATCTAATGCAGTGGTTAACATTGCCCGTGTAGAAAAGATCACAGATGTAATTGAAGAGACAGCAGATTTCAAAACAAAAAGAAAAACAGATATGACTATGCTTCAAGGTAAAGAGAAAGTTGTCACTAACGGAAAACAGGGTAAACTACAAAAAAAATTTGAAATTACGAAAAAGAATGGAAAAGTTGTTTCTCGTGAATTAGTTGGTAAGACAATGGTAGAAGAACCTACACATAAAGTAGTTCATGTAGGAGCTAAAGCACCGAAGGTAGAAGTAGCAACTGCAGCTCCGACTGCAGCAAAAGCGACTGCAAATGCATCTACAAGTACACCAGCAAAAGCGCAAGTGGCAGTATCACGTGGTAACAGTAGCGAGCCAAGCGGTGGAAAAGAATTTTACGCGAATGCAAGTGCATATACAGCTTATTGTAATGGATGTTCAGGAATCACAGCGACAGGTATTAACTTGCGCGCGAACCCGAATATGAAATTAATTGCAGTTGATCCACGAGTGATTCCACTAGGATCTAAGGTTTGGGTGGAGGGTTATGGTTATGCAGTCGCAGGAGATACAGGTGGAGCAATCAAAGGAAACCGTATCGATTTACACATGCCTACAAAAGAAGCGGCTTATTCATTTGGTCGTCGTCAAGTAAAGATTAAAGTCATCAACTAATAGTAGTATACCGATAAGGAGAAGAAAAACTCTTCCCCTTATCGGTTTTTTCTGTTTCCTGCCGGTATGGTTGTACAGAATTGAAAAAACACAGTAAAATAGTAAGAATGATATCGTAAGAAAAGAGGAATAGTGTGAATATAGAAGAAGTAGTTGTGGTGGAAGGGAAATCCGACACGGTGGCTGTCAAACGTGCTACAGGAGCGGATACAATTGAAACGAACGGTTCGGCGATCTCAGACAAGACGATCGAGCGGATACGCCACGCACAGCAGACGCGTGGAGTCATTGTCTTTACCGATCCGGACTTTCCTGGTCGCCGTATTCGGGCAATTATCGAAGAACAGATTCCCGATGTAAAGCATGCATTTTTACCGAAGAAAGAAACCATAGCAAAAAACGGACGTGGAGTAGGAATTGAACATGCGAATGACGAAGCGATTCGTCAAGCTTTGGCTTCTGTTTATACGGTGAGTGAGCATACAATAGAAGAGATCCCGATGGCGGCTTTACTAGAGGCTAGACTAATCGGTCACATGGACTCCAGAAAACGAAGAGAACGTCTGTCGGAGTTATTGCATATTGGACAGGTAAACGGCAAAGGATTGAAGAAACGGCTAGAGATGTTCCGGATTTCTGTCGCAAAGTTGAACGAAGCGATACAAATTCTCGATGAGGAGGAAATGAAAACAGATGTATAAAGATATAGCAACGCCAGTGAGAACGAAAGAAATTTTGCAAAAACACGGGTTTTCATTCAAGAAGAGTTTAGGTCAGAATTTCTTGGTGGATTCGAACGTATTGCATAACATCGTCTCTCATGCAGCGATTACGAAAGACACAGGAGTCATTGAAGTAGGACCAGGAATCGGTGCGTTAACAGAGCATCTCGCACGACAGGCGGGGAAGGTTGTAGCATTTGAAATAGACGGCCGACTGTTACCTGTACTTGAAGATACGATGTCACCTTATCCGAATGTTACGGTGATTCACCAAGACGTACTAAAAGCGGATATTCATCAAGTGATTGAAGAACAGTTCGCAGACTACGAAGACATCGTAGTCGTGGCCAATTTACCGTATTATATTACAACGCCGATTATTATGAAATTCTTGATGGAAAAAGCCCGCGTAAGTCAGCTTGTCATCATGATGCAGAAAGAAGTAGCAGATCGAATTACAGCAGTACCCAGCACGAAGGCGTATGGTTCGTTATCAATCGCTGTCCAGTACTATATGGACGCAGAAGTATCTATGATTGTCCCAAAGACAGTGTTCATTCCGCAACCGAATGTAGAGTCAGCTGTACTTAGTTTGACGCGCAGAGAAGAGCCACACGCTCCTGTAGCGGATGAAGACTTCTTGTTCACTGTGACACAAGGATCGTTCTTGCATCGCCGCAAGACGCTGTGGAACAACCTTCAGTCTTCACTCCCTGAAGGTAAGGAAAAAAAGCAGTTGATTCAACAAGCATTTGAACAATCAGGCATAGATCCGATCAGAAGAGGGGAAACATTATCGATTCCAGAGTTCATCAAACTGGCCAATGCACTATACCCTCACTTTGGCAAGCTAAAACCGGAATAAAATTAATGACAATTTTATATGAAAAAATAGTGAAATTCATCATAAAGTGATTGACAAAGACATAGGCAAACTGTTAAAATAAAAATTTTGTTGACGAACGCATGTGAAAATGTTATGCTTATATTTAGTGAGGTGTAAGTAACATGCCAAAAACATTAGCAGACATTAAAAAGTCACTGGACGCTCATTTAGGGAAACGTCTCCACTTGAAAGCAAATGGTGGTCGTAAGAAGACGATCGAACATGCTGGAGTCTTGCGCGATACGTATCGTGCCGTTTTCGTAGTAGAGTTGGATCAGGATGACAATGCGTTTGAAAGAGTTTCTTACAGCTATGCTGATATTTTAACCGAAGCGGTTGAAATAACAGTCCTTGATGGTTCGGACCAAACGGCCTTTATCATCAAATAATTCATCATGCTATTTTAATTTATTTCCTAGTGAATCCGCCCGAATGTTCTGGCGGATTTTTTATTATGTTACATAATCTAAGTGTAATTTCCCCTGAATGGCACACATTACATATGTCAGCCGAAAAGGAGGAAACTATAATGGCGAGAAAAGGCGTCATGTCAGATCAATTGAAAGTAGAAATCGCGAAAGAGCTTGGCTTCTATGATGTAGTACAGAAAGAAGGCTGGGGCGGTATTCGCTCACGTGATGCAGGAAACATGGTAAAACATGCAATTGAAATGGCGAGTAGACAAGTGGAGGAAAAGAAATAATCCAACCAATGTCCGTAGAATCCAAAACAGGCTGACAAAAGGAACTGCAAAGGGGAAATTGCTTTGCAGTTCCTTTTTTGCTACAGAGTTTGGTAAAACTACATTTAGTCATAGCATTTTTATTTGTAGAAATTAATGGTTGGAAAACAGCACTATTTAATAGTAAAAGTTAGAGTAAGTTATTATATTTATGCGGTTTATTTTCTGTGTATTGCATAACATAACACACAGAATTCACTCTAACTACGTGCTTCTTTTTTATAGCATTCTATTAATAAAACAAATTGAAAGTAGACCCTATAGGAGTTTATATACGCTACTTATCATTATATGTTAGCAAATTTAGTCCATTTGTGTAGTAAAATAACATGTTTTCGTGTATTCAACTTTTTAACCATTTAACATGATATAGTCGTTACATCTTATGGAAAAAGGGGATAAATACGTATGAAAAAGGTTTTTGCAATAATTTTAATACTCCTATTGACGTTTTCAGTAGCTCCAAAAACACAAGCTTCTTCTAAAATTTTTACAGACGTCCCGAAAAATCATCCGAACTACACGGCTATTATGTATTTATTAGAGAATAAAGTGATTGAGCCTAGTGCACGCTTTGGATTAAATGATAAAGTGACGCGCGAAGAAGTCGCTGTCATGGTGGCTAAAGCTACGGGATTGGATGGAAAGAAAGCAAAGACGAAATTTAAAGATGTTCCCGCGAGCAGGTATTCCTCTGGTTATATCAACTCTGCCGTGAAAGCAAAAATCATCAATGGCTATCCTGATGGTACATTTAAGCCCACGCAAAAAGTGACACGTGGTCATATGGCTGCCTTCATTGCGAATGCGTTTAAGCTTAGCAAGGAAAAAGATATTCGATTTAAAGACGTGTCCAAGAGTTCTACTGCGTATAGTGCCGTGCGTAAACTAGCATTTGAAAATATCACCTCGGGCTATCCTGACGGTACATTTAAACCAAATGAAACATTAACACGTTCGCATATTGCTGCATTCGTGGCAAGAGCTATGGATCCGGCTTTCCGACCTGCACCACCTGTCATGGTGACGAGAGGCATTCACTTTGGAATGGATCCAGCTCAAGTGATGAGTGTTGAATCGAAGTCACCGGCGATATTGCTTTCAAATTTACGTGAGGGGAATAAACGATTATTGATCTACCGAACTACAAAGTATAATTACTATACAGATTTAATTTATTACTTCGAAAATAACAAGTTGCAGTTCATAACCTATGACTTTATGGGCGGAGAAGATTACTATCATACTTCAGATGAGATGTTTGCGATGTACAATGAATTAAACGAGCGTGCCCAACGTGAATTTGGGGCGGACTATTATTCTGACACTGACTATGAAACTACTTTTAATTCAGGATGGGAAAAGACCGGCTACGTGGTCATACTGACAGTGAATGATGACGATGTCAGTACAACGGCAAATTTAGTTTATTTACCGAATTCAATGATAAAATAGTGTGTAGATTATCGGAGTTGCAAAGTGAATCCCATTTGCAGCTCTTTTTCTATTACTTAGAACGAACAAGGGAGCACCAATTTTTTGTGGTTTACGTTATGATGGAGAGAATATTCATTATAAGTAAAAGGATTCTTTGGAGGGTTATGGTAGTTCTGAAAAAGTAGGAGGTGAGAGTGTGAAGAAAGGAAATCTAGGCAGAGCATTATTTGTGGGAGTGTTTGTCGGTATGGTCAGCTTTATCAAGGAGTTACTTTATCCTGACATGCACTCATTTTTGTCGATTTTACTTATGGTAGTGGCCGCCATAATGGGTTATTTTCTGGGAAATAAAGTGTTGCTAAAGCGTCAGGGAGAGAAAAGTAGCAAAACGACTATGTAAAATACATAATTATGCTAGAGGGGGTCCAACAAGATGTGGAATGAAAATGACGTAACAAAAATACTGGGAATTACATACCCCATCATTCAAGCGGGAATGGCTGGCGGTACGACCACGTCTGAATTGATAGCTGCAGTATCCAATGCGGGGGGCCTGGGTACGCTCGGGGCAGGCTATATGAATGCAGAAGATATGAGAGAAGCGATAAAGAAGATTAAGGAATTAACGGATCGGCCTTTTGGGGTCAATTTGTTTATTCCTGAAGCATCAGAGATATCCGAAGATAAGGTTAAAAAGACCAATGAATTATTACGATCTTATCGTGAAGAGTTACGTGTAGCTGAGCCTGAAATAAAGGAAGTATCTACCACAAATTTTGATAAGCAAGTGGAAGTCATTATTCAAGAACATATAGCGGTTTGTAGTTTCACATTCGGCGTGCCATCTAAAGAGACTATCCAACAATTACAAGAAGAGAACATCATCGTGATGGGGACTGCTACAACTGTGAAAGAGGCAGCTGTCAATGAAGAGTACGGAGTTGATATGGTCGTAATGCAAGGAAGCGAAGCCGGAGGACATCGTGGTACGTTTTCAGGAAGTTTCACTGACTCTATGATTGGAACAATGTCGCTTGTTCCTCAAGCTGTAGACCATGTCCAGATTCCTGTTATTGCTGCTGGAGGAATTATGGATGGAAGAGGTGTTTTGGCAGCTCTTACACTTGGAGCGCAAGGGGTTCAAATGGGAACAGCTTTCGTGACGGCTATTGAAAGCGGTGCGAAAATTCAACATATCGAAGCTATTCTTAAAAGTACGGAAGATCAAACCGTCATTACATCCGTATTTAGTGGTAAGCCTGCAAGAGGGATTCAGAATGACTTTATTCGTGAACTAAAACCATACGAAGAAGATCTGCCGGATTATCCTATAATGAACACATTAACGACAGCGATTCGTAGTGAAGCTGCCAAGCAAAATCGTCCTGAATGGATCCATCTTTGGAGCGGACAGTCTCCTCGCTTAAGTACTAGACAACATGTCGCGGATTTGCTGACGGACATCGTTTTTCAAATAGAAAATATAATAAGTACTAGATAATTGGAGGGTGAATGATGACTACACATAAGATTTATACTATGAGTTTTGCCAAAGTCTATCCGCTCTATATTAACAAGGTAGAAAAAAAGGGACGTACAAAATCAGAAGTTGATGAAATTATTCGTTGGTTGACAGGATACAGCCAAGAAGAACTGGAAGTCCAGTTGGAAAACCAGACAGACTTCGAGACATTCTTTGCGGAAGCACCTGGGCTGAATTCATCACGTACACTAATTAAAGGTGTTATATGTGGGGTTAGAGTGGAAGATATAGAAGAATCAACGATGCAGGAAATACGTTATTTGGATAAACTGATTGATGAGTTGGCAAAAGGAAAAGCAATGGAAAAAATCTTGCGCAAATAACAAATGGAATTCTAAGTGTTCAAAAATAGCTGTAGGAAAACATCTACTTCTGAACTATGGAACGAAAATTAACGTGACAAAAAGAACTGCGAAGCCTTTGCAGTTCTTTTTTTTATTTAATCCCCTTATGTTCTATTCATTCTGTGGTAATATATGAGCAAGAACAATGCAGTGGGGAGGGAGCTTTTATCATGATTTACGAAAAGGCGCCTGCGAAAATCAACTTAACATTAGATGTGTTAAGCAAACGACCGGATGGCTATCATGATGTCGAGATGATTATGACGACGGTTGATTTGGCTGACCGTATTTGGCTTCGTCCTACGACGGATCATGCCATTACAATTCAGTCATCTCATCGATTTGTGCCGAATGATCGCAAAAATTTGGCGTACCAAGCAGCGGATTTATTGCGCAAACGCTATCACTTGGATTACGGAGTTGAAATTACTCTGGATAAGAATATTCCGATTGCTGCAGGACTAGCCGGTGGTAGTTCAGATGCTGCCGCAACGCTTCGTGGATTAAACCGACTTTGGGAACTCGGATTATCTTTAGATGAGCTGGCAGTCCTGGGTGCTGAAATCGGATCAGATGTATCATTCTGCGTTTATGGCGGCACTGCTATTGCAAGAGGGCGAGGAGAAGACATCACGCATCTACCTGCTCCACCTAACTGCTGGGTCGTGCTGGCGAAGCCGACAATCGGTGTATCGACCGGCAATATCTACGGACAGTTGAACTTGTCTTCTATTACGCATCCGCAAACGGAGCGTATGATGGAAGCATTGCAAGAAAGTGATTATGACAAGATGTGTGCATCACTTGGGAATGTGCTGGAGCCTGTCACGATGGGACTTCATGAGGAAGTTGTTATACTCAAGGAACAAATGGAGCGTTTTGGGGCAGATGCCGTTTTAATGAGCGGTAGCGGTCCAACGGTATTCGGACTGGTGAAACATGAATCGCGTGTACCGAAAATTGTCAATGCCTTGAAGGGATTTTGCCAAGACGTACATGCCGTGCGCATGCTTGGGGAACCTATTGTAGTTGATTAATACCGGACGATTATGATAATCTACTTATAAATCATTCGGATTTAGGAGTCGGTATTATATGAAATGGAAAAGAAGTGAAAGGCTTGTCGATATGACACGTCATTTGCTGGAAAATCCACACACACTCATTTCTTTGACGTTTTTTTCGAACCGGTATTCAGCCGCCAAGTCCTCAATTAGTGAAGATCTTGGTATTTTGAAAGAGACATTTGAAGAGAGCGGCACGGGTCGTCTAGTGACGATTTCAGGTGCTGCTGGCGGTATTAAATATATTCCGTTAGTCGGTCGTGAGGAGATAAAGGAAGTCATTCATTCATTGATGAATGAACTAAGAAAATCGGATCGATTGCTTCCTGGCGGTTATTTGTATATGACTGACTTGTTAGGAAATCCTCGGTTTCTCGATCGAATTGGCAAAGTGATTGCAACTGCTTTCTTTGATAAAGAAATCGATGCGATTATGACAGTTGCAACAAAAGGAATTCCCATTGCTCATGCTATTGCCCGTCATTTGAACGTACCTGTTATCGTCGTTCGACGGGACAGCAAAGTGACGGAAGGTCCTACTGTCAGCATTAATTACGTTTCTGGTTCTGCGCGCAGAATCCAGACAATGGTGTTGTCAAAGAGAAGTATGCAAAGCGGTCAAAAAGTATTGTTGACAGATGATTTTATGAAAGTGGGCGGCACGATGCAAGGTATGAAAAGTCTACTTGAAGAATTCAACTGTGAACTGGCTGGTGTGGCTGTGTTAGTAGAAGCCGAACACCTTGAAGAAGTTCTGGTAGATGATTATCTTTCATTAGTGAAATTGCATGCAGTCGATGAGAAACGCCGTAAGATTGAGTTGGAAGAAGGGAATTATTTCACGAGAGGCGGTAATGAGTTATGGAATACGTAAAAACAGAACAAGCACCACAGGCAATTGGACCTTATTCACAAGCAGTAAAAGTGAACGACGTGGTGTACACGTCAGGACAGATTCCTTTGACGCTTGCTGGTGAAGTAATAAGTGGCGGCATAGAAGAACAGACAAACCAAGTTCTCCAAAACTTAAGTAAAGTACTGGAAGAAGCAGGTTCAAGTTTACAACAAGTCATTAAAACGACAGTATTCATTCAGGATATGAATGAATTTGGAGCATTAAATGCCATTTATGAAGAACATTTCGGGGAGCATAAGCCGGCTCGTTCGACAGTGGAAGTGGCTCGACTACCAAAAGACGTACGAGTAGAAATCGAAGCAATTGCGCTTTGTGAATAATTGGATGTGAAACCCGACCCGATCTAGTCAAGATCCGGTCGGGTTTTTCTTATTGTTAGAAAATGATTAGGTTGAAAGTAGCTATAGATTTGAAATAATATACAAATATTAAAAAATCACAAAAGATTCTATTTTCATTTGCAGTGAAAACTAGTATTATAGAATCAGCACCAGTATTATGGTTAAAAAAGTAATCATACCAACTAACCTAGAATACGTTCAGTGTGAAAACGACAACAAGGGAGTGGGGAAAATGGAAATCACAGATGTGAGATTACGCAAGGTAGACACGGAAGGTAGAATGAGAGCAATTGCTTCCATTACGCTTAACGATCAGTTTGTCATCCATGATATCCGAGTCATTGAGGGGAATGACGGATTATTCGTGGCAATGCCGAGTAAGCGCACACCAGATGGGGAGTTTCGTGACGTGGCACATCCAATCAATTCAGATGCACGAACAAAGGTACAGGAGTCCATCCTGGCAGCTTATCATCAAGTAGACGAACAGCAAGGGGAATTGCAAGAGGCTGTTCTATAATTTTATAATGTAAGAGAAAGCGTTACCATATGTCGTATCCATAAAAGGCCATCTATTCGAGTAGATGGCCTTTTTGTCGTGTTGAAGTGGAGGAGTTGGCAAAGGGTTAGGGGAGGAATTCGCACTTCGGAGGGGGACGCTTTCCTAGAGGGCTCGCGGTGAGCCAACCAGTCGCGTAGCTCCCTTGATTGGAGCTGATCCTCTGGGAGTCGCCCCCTCCTACGCGCCAATTCCTAGCAATGTAAGTGGGTGATACTTTTTGTTGTGCATTAAAGTTAGTGTTGTTAAAGGTTTTGATCTACAGTACTTGAATCTAAATAAGTTAAGACAAAACATTAATTCACATACCACCTACAGTAAGTGATCTAAGTACCCACACTATCAACGTAGGATGGAAGCGGAAGTTGGCGGCGAAGTGCAAAGATGTGCTCCTAACGCTTTGCTTTTACTAGCAAAAGCCGTTCCTCGTAACGGCTCTTCCCGCAGGATCAGCCCCATCAAGTGAGCCAACCAAAAGGGAGCCCGCGACCTGGTTGGCTCACCGCGGGCCCATGGGAAAGCGTCCGCCAACTGGAGCTTCCATCCCCTCGCACTCACAAATTCATTTACTATTACTGAGAAAGTGCTTTTGAACTTAAATAAGTTCAACCACACCCACAACCAAACTTACTTTGAACACCTCATCTATATTTACTTAAAATTTTTATTCCTATACCAATATAATCGCAAAAAGATTAACAATCATAAAATAAAGTTATGTAATTGTCAAGGGGAAATGCTTGAAAAAATCAGTCATTTCCGATATAGTCAATTATGAATTTATCAAACAAGGATGGAGGCTGGCAGATGACAAATACATATGCGATCGTCCTAGCAGCAGGACAGGGCACGCGAATGAAGTCGGATCTTTATAAAGTACTTCATCCAGTCTGTGGCAAGCCGATGGTAGAGCACGTAATCGATCACATTCGTGACCTCCACTCAGATCGTATCGTCACGATTGTCGGTCATGGTGCCGAAATGGTAGAGCAGGCACTGGGTAACAAAAGTGAATACGCGTTGCAAGCGCAACAACTGGGCACAGCACATGCCGTGCAACAAGCTGAGACGGTACTTGCGGATCTTGAAGGCACAACACTAGTTGTCTGCGGTGATACACCATTGATTAGCACGGAGACGATGGCAGCGCTCCTCGCACAGCATCATGAAACGGAAGCAAAAGCGACAATACTTACTGCAATAGCAGATGATCCAACAGGTTACGGCCGCATCATCCGTGCAGAGAATGGTGACGTAATGCGAAACGTCGAGCATAAAGACACAAACGACGGTGAGCGTCTCGTTAAGGAAATTAATACAGGCACATACTGTTTTGACAACCGCGTGTTATTTGAAACACTGAAAAAAGTGAACAACGATAACGCACAAGGCGAATATTATCTCCCAGACGTATTAGGAATTTTGAAATCTGAAGGACAGCGGATTTCGGCTTATACAACGCCAGATTTCCATGAAACATTAGGCGTCAACGACCGTGTGGCACTAGCACAAGCAGAAAAAAGCATGCGCCAATTAATTGCGGAGAAGCATATGCGCAACGGTGTCACAATCATCAGCCCTGAGCAGACAGTGATCAGTGCAGAAGCTGAAATTGGACGTGACACTGTCATCCAACCTGGCGTAATCATTGAAGGTGCTACAAAGATCGGGTCACAATGTGTCATTGGTCCGAACAGTCATATACAAAACAGTACAGTGGGTGACGACACGACGATTCACTCATCCGTAGTTCGTGATAGTATGATTGGGAATCAGACGGCAGTTGGTCCATTTGCACACTTGCGTCCCGACACACAGCTTGGTGATCATGTCAAAGTAGGTAACTTTGTTGAGGTGAAAAAGTCTCAGCTTGGTGACGATAGTAAAGTTTCTCACCTCAGTTACATAGGGGATACAGAAATAGGCAAGAATGTTAACGTTGGCTGTGGTACGATTACAGTGAATTACGATGGTAAAAACAAGTACAAAACAGAGATAGAAGATAATGCATTTATTGGTTGCAATGCCAATTTGGTTGCACCGGTCACGATAGGAAAGAATGCGATTGTGGCAGCGGGATCCACAGTCACAAAAAATGTTCCGGAAAATTCACTTGCAATTGGACGCGTTCGGCAAGAGAATAAAGAAGGATACGTAAAAAACTAATCTTACCCAACCAACAGGAGGGCCATCATGGCAAATCAATATCCAAACGACAAACTGAAAATCTTTTCTTTAACTGCGAACGAACCACTTGCAAAAGAAGTAGCAGATCAAGTCGGGCTTCCGCTCGGCAAGCTCTCAGTCAAACGTTTTAGTGACGGAGAAATCCAAATTAATATCGATGAAAGCATCCGTGGCTGTGAAGTGTTTGTTATTCAATCAACTTCTAATCCGGTCAACGATAACCTGATGGAGCTTCTCATTATGCTAGATGCCTTAATGCGTGCATCCGCGCGTACGATTAACGTAGTCATGCCCTATTACGGGTATGCACGCCAAGACCGTAAAGCGAGTTCACGTGAACCTATAACGGCTAAATTAGTTGCAAACTTGCTTGAAAAAGCAGGCGCTGACCGCGTCATTGCAGTAGACTTACATGCACCACAAATTCAAGGGTTCTTCGATATTCCAATCGATCACTTGATTGCAGAACCAATTTTAACGGAGTACTTCCAGAGCCAAGGATTAGCAAGCGATGATCTTGTTATCGTTTCACCTGACCATGGCGGTGTGACGCGTGCGCGTAAAATGGCGGATCGTATGAAAGCGCCAATTGCAATAATTGATAAGCGACGTCCGCGTCCGAACGTAGCGGAAGTGATGAATATTGTTGGCAATGTAGAAGGAAAAACGGCCATTCTAATTGATGATATTATTGATACAGCTGGTACTATCACGATTGCTGCGAGCGCCCTAATTGAAAGTGGAGCAAAAGAAGTGTATGCTTGTTGTTCACACCCAGTTTTATCTGGACCAGCGATTGAGCGCATTAATAATTCTAAAATCAAGCAATTGGTGATTACGAATTCTATTAAATTGCCGGAAAGTAAACAATCTCCAAAAATTAAACAGCTATCGATTGCGCCTTTATTGGCATCAGCAATTGTTCGGGTGTTTGAGAACAAGTCTGTAAGCACATTATTTGAGTGATAAACAGTTATCTGATATCTTGTGATTTTGAAAATCCAAAGATTTACTAAAAAAACTTTTTGATGGGATAGGTGACTATACAAATGAGCACAATTAATTCTAATTTAAGAGAAACTGACAAGAAGACAGTAAGCGAATTACGCAAAAGTGGATGGATTCCTTCCGTAGTTTATGGTTACAAAACAGAAAGCACACCAATTGCAGTTAAAGAACGTGACCTTCTAGACACACTTCATGAAACAGGAAGAAACGGTGTAATCAAATTGACTGTTGATGGAAAAGATGTAAACGTCGTATTAAACGATTATCAGGCTGACGTATTGACTGGTTTCCTAACACACGCTGACTTCTTGGCTATCAACATGACAGAAGAGCTTGAAGTAGACGTAGCGATCAACCTTGTTGGAGACGCGCCAGGTGAAAAAGCAGGCGGAACAATTCAACAACCGGTATGGGAAGTTACAATTCGCGTAAAGCCATCTGATATTCCTGATCATATCGATGTAGATGTTTCAGCACTTGAAATTGGGGAAACAATTCTTGTTGGCGATATCCGTGATAAAGTGAAATTCGAAATCTTGACTGAAGATGAAGTAGGATTAGTAACTATTTCTGCACCACGTACTGAAGAAGAACTAGAAGCATTAGATGAAGCAACTGAAAACACTGGAGCTGAGCCGGAAGTAATCGGTGAAGCTAAAGAAGAGAAATAAGTTACAAAATGGGCGCACGAGTTTGAACCGTGCGCTCCTTTTCTATGTATATATATCGTTTAGAAAAGGAAGAGAAGAACATGAAATTATTAATTGGTCTCGGAAATCCCGGGAAAAACTACGAAAACACGCGTCATAATATTGGTTTTCAAGTCATTGATGAATTGGCTAAGCGCTGGCAAGCTCCAGCATTTCAGCAAAAATTCAATGGCCAATTTACGACTGTCCATACAGCCGAAGGTAAAGTGATATTATTAAAGCCGATGACCTATATGAACTTGTCTGGCGAGTGCGTCCGTCCTTTAGCAGACTACTTTGAAGTGAATGATGAAGAAATCGTCGTGCTATACGATGACTTGGATTTACCTGCAGGGAAAATCCGACTTCGTCAAAAGGGAAGTGCGGGCGGTCATAATGGCATGAAGTCCCTTATTGCACATCTAGGCACTTCTGAATTTAACCGAATTCGTATTGGTGTTGACCGTCCTACTGGTGGTATGAAGGTTGCTGACTATGTATTATCTCCGTTTAGCAAGGACGAGCAACCATTGATCCAAGACGCAATACAAAAGAGTGCAGAGGCCTGTGAAGAATGGACAACAAAAAAGATGCCATTCCTTGAAGTGATGAATAAATTTAACGGATAAGCATAATACATCGACTCTTTGCCTATACTTTGAAAAAGGAAGGTGAAGAGAATATGATCCGTTATTCTTGTAATCACTGTCATACGGAAATCGGTTCCATTCCATTTGAATCGGCCAAGGATACCCTAAGTCAAATAGACGCTGCTGATAAAAATACATTTTTGTCCGTAGATCCAGATGGTGGCCTGCATATACGATGTATTTGTGAACACTGCGAGCAATCATTGCAGACGTTCCCGGATTATTACACCTTAAAAAAATGGTTACAATAAGTAACAGATGCTTTGGCGCTGATAGCCAAAGCTTTTTGTGCATAAAGCATTCTGTTCAATATATATAAAGAGACTAAGTTGATAGATAAGGAGGGGTAGTCAAGTGGGAGTAATAGAACAGCTTTTTCTAGAAGAGAAAGAGATTCAAGGTTTGCTGAACGACTTGGAAGACGGGCAGGATCAGCAGTTGATCACAGGTCTATCAGGCGGTTCCAAAGCGGTTTTCTTTAAATTGATTCAGCAGTCATTGACACGTCCTGTCTTGATTGTTTCACCCAATATGCTTCAAGCGCAGCGAACATATGAAGACTTGAGCAAGTTGGTCGGTGACGAACATATTCACTTATATACGGCAGAAGAACTCGTTGCAGCAGACTTTTCATTCGCGAGCTATGAATTGCGTGCTGGTAGGATTGATACGTTGGATCACATGGCGCGTACAGGCAGTGGTATTTATATTACACCGGTTGCAGGGTTGCGGAAGTTGTTGCCATCAAAGGAACGATGGTTAGCTCATTACGTAACGGCTTCAACAGATGAAGAGATTGATATAGGTGTCTGGCTGAAAAACTTAGTATCCATGGGCTATATACGAAAAGACCTGGTGAGCGCACCGGGTGAATTTGCGTTACGCGGTGGAATACTGGATATATATCCGCTTACGATGGCAGAACCAGTTCGTATTGAGTTATTCGATACGACAATTGATTCCATTCGAACGTTTTCGGCGGAAGACCAGCGTTCAACAGGCAAATTGGAATCGCTTACGTTATTGCCGGCGAACGAATTCATCTGGACTCCTGAAGAATTGCAGCAAGTATCACAAAAGGTGGAGCAAGCACTTGGTGAAAGCTTGTCTAGAATCAAAAGTGAAGAATTACAGCAGCAATTATTGATGACGATCATGCAGGATATCAGCATGATGAAAGACGGGATTGTGCCGGACACGATGAAGAAATATGCTTCGTTTTCTTCCGAAGCGAGCGCCATGCTGACTGACTACTTCCCCGAAAATGGTGTCATTTTATTTGACGAGCTGGGGCGAATACAAGAATCTGTGGCTACTTTGGAGTCAGAGGAGCAGGAATACCAGCTTTCAATGCTCGAAGATGGAAAAATGTTGCATGATACGAAACTTGCGTGGAAATACGAGCAAGTACTATCGGATATTCATCAACAACGACTCTATTTGTCTTTGTTTACACGTACAGTGCCTGGCTTCACTATTAAGAAGTTCATTTCGATTTCTTGTAAGCCGATGCAACAGTTCCATAGTCAGATGCCCCTATTGAAAAGTGAATTAGAGCGTTGGAAACAAGGGAACTATAATGTTTTTCTCTTGGCTTCTTCATCTGAGAGAATGAAGGCTATTCAAGAGATTTTACGTGAATATGAAATTGAAGCAGCGATTGACGGCAGGCCTAGTAAAAAGGGCGTGTTGTCCATTATAGAAGGTGATTTGTCGGCAGGTTTTGAATTACCGTTCCAGAAGCTAGCTGTCATTACAGATGCAGAATTGTTTACTGGTAAGCCGAAACGTAAAGCGCGTCCCTCTAAACTAACGAATGCCGAACGGATCAAAAGTTATTCAGAGATCAAGCCAGGGGATCATATTGTCCACGTTCATCACGGGATCGGGAAATACTATGGCGTCGTAACATTGGACGTTAAAGGTATCCAGAAAGACTACTTGGATATTCGTTACCGCGGTGAGGATAAGCTCTTCGTGCCGGCTGACCAGATTGATTTAATTCAAAAGTATGTAGCTACAGGAGAGAAAGAGCCAAAGCTACATAAACTTGGCGGGACGGATTGGGTAAAAACCAAACGTAAAGTAACAGCGGCCATTCAGGATATTGCGGATGACTTGATCAAGTTATATGCCAGACGAGAAGCAGAAAAAGGCTTTGCTTTTGGTGAAGATGACGATTTGCAGCGTTCATTCGAAAATGCTTTCCCTTATGAAGAGACACAGGATCAGTTACAATCCATAGAGGAAATTAAGAAAGATATGGAACGTATACGACCTATGGATCGATTATTATGCGGTGACGTAGGATACGGAAAAACGGAAGTTGCGATCCGTGCAGCATTTAAAGCAGTAACGAATGGTAAACAAGTGGCGTTCTTGGTGCCCACTACGATACTTGCACAGCAACATTTCGAGACGATGAAAGAACGGTTCGCAGATTATCCTGTAACGGTTTCATTACTCAATCGTTTCCGTTCTAAGAAAGAGCAAGATGATACAATTAAAGGATTGAAAGCGGGTACTGTTGACATTGTCATCGGTACACATCGCTTATTGTCGAAAGACGTTGTTTATCAGGATCTTGGGCTTCTCGTTGTCGATGAAGAGCAACGTTTTGGTGTAACGCATAAAGAAAAATTGAAGCAGTTGAAAAACAACGTAGACGTACTGACGTTGACTGCAACACCGATACCAAGGACTTTGCATATGTCGATGGTCGGAGTACGCGATTTATCCGTAATCGAAACACCGCCAGCCAATCGTTTCCCTGTCCAAACATATGTCATGGAACATAATGGTGGACTCGTTCGTGAAGCAATTGAACGGGAGATGGGACGTGGCGGACAGGTCTTCTATTTATATAATCGTGTAGAAGATATGGATCGTAAGGTTCAGGAAATTCGTGACTTGGTACCAGAAGCGCGTATCGCCTCTGCACATGGTCGGATGGGTGAGGCGGCTCTCGAAGCAGTCATATTAAGTTTTCTAGAAGGAGAATTTGATGTACTGGTGACAACTACCATTATTGAAACTGGAATCGATATTCCAAACGTCAATACGTTGATTGTCCATGATGCAGATCGCATGGGGCTATCACAGCTTTATCAATTACGTGGCCGGGTCGGCCGTTCCAATCGCGTAGCATACAGCTATATGCTTTATCAGCGCGATAAAGTGCTAACGGAAGTAGCAGAAAATCGCTTGCAGGCAATCAAAGAGTTTACGGAGTTAGGCTCAGGTTTTAAAATTGCCATGCGTGATTTATCCATTCGCGGAGCAGGGAATTTACTTGGTTCGCAACAACATGGATTCATTGATTCTGTTGGTTTCGATCTGTATTCCCAATTACTACAAGAGGCGATAGAAGAGAGACAGACAGGTGTCGTGAAAGAAGACAAAGCAGATGTCGAAATCTCCTTGCCTATTAATGCTTACTTACCGGAATCATACATTCATGACGGTTATCAAAAGATTCAAATGTACAAACGCGTAAAAGCGATTACGGGCGATGAGGATTATCTGGAGCTTGTCGATGAGATGATCGATCGATTCGGTGATATGCCATTTGAAGCCGATTTACTACTCCGCGTTGGACGTATGAAAGCGTGGGGACGTGACGCTGGCGTAGTTTCTATCAAGAATGTACAGGGAATAGTAGAAATTCGCTTGTCAGCAGAAGGAACAGCTCGCGCTGACGGTGCAAAGCTTATGGAAAGTTCCTTGAAGTTTGGTCACGCGGTTGGACTGACGATTGACAACGGACAAATTACTGTAACTGTGAATGAAAAGAAGTCCAATCAATTTACAGAATTCGATATGGTAGAAGATATGGTACACACGATGCAGGAAACAGCAAAGGAAATAGAATCTACGGATGCCTTGTAACACCTTGATTGCATAAAATGACCAATGTTGATGCATACTATTCTCAGAAATACATTTAATTTCGAGAAAGTGAGGCATTATACATGAAAGCAACGGGTATTGTCCGCAGAATTGATGACTTGGGAAGAGTAGTTATACCAAAAGAAATTAGAAGGACACTTCGCATTCGTGAGGGGGACCCTTTGGAGATATTCACTGATCGAGAAGGGGAAGTCATTTTAAAGAAGTATTCACCTATTTCAGAGCTTGGCGAATTTGCGGTGGAATATGCAGAATCACTTTATGAAACGATTGGTACACCTGCGCTAATCAGTGACCGTGACGAAATGCTGGCGGTAGCGGGACTTGCCAAGAAGGATTATATGAACCGGCAGTTGGCCCCAATATGTGAAGAAATCCTAAACGGCCGATCTACTGTCATGGAGAAGCATGAGAAGACGGTAGAATGGGTGCCGGGTCAAGTAGAACAGATTAAATCTTATTGTATTGCGCCAATCATTACAAATGGCGACGCAATCGGTGCCGTCTATTTGCTGTCCAAAGTACATTTTGTTGGAGACGTCGAGCAAAAAGCAGCAGAGACAGCTGCCAACTTCCTGGCAAAACAGATGGAAAGCTAAACATTTTTTATAAAAAAGTTAAACTTTCAGCCAAAACTCACAGTAGAAAAATCTACTGTGAGTTTTTTTGCGTGAAATATATTAAAAATTTATTTCAGCATGTTTTTTTAGAACAGTAACAAATGAAAAAGTTTCATTCAATCTATAAATTGGAGTATACACAGCCGAGCATTTTACACAAAAAACCATTTGTGTGTTTATAACACCAAATACATTTCAATATTTTTCATCAATTAAAAAGTGAAGATTTTCACATACTATATACATAAATCGTTTTTTTAGGACCACTTTTCTTTACGTGAAGCTTTTCACAAAAGCCCTTAGTGAAGGGCTTCACAAGGCATAAATTGAAAAGTGAAAGGTTTCACATACTACGAAAAGGCATAAAAGTCAAAACTTTTTTCAAAACTTTTTTATGCGCTGAAAAACCCGAGATAAAGGCAATGTAACCGCTTACGAATTCTCAATTTTTGGAGTTGGCAGAATATTGCTGCTTGTAATTACTTCGTGTTTACGCTTATAATCACTACCAACACGAATGAACAATAAAAAACCAGACAGGGAGAGCGATATTATGAACAGGAAATACAAATCTTCTTTACACATGCATCAAATTCACAATGGAAAAATGGAAGTTGTTTCGAAAGTGCCATTAGAAAATAAAGAGGATTTGAGTTTAGCGTACTCGCCAGGAGTTGCTGAACCTTGTGTAGAAATCGCTCGGGATCCTTCTCTTGCGTATGAATATACAATTAAGGGGAACTTAGTTGCAGTTGTGACAGATGGAACGGCTGTACTTGGACTCGGAGATATCGGCCCTGAAGCAGCTTTGCCGGTAATGGAAGGGAAAGCTCTATTGTTGAAGCAATTCGCAGGGATTGACGCATTCCCGATTTGTCTGGATACGAAAGATGTAGATGAGATTGTTAACATTGTAAAAGCGATCAGCCCCACATTCGGTGCTGTAAACCTAGAAGACATTTCAGCCCCACGTTGTTTCGAAATTGAACGTAGATTGCGTGAAGAGTGTAATATTCCAATCTTCCATGATGATCAGCATGGTACAGCAATTGTAGTAGGTGCGGGATTGCTAAACGCATTAAAAGTAGTCGGAAAAGAGAAAGAAGACGTGAAAATCGTTTTGAATGGCGCGGGTGCGGCTGGAGTTGCGATTACGAAACTATTGTTGAGTATGGGCTTCGAAAACATTATTATGTGTGATTCAAAAGGCATTATTTTTGAAGGCCGCGAGAATTCGATGAATGACATCAAGCATGAAATGTCGCGCGTCACGAACCTCGAGAAAATTGAAGGTTCATTAGCAGCTGCAATGAAGGGCGCTGATGTATTCGTTGGTGTATCCGTTGCGAACTTGCTGACGAAGGAATTAATTGCACTAATGAATACAGATCCTATCGTATTCGGACTAGCGAATCCAATGCCTGAGTTGAAGCCTGAATTGGCAGAGGAGTACGGTGTGCGTATTATTGCGACAGGCCGTTCCGATTATCCTAACCAAGTCAACAACGTCTTGGCATTCCCTGGGATCTTCCGTGGAGCTTTGGACGTTAGAGCGACAGAGATTAATGAAGAGATGAAGCTTGCTGCTACGTATGCAATTGCAGATTTGATCAAGGATGAAGATCTACGTGATGATTACATCATTCCGGATCCATTTGATGATCGTATCCCGACAATTGTTGCACATGCTGTAGGAAAAGCAGCAATGCGTACAGGCGTATCCGTTGTAAAGGAACTGATCTTGCCTACTCCCAGATGAAGATGAATAATGACCCGTCTTTCCTATCAAGTATAGGGAAGACGTTTTTTATTTTATGAAATGAATGGATGAACAGGATGAAGCGTTGTTCGATGTTTTAGGTGGACTCTTGGTCATTGGCTTGCGGATTATTAACGTGGGCGGGGGGACGGCGCTCATAAATTCTCACAAACGCTCATAGTTCATGTTTATCCGCTCTATGATGCGCGCCTTCCGCTCTATCTACATGCACAACCGCTCTATCACACTCTACAACCGATCATACTTCGCGCCCAACCGCTCAATACGTTTGCGAACTTGTTTGGTCTTGACCTCAAGCAAGTCAAAGGACGCTACAAATTCAGTCAACGCCTACAATGAAGTCTCGAGCTACTTGTAGTCTGCAGCACAAATCCCAACCCAGCCTCCCTTCGCGCATAGAAAAAACTAGTTCTTCTATGCGCCTAGCGCACACACGCCTGCTCTGTTGCGCACGTATAGTATGATAAAACCAAATAGGCTGGGGGGAGCGGAATGACTTGGCTACTGATCGCAGGCTTTGCAATTTCATCTAGCATTGACAACTTTGGAGTCGGACTTTCTTACGGGGTACAGCGAGTCCGCATTCCATTCACGTCGAATGCACTTATTGCGGTAATTTGTTTTATCTTCAGTTTGATTGGCATCGTATCGGGTGTCTGGCTAGCTGAAATGTTACCAGGCATACTACCTGATCTTATAGCGTTTGCTGTACTAAGTATTATCGGAATCCGAATTATGATTATCGCGTTTCGTCAACAAAGAAAAAACCAAGCAAATGTGTTCAGTGAACCGGAAAAGATGGATTTTGATGGATCCTCGCATATTAGTTTGGGGGAAGCTTTACTGCTCGGTATTGCGCTTTCTGCGAATGCATTAACGAATGGTGTCGGAGCAGGTCTCTTGGCGTTATCCCCGATTACAATCGCATTATCAGCAGCGGTTGGCAGTTATATTACATTGTCTATTGGTGTGGGACTGGGCGCAAAACTGGCAGGGGTGCAGATTGGTAAGATGTCAGTTGGTCAGTTCGGAACATTCATGAGTGGTGTTATTATTTTATTGATTGCAATCACGCGACTACTCTGATGTGATGGTATACTAGAAATCATCATCAAATGAAAGAGGCGCGTATATGGCGTTGACTAAATGGAATATGAAGTCGTTTATGAAAGGTGCATCGATCTTAACTATTGCCGCTATTATTGTAAAAGTGTTGAGCGCGGTCTATCGTGTGCCATTTCAAAACTTAGTTGGAGATAAAGGATTCTATATTTATCAGCAAGTGTATCCGTTCATCGGAATATTTATCGTTTGGACGTCTTCGGGTTTTGCCGTTGCGGTGTCTAAGATGCTTGCGGAAAGCAAAGGTCCTGGAGAATCGCGTGGGATTTTACGTGTGTCACTCGCATATCTTCTCGTTTTATCGGTAGGAATCTTTCTATTATTGCGTTCGGGTTCATCTTTTTTTGCCGAATTAATGGGAGACATCGCACTGGCACCCGTTTTGCAGACCGGTGCATATATAGTTCTCGTACTACCGTTCCTGGCTGTACTGAAGGGCGTCTTTCAATCGGAAGGCCAAATGATACCTGTAGCGATCTCAAATGTCTCAGAGCAGTTGTTCAGGGTGATCATCGTACTGGCGGGTACGTGGTTTGCGATACGTGCTGGAACGTCGCTTTATAAAATAGGGGAAATTACGATGTGGGCAGCGGTCGCAGGTGAAGCAGTAGGTGTCTTGATTTTGACATGGTTCTTCCTGCGACGGGAAAGTTTGGCGGTAGCTACTATAAAACCATGGCAAGTGATCAAAGATCTGACTAAGATTAGCATCGGTGTCAGTGCGAGTTCACTAATATTATTAGTCTTTCAATTGGTCGACTCTTTCACGATCTATAACGCATTAGTCGAAGCGGGTGCAATGAGTGAGGCTGCTATGGAAATGAAAGGTGTCTATGACAGAGGACAGCCGCTTGCGCAAATGGGTATTTTGCTTGCATCTACTTTGGCGTTGGCACTCGTGCCGTTAATCGCACACCATGCATCCAAAACGGATGGACGAGGCGCGTTACCGTTCATTAGCTTAACGTTCCGTACATCTATTTTATTCGGCTGGGCTGCGACGATCGGATTGGTTCTCGTCCTACCTTTCGTCAATGAAATGCTGTTCCAAACACGAACAGGATCGGTTGCGCTAATCATCTTCTGCATTCAGATTTTCTGGTTGTCGATTATTTTACCCTTGACGGCTATTCTTCAAGGAAGCGGAAAAGTGCGTGGACCGCTACTACTCATGCTGCTTGGCGTCGTAATAAAACTGTCGACTACACCATTGATGGTTCGCCAGTATGGAATTGAAGGTGCAGCGGCATCAGGCACTATTGCGTTCGCGGTCGTTGCTGTGTTATTAATTATTTACTTTAAGAGATTTTGGAAGTTCCCGCTGGCCTCGCGACGTTTTTATACCGTGCTGATTAGCGCAGGCGTTGCAATGGCAGTGGTATTGATTCCCTGGATGCTTATAGCGGACTATTGGCTTTTTGACGGATTATCCTCACGAATAAGCTCAGCGTTAACGGCACTATCTGCTGTCGCAATTGGAGCAATCATATTCCTTTTCGTCATCTTGAAATCACGTATAATGAAAGAAAAAGAGTGGTATTTACTGCCTTTTGGAAAACGATTGGCGACTGCACAACTATGGCTAACTAAAAATAGAAGGTGAATTATGTGAATAAAATAACTGTTATCGGACTTGGCGCAAGTGATTTGGAACAGCTATCACTAGGCACGTACCGATTATTGAAACAAGCGGACCATCTCTATATTCGTACGGAAGAACATCCCGTCGTAGCAGAGTTGCGTTCAGAAGGATTAAAAATGGAAAGCTTTGATTCGATTTATGAAGAAAATGATGCATTTGAAGACGTCTATCAACAAATCGTCGATAAACTTCTTGAACTGAGTACGCAACAGCCGATTACATACGCTGTGCCAGGACACCCGCTTGTAGCGGAACGTACAGTTCAACTATTGATTGAAAAAGATCGTATGGGTGAGATTGAACTTCATATCGCAGGCGGCAGTAGTTTTTTGGATCCGATTTTCACAGCGCTGCGTATCGATCCGATTGAAGGATTCCAGTTGCTTGACGGTACGGACTTGAAACGCGACGACGTACGCATGGATCAGCACGTATTAATTGGACAAGTCTATGATGCTTTCGTCGCTTCAGACGTGAAATTGTCTTTGATGGAGAAATATCCCGATCATCATGTTGTCACAATTGTTACGTCAGCGGGTTCCCGCGATGAAAAGTTGACTGAAATACCGCTGTTTGAGCTTGACCGTACAGTGACATTAAATAACTTAACGACTGTCTACGTGCCACCTTTACTTGATCACGAACAACGACTGAAAGAGTGGAGTTCATTTAGGGACATCATTGCAACGTTGCGAGGCCCGGACGGCTGTCCTTGGGATCGCGAGCAAACACATGAATCATTGAAGCGCTATTTAATCGAAGAATCCTTTGAGCTGATCCAAGCCATCGATGAAGAAGATGACGACGCAATCATCGAAGAACTAGGAGATGTTTTACTGCAAGTTTTCCTTCATGCACAAATCGGTGAAGACAATGGGTACTTCTCTATGGAAGATGTACTCGAAGCTGTCGGTTCCAAAATGATCCGTCGTCACCCACACGTATTTGCACAAACGCAAGCGGACACAACGGAAGAAGTGTTGACGAACTGGCAAGCTATCAAGGAACAAGAAAAACCGAAACCAACTACGTTGTTAGAAGGACAAGAACGTTTGGCATCTTCCTTGCTGACATCTTATAATTATCAAAAGACCGCAGCTAAAGTAGGATTTGATTGGCCTTCTATTGAAGGGGCTTTCGACAAGTTCCAGGAAGAGTGGCAAGAGTTTCAAGACGAAGTGAAAAATGGCGGGCCTGAGCAACAGCTAGACGAGCTTGGAGACGTACTGTTCACGATCGTCAACATCGCAAGGTTTTTGAAGATTTCACCAGAAGAGGCCATGTGGCACACAAACGAAAAGTTCAAATACCGCTTCCAGTTCGTAGAGCAATCTGTGAAACAAGGAAGCGGAAAATTTGCAGACTATACATTAGATGAACTGGAAAAGTTCTGGCAACAGGCCAAACGAAGGGAAGAATCCAAATGAGACTCGATAAGTTTTTGAAAGTATCACGCTTTATCAAACGCCGGACGCTTGCGAAGCAAGTGGCTGACCAAGGCAGAATTACGATTAATGGGAAAGTAGCCAAAGCCTCGTCGGTCGTTAAGCCAGGCGATGAGCTTTCAATTCGCTTTGGACAGAAGATTGTCAATGCTACGGTAAATGAGCTGAAGGCATCGACTAAAAAGGAAGATGCGGCAGGTATGTACACGATCACTAGCGAAGAGCGCTTAGAGAAAGTGGAACCTGAGTTTGTTGATGACGAAGAGTAATGCTTATTTAAGGAAGAGACAGTCTGACATCAGGCTGTCTTTTTTTCATATAGAAGTAAAAAGTGTTAAGGGTATGGGGGGTTCCCCGGAAAGGGTCCCCGGCTGGCGCTTCAATTCCCTCGTACTCCCTAATTAACTCGCTAAAGATCTTGAACTCAAAACCTCTCATTATCAAAACAGCTTGTCATGTTTGGCCAAGCCTCTGCATATGATAAGGGGAACGTACTAGAGAAGGGGGACGCATATGCAGATTCAAACAGACAGCTCGATGTATACTATTCCATCAGGAGACCACGTAGTGACGATGCGCAATCGTAAAAGAATGGACCTCACATCCGTGAAAACGATTGACCGCTTTGACCAGGAGGAATTTCTTGTTAGAACATCGCTTGGCGTACTGCAAATCCGTGGGGAGGAACTGCGTATTGTACATTTAGATGTGGACAAGGGCCTGCTCACGCTTGAAGGTACCGTCCAAACACTTCAATACGATGATGAAGAAGCAGGCTCACGCAATTTCCTCCATAAACTATTCGGATGAGCTTAACCGTCCAGTTCTTCAGTCTATTGGCGATGATCGGGACAGGGATTACTGCTGGAATTGTAATGGATTTATTCGGAACGATTGTCGCAGGGTGCGATAAACGTTCGTTCATAAGAAGATGGGCATTCTGGTTGGAATGCCTGATCTGGATTGTGTTGGGAATCGGGTCGTTTTGGGTATTAATCATGGTACGCGACGGGGCATGGAGAATGTATGACCCTGTTGCGCAGGTTAGTGGCTTGTTATTGTACGCAGCCATCTTCCATTATCCTGTGAGATTCGTAGGTAGACTACTGTTACTTGTGGTGCTTAGGCCGATTTGGCTCATCATTCGTCTTGTCTACCTAACGATTCAACGTATTCTCTATTTAATTGCCTCTATTCTGACACTAATCACGTCGCCGTTTATAAGATTAGTAAAGAACATAGGGAAATACCTTCAAAATAAATGCAGAGTACTATATAATAGAGTGCAATAGTAGAATTACGCTAGAAAGGTGTGTGCGCCATGAAAAAAACACAGAAGACCTCAACGAAGAATGTGACATCAATCGATACAGACTATGTGCGCTCCATGCAAAAAAAAGAAAATTTTAAAAAAGCACAACAAAAACGTCTGCGAAATAGGTTGGCTGTATTTTTTGTCATCGTCTGTGTGGTTGCTGGAAGTTTATTCAATATGAATGCCGGACAGAAAGAAATCCTGGCTGCCAAACATAAGGAAAAAGCCGAGGCAACAGCTACACTAGAGGATTTGAAAGAGCAGCAAGAACAACTAAATACGCAGTTGATTCGATTGGATGATGACGAGTATATTGCTAAACTCGCACGGAAAGAATATTTTCTTTCTGAGTCCAATGAGATCATTTTTTCCATTCCCGATAAGAAAAAAGAGTCAGAAAAAGACATAAGAAAAGAGTAGTCATGTTGACACTCTTTTTTTGTTGGCTATAATATAGGTAGGAGCCTGTAAAATACAGGCACTGCCAATATGGTTGATAGGCTTACGAGCCGCTTAAAACTTAAGGAGGAGCATTTTTTTTATGTCAATTGAAGTAGGCAGCAAGTTAGAAGGTAAAGTAACCGGGATCACAAATTTTGGGGCATTTGTTGAATTGCCAAGCGGATCCACAGGATTAGTCCATATTAGTGAAGTAGCTGACAATTATGTCAAAGATATTAATGATCATTTAAAAGTCGGCGATATGGTTGAAGTCAAAGTAATGAATGTGGGATCTGACGGTAAAATCGGTCTTTCCATCCGTAAGGCTAAACCTGAGTCAGAACAACGTCCACAGCGTCCACAACGTCCAACTAGACCTCGTCAAGGAAGCAAACCGAGCTTTGAACGACCAGAGAATTTTGAGCAAAAGATGGCAAAATTCATGAAGGACAGCGAAGAACGTCTAACTACCTTAAAGAGAGCGACAGAGTCCAAGCGTGGCGGTCGTGGAGCCAGAAGAGGATAACTTGCTGACTGATTCAACTGTAAACTAAAATCAGATGACATCCTATACGTATGTTCCGCACAATGGAGCATGCGTTTTTTGTGTCTAAAAATGTATTTGGATGTATTGACTGGCGTGGGGGCGTTGCTCGAATTTGGCTTGGTCATTGAAGGTAGTGAGTGTCAAGCTTTGGACACGCGCAGGCATGTGGGGATTGCAACCTGGCCACGGCCTACCCCGCAGTTGTGCCTGCGCTACTAAGTACTTGCCAAGTCAAGTTGCGGTTTATAAAAGAAGAAAACCTGTGACAGGGTAGTACTAGTTCCTATTTTTGCAAAAACAAGTATCTGAACTGACACACACTATCTAACGAAGGCGGCTGCCAGTGGTAGGCGTAGTAATGAGACAGCCAGGCGCACTTCCTGTCTGGCTCATTGCGGAAGCCATCCACCACCGCCGAAGTGGGGCCAATGATCGCTCCACTTACACTGCCAGTCAAACAACTACCTCTGCATAAAACAAAGAAGAGTAAGGGGTTACATAAACAACTACCTAACATCGTATCCTACTTACTTGTGCGAACATTTTATCCAAGTCCTCGAAAAACGAGTACCTGAACTGTCCTACACATTATCTAACGAAGGCGGCTGCACGTGGTAGGCGTAGTAATGAGACAGCCAGGTGCTCTTCCTGTCTGGCTCATTGCGGAAGCCATCCACCACCGCCGAAGTGGGGCCAATGATCGC
>NZ_PDYT01000024.1:0-48345 GCF_002743175.1 Sporosarcina sp. P20a
CGCAAGTAAGTAAGATCCCTCAAAGATGATGAGGTGGATAGGTCTGGGGTGTAAGTACGGCGACGTATGTAGCTGACAGATACTAATCGATCGAGGACTTAACCTATTTTAAAAAGTAGTTACTTGAACTACACAATGTCTTTTATTCAGTTTTGAGTGAATGAAATCTTTTTATCAAAAAGGATTGACTTTCTCACTCAGTTTGATATAATAATCATGGCTTTGAAAACAGTTCAGTGATGATGGCAAAGAGGTCACACCCGTTCCCATACCGAACACGGAAGTTAAGCTCTTTAGCGCCGATGGTAGTTGGGGGTTTCCCCCTGTGAGAGTAGGACATCGCTGGTCTGTTAGACAAGTTATAAAGAATATTATAACCACATTACATTATTCCGCAGTAGCTCAGTGGTAGAGCAATCGGCTGTTAACCGATCGGTCGTAAGTTCGAGTCTTACCTGCGGAGCCATTATGGAGAGCTGTCCGAGTGGCCGAAGGAGCACGATTGGAAATCGTGTAGGCGGTTTGCGCTGCCTCAAGGGTTCGAATCCCTTGCTCTCCGCCAGATGTACGCTTTCATTATATATGGCCCCTTGGTCAAGCGGTTAAGACACCGCCCTTTCACGGCGGTATCACGGGTTCGAATCCCGTAGGGGTCACCATTTATTTTGTAAATGAAGTATTCACAAGAATTGTTTTTCAATTTAACCCAGGAGGATTAGCTCAGCTGGGAGAGCACCTGCCTTACAAGCAGGGGGTCGGCGGTTCGAGCCCGTCATCCTCCACCATTTATTTCATAGTATTATCGCGGGGTGGAGCAGTGGTAGCTCGTTGGGCTCATAACCCAAAGGTCACAGGTTCAAATCCTGTCCCCGCAACCAAGGTCCCGTGGTGTAGCGGTTAACATGCCTGCCTGTCACGCAGGAGATCGCGGGTTCGATTCCCGTCGGGACCGCCATTTTATACATACGCTTCGAAAAGCGTCTTTCTAAAAATAACAAATGTGGCTCAGTAGCTCAGTCGGTAGAGCAAAGGACTGAAAATCCTTGTGTCGGCGGTTCGATTCCGTCCTGAGCCACCATTTATATGCCGGTGTAGCTCAATTGGTAGAGCAACTGACTTGTAATCAGTAGGTTGAGGGTTCAAGTCCTTTCGCCGGCATCCTTACTGGTGGGGTAGCGAAGTGGCTAAACGCGGCGGACTGTAAATCCGCTCCCTCCGGGTTCGGCGGTTCGAATCCGTCCCCCACCACCATTTAGGGGCATAGTTCAACGGTAGAATAGAGGTCTCCAAAACCTTTGGTGTGGGTTCGATTCCTACTGCCCCTGTATTTTTTAAAAACAAATAATTATTTTGGCGGTCGTGGCGAAGTGGTTAACGCATCGGATTGTGATTCCGACATTCGGGGGTTCGATACCCCTCGTCCGCCCCATATTCTTAAATTATTAACACTCATTACTATACTGTATGTGATCATAACATGGCGGGCGTGGCGAAGTGGTTAACGCATCGGATTGTGATTCCGACACTCGGGGGTTCAATTCCCCTCGTCCGCCCCATTAGTGGGGTATAGCCAAGCGGTAAGGCAACGGACTTTGACTCCGTCACTCGTTGGTTCGAATCCAGCTACCCCAGTCAGTTTTGCGGAAGTAGTTCAGTGGTAGAATACGACCTTGCCAAGGTCGGGGTCGCGGGTTCGAATCCCGTCTTCCGCTCCATTATGTTGGCGGCATAGCCAAGCGGTAAGGCACGGGTCTGCAACACCCTTACCACCGGTTCGATTCCGGTTGCCGCCTTATAATTTTATAAAGTTACTTTAACACGTGCCCGAGTGGTGGAATGGCAGACACGTCGCACTCAAAATGCGATGCCGCGAGGCGTGCCGGTTCAAGTCCGGCCTCGGGTATCACCAAAAGAACACAGCATATGCTGTGTTCTTTTTTATATTCAAAAAAATGCGGGAATACCCGTTGCACATCAAACAGATATGCAGCGAGCCGTAGGGGGCTCTTGTGACGTAGTGTTACTCTTTGATGATTCATTGTCTATATGTGCTGATCAAGGCGCATAGAGCAATGTGTAGATGGTGAGGCATTTCAGTATATGGCACGGGTCAAATGAAGCAAATGAACATACAGTAATCTGCATTGTAGAGAGATAGGAGCGGTCCTATATCCTTACTATATACTTTGCGGAATTATTTCTAAACAACAATCGAAATTCAATGATTTAGTATAATTCCAATTCCTTAATTTAGACTTATCGGTTTTCTAATAAAGGAAAGAGAAGCGTTTTACTCAATTTATTTATTTGAATGCTTTAAGTGTTTCGTAATTCTTGGTTGTATCGACATCAAATACCAGTCTGTTGTCGTTACAATTCAAAAGCTTTCCTTGTTTAAGAAAATCACCTTTCAAAATCGCGCGCCCCTTTATCTCCGCGTAACTTTAAAAGTTCGGGATACATGGAGGAAGAAAATAGAACGGGTGGCATAATGGCTTCATTGGATGTAGTGGCTACGAATTTGCAGGCAGGTTTTTCACTCATACAAGTAATCATTTCGGAACCTATTTCTATTTTCTTCAAAATGCATTTTTATAGGAAATTTGAGAAATTACTTAGGATGGTGCAGAGTAATCCTGATTAGTTCTTTTGGAAAATACTTAGACTATTGAGTTACTGAGCAAGTCATATAAAAAGAATTAATGGACTTACTTAGCACCTCGTAGTCGTAAATAAACCCCTACTCTCATTAGTCTTTCCAGTGGACCTTGTTTAAAGTATCTCAAGTAAAGGGTACTGCCTAATATTTGGAAAATGAAGATGGCTATACCTAAAGCGAATCCAGCTGCAACACCTAGTTTTGCGAATAAACCAAATCCATACCCGTAAAACACAAATGTGCATATAACCGTTTGCATGACGTAATTCGTTAATGATAATTTCCCTACGTTTTCAATAACAGTTAACAACGGTTGAAGTTTGGAATAAGCGAATGCAAACAGGCAAATGTATCCCATTGGAAGGACGATTCCACCAAGCATCTCCATATTAATTTCATCAAAAAGGTAAGGTGTGCTTTTTAATAATAAGCCTATAGGTATGAGTAGTAATAAACCAATTAAGTATTTTTTCTTATCTTTTACAGGGTTCATAAACCATTTCTTATGAGCGCCAAACATCCCGAATAAAAACATCGGACTTAACAGAAGCGGCAAGAGTAAGAGCATGAGGACTGCTTCTTCTGGATCAAGTTCCATAGGATCCTCATTTAGACGATGATCTTTAATTTCGCTATACGATCCAGAACTGTAAATGGTCATTGTTTCAATAAGATAAGACGTCATTTTCGCTTCACTCGTGATTTCCAAATCTTCACCAGAATCGAATATGCTCCCTGCCGTTATCAGAGAAAATAGAAGGACGACCCAGATCAGTATCGTTTTTGGTTTACGATTAACAAAGGGCAACAGGAAAATCCCCATAATTCCGTAAACTAGTAGAATATCTCCTTCCCATAAAAATGTGCTGTGCAAGAGTCCGAATAAGATTAATATAATCGACCTTCTGAATAAATGCCATTTGACTCGTAGCTGCTTTCGCTTAAGATTTTGCTTCATGAGAATGAGTGAATATCCAAAAACGAAAGTAAAGATAGGCATGAAAGCACCTTCTATAAAAATCTTAGTAAAATAATAAAATCCTAAGTTAGTTGATGAAAGGTCGAAGTATTCAATTTCATCTTTACCGAAAATCCCGTATTGAAAGATGAGTAAGTTAGCGAGAAGAATTCCAAACAAACTCCACCCTCGTATTCCATCGATTGTACCTACTCTTTTTATTGTTGATGACAAAATTGTATCCCCCTATGTGTTAACTAACAACTTCATGTTCATACGTTTTCTTTCTTCTTATCATCTTCCATAGACTCGTTGAAGAAATGATCACAATTGCAACTCGGAGTAGAAAAAAGGCGAGAGTTTTTCCGACAAGTAATCCTCTTAAGAGATCATCTATTTGTTCAGTGACGTGATAAGCGTGCTATGTGATGAGTAGTAGAAGAAACAATATATTCACATTACTTCATCCTTTCAAGAAAATATCTTCAAGATCTGGTTGGTTCACGGAGATCCGGTGCACACCAATTTCGTTGTTTACGAGCAGTCGAACGACTCTCTGGATCATTTCATCATTAGTGGCCTTGAAATTTAAGACAGATTCAATTGCATCTGTTGGCCCCGTTATACTAGCTACAGCCATGAGAAGTTGGCTGGGAGGTCTTTTGGACACTGCCATAGACACTTCAAGTGATTCAGTATATTTCTTTTTAAGTTCATTTAATGTTCCTTCATTTACAATTAGCCCGTCTTTCATAATGGCGAGGCGCGTACAGATTTTTTCAACTTCGTCCAAATTATGTGACGTCATGAAAATAGTTGTTCCATTTTTATTGAGGTCAAGGAGAAGCCGTTGGATATGGATGGCTGATTCAGCGTCCACTCCTGAAGTCGGCTCATCCAGAATGAGCAAGTCTGGTTCATTAATAATCGCTTGTGCAATGCCTAATTTTTTTTTCATACCGAA
Organism: Sporosarcina sp. P20a; assembly: GCF_002743175.1. Classification (NCBI taxonomy): domain Bacteria; kingdom Bacillati; phylum Bacillota; class Bacilli; order Caryophanales; family Caryophanaceae; genus Sporosarcina; species Sporosarcina sp. P20a. Next base: position 4,582 of record NZ_PDYT01000024.1, read on the forward strand.
AGAGTATTTGCCAACCTTTACAGCTACATGGGGGATGAGTCCGACCTTCTCCAAGACTGTAAGGCATTCCAATTTTGACTTTCTAGCCCCTTGCAATGAGGAAAAGTAGCTTAGGTGTTGCAGGGCAGTCATTGATTCATAAAATGTGGTGTAATCAGGTAAGACGCCGATCCGTTTTAATATTGTATTAGTGTTTTTTGATTCGAGTAAGGAAATCTCACCTGTTGTTGGTTGAATAATGCCTGTCAGCATGTTTATGAACGTAGACTTTCCGGCACCATTACGTCCTAAAAAACCATACAATTCACCTTTTTTGATGTGTAGATTAACCGAATCGACCGCTATAGAACGACCGTATGATTTTGTTAAATTCCGAACTGAAATGGCAATCATTATACATCCCTCTTTCTAAATAAATAAATAGCCAATACTATATAAACAGCTGTAAAAGCAAAATTAACGAGAAAGAGCATATTGTCTTCTTCCAAGTATTTATAAGGAGAAGCATATTTTAGAATAGAAAGAGTCCATTTGTCGCTAAACATCGTCCATAAGCTCAATATAGGAATCGCAATGCCCATCAGAATACTTATAAATGAAGAGAAGATTGGCCTACTAATAATCAAAGAAAGTACTAAAGCCATTCCAACAAATACGGATATGAATGAAGCTGATTGAAAAAATGCGAGAAATGAAAAATAGCCAGATAAAATGAAAATGAGTAAGTATGATATTGTAATAATAGTAAACCAAAATATTAAATGGCCCATTACTTTACCTAGAACAATCTTTTTTCGTTCGATTTTTGTAATTAAAAAACGCATTGTCCTCTGTTCAATATCTCGATTCATCACATCATGTGTTAGTATGAATGCAAATAATGGTCCGAAAATGAAGATCACAAACGATAAACCTATAGAATATATCATTGCCTCATTCTTAGAAACGGATAAATCATTTTCTTGCCTCATTTCGAAGGAGCTCTTTAATAGTTCAGTAACACTTACGCCGGCATACGCACAGCCGAGTAGAAATAGTAGAACGAGAATTGATTTAACACTTTTTAATAGTTGTAAACTTTCATGCTTTGCAATAACCCACATATAAAACCACCCTTTCATTTGTTACTATATAGGGTGAATCTTATAAGAAAGTGACTGGAACCTTAACAGAGTCTTACATTTGGAGGTAATTTAGTGGAACAAGCAAAAATACTTGTGTTAGATGATGAACAAGCCATTGGGGACATGGTAGATATTATTTTGCGCAAGGAGGGATTCTTCGAAATTGATGTATGTATAACTTACCGTGAAGCAGAAGCTTTCATTCTTAAAAGATCTTATGATTTATATATTTTGGACATTATGTTGCCTGATGGAACTGGCCTTGAGCTAGCAGAACAAATCCGTAAACAATCTGACGCACCGATTTTCTTTTTGACAGCAAAAACGTCTGATGCAGATAAATTACGCGGATTCATGCACGGTGCTGATGATTATATTACGAAACCGTTTAACCCAATGGAACTAGCAGCGCGTGTTAAAGTACAAACTAGCCGCTATCTGTCTGCTGTAAATAAAAGGAGAACCCTGTATGACTTTGGACAGTTCCAATTAGATGTGGATGCTGCAGAATTGATTGTAAATGGTGTTACCACCCAAATTCTTGGGAAACAATTTCATCTTTTGAAACTGTTTTGCGAGCATCCGAATCAGGTTCTTTCGAAAGAGCAACTTTATCAATCTGTGTGGGGAATGGATAGCTTTATAGATGACAATACGATTATGGTTCATATTCGAAGATTACGGGAGAAAATTGAAATCAATCCTAGTCGTCCATTCTATTTAAAGACCGTACGTGGCATAGGCTATAAACTACAAACTGAGGGAGAGTGAAGAAGTATTGTCCAGTAAGATAACACTCCGGTTTGTTGGTTATTTCTTTGTCTTTTATTTCAGTGTAGCGCTAGCTTCTATACTTATTATTATCTTCTCAGCCGTTAAAGGGCTTAGTGATTTTAATGCATATACAAATATTCGTGAAGCAGATATAGATACAATCGAGAATCACATTGAGAGGGATGTGTTGGGAAATTTCTTGTTTTCAGATGCAATAAAGAAAAGTGCAGAAGAAAGTGGTGGAATCTTACAACTTATTGATAAAGAAGGAAACGTAATTACTTCTTCTACAACTGAAAGTGGAATCCCTTCCAAGTATAAGTTTACGGATTTTATTGAAATGTCTACTGACAAAGGTTCGTATATATGGCTGCTGAAAAAAGAACGTTCGCTACTATTCATTGAACGGACAGATAGCGATGTACTGATGGAAAGCCTTATGACTTCTAGAAGTTTCCCCAATATTACTAATGAACAGAAAAAAGTATTAAAAGAGCATGAAGCCATATTTGAGCTCTACGACGCAGATGGTAGTATTATCTTAAGGTCTAAAGATAATGCCAAAGATGTGTTGAGTGGGATGGAATTGCTTGAAATATCACAAGTTCTAGCTGAGCAGAAAGAGATAAAAACATCTAAAATACTTGATGATGGAACAACTGCTGTCGTTAGAATGCCTAATCCGCATTATGCACCATTTGATACGGCTATGATTAATTTTGTGAAAAAGTTTCTTATAGGTATTACTGTTTTTCATGGCATACTTCTATTATTTATTATCGTATTTTCATTTTGGATTGGCCAAAGGTTTGTAAGACCTGTTTTTTATTTCATGAAAAAGATTGAAAAGTTGTCTAGAAAAGATTACGGCCATGTAGAAGATCGCAAACTACGGAACGAGAAAAATGGTCGATTAAAGAAGAAGTATAGAGTTTATGAAGATGTGGATCAGTCTTTGTTCACATTGGCTGAAAATCTGGAAGAGAATGAACGAAAACTACAAAGGACAGAACAGCTTCGGGAAGATTGGATTACGGGTCTATCGCATGATTTGAAAACGCCACTTAGCTCCATTTACGGTTATTCAGTGATGCTCGAATCGAGTCATGAATGGACGAGTGAAGAAGTTCAGAAGTTTGCGTCAGTAATGAAAGAGAAAGCAAGCTATATGGATACTCTAATTAATGATTTAACGTATACGTATCAGTTGAAAAATGACGGTGTGTTAATTGAAATGGAAAAGATTGAGTTGTGGGAATTTATTCATGAATACGCTAGTCAAATTGAGGCGGAAACTGTTAACTTTCCTGAAGTAGGCGCATCTATTCGCGTTGCCATTGACCCGAAGAGGTTTAGTAGAGTGTTAGACAATGTTATTGGCAATGCGATTAAGCATAATCCGGATGGGACGCCAATCCATGTAGACATAAATCTAGAAGATAATTTGGTTCTGCTTGAAGTGCGAGACGAAGGGATAGGCATGTCTCAAAATATGATGGAGAATCTATTCGATCGCTATTACAGGGGAACAAACACGACCTCAGGTGATACTGGAACAGGTCTTGGTTTGACGATTGCCAAACAATTAGTCGAAGCGCATGGTGGTAAAATAAGTGTAGATTCAAACAAGAAAGGGACAACAATTACGATTTGGCTACCGCTTGTGGAGGACATGTAGAACAGAGGTATAACTCCCGATTTAATCCTTACTGATAGAGCGATAAATGTAATAAACGAAAGTCGTTTTAAATAAGCTGATTTAGTTTTTATTCCAGACGGGGAGGACAAAGTAAAAGATTCGTTTCTTGAATTGTTCAATAAAATGCAAAAAAGTACTGCAATGTATTATCCCTTACGATAGGAAGTAATATAAAAACAGTTAATTAGTTTTCTGCCAAGGTAGTCCGAGTTAAAGATCTTGATGACGTAGGAAGTTTTACTGCGTTTGAAATATAAAGTGCAAACTAGGACTCACAAATACAGTAACAAGTTTGGCTTTGGTATCCGGAAAGAATAGACTAAATATAATTTCAATATTTTATTTTACTTCAACTGACCAACACTAAAAGTACTATAAAATTAAATGACTTTCATAATTCCAAGTCTCTATCTCCCAACGTTTTTAAAGATCAAAAAAGAAGTACCTCCCAAGTCTTGTAAAATGGTGTCGACTAAAACACCCAAAAGACTGGAGGTACTCGCGTTAAATTGAATGGATTCCGACCATCAAGGGCTTAGTAAAACGCTTGAAAAACGACCTATCTTTCAAGCAGGATGGCGGTTTTAAGATCTTGGAAAAAATGCCTTGCGTGGCTTGTTACAGCCACCTTCTAACTAAGTTAAGTGAAACGAACGTCCATTATTATTTGTGAACTACAATAAATAGTCACCAAATTTACGCATGGAGGTACATGCTAATACCCGAAATTAATTTGTAGGTTGATGTAAATTTTTCCACAAGTTAATAGAAAAAATGATAGTAGCAATAACGATTAGAACTCCGCCAACACTCATCAATGGAATACCTACTGCGTTGTACCTTAGACCGAAAGCAATTAGACCAAGCAACATAATTGGTAAACCAATATTGTGAAGCCAAAAATGAACTTTTGCTAATATATTCTTGGTGATACTAGGGAAAGAATGATAAATCAAACCAAATAGCGTCATGGAAACCCATCCTAATAAGTTGATATGTGCGTGGGTGGACATAAATTGATACAAACCTGCCATTCCCATAACCATTCCTAATACAACACCAATTACAAAATATAAACTTGATATTTTAATAAGTTTAATTCCCAACTCTAACCACTCCTTAATTAATGATGTTCAACAAACAGCTACTTCTTAGAAATAGTAGCTGAAATTTTATTTAATATTTGCAGGCAATTGTTTAAATCGTCTTCATCAATTTCACTCACTGCATGAGCCATTGTTTGTTTAACTGTTTTAATTAACGATTGATGCAATTCCTTTCCTCTTTTTGTTAAATAAATGAGATTGCTTCTTTTATCTAAAGGATTTTCGGAACGATATACCAAATCTCTTTTCACTAGATTATCAATGATTCTTGATGTACTGGTTTGCTGACGGAAGGTGGCTTGCGCAATTTTCAATTGAGTTAAACCATCATTACACCATAGTTCATCAAGGATGATCCATTGCTCTGGTGTAATCTCCTGATTGGCTAATATAAAGTTTTTATGTAATAAATCTGTTATTAACTTTGCTGTTTGGTTAATAATAAAGCCTGGTAGATCTTCGCGTCTGTATACATCATTTTCCTTCATTTACCATCCTCCGTTCAATTTTACCCATTATTAAAGCTACAAGTTTACCCACTATTGGCATGGCCAAGAAAGCTACTAGAATCGCAACAATTGTCCCAATTACTGCACTTCCTAGAAGCGCTTTTATAAAAATACTAATAAAACCAACATTCACAGCAGTCATCACAAATGACATTGGGATACTCATGAATATTGACAGTAATACAGAGAAAAGAATAGCATCTATCTTTTTCAATCCCCCCCTATCCTAAGTACTTGTATATGCAAGTACTTTAATCAATTGTATCCTCAATATACTTGCATATGCAAGTAATAAAGATTAAGTGATAAAAGTTTTATTTTTTTATTTATTGAATGACCTTTTTAAAGATATAAAGTCATTGTTTGTGGTGGCGGTGATTCAGCGCTAGATTGGGCGTTGATGTTAGAGGATTTAGCGTCTTCCGTTATGCTCGTTCACAGGAGAGAGCGTTTTACAGCACATGAAACTAGTGTGGATCAGCTGATGCAATCAAAAGTAGATGTGAAAATATCGCTTTCTGTGAAAGTAATTGAAGGATCGAATGGGGAAATTTCTGAAGTTGTACTTGCATCAAGGGATGGCAATGAACAGCGGATTGTGGCTGATCACCTTATTGTCAATTATGGAAATATTACTTCACTTGGTCCGTTGCAACAATGGGGTATTGAATTGGAACGAAATTCTATCAAGGTCAATACACGAATGGAAACCAATATTGAGGGAATCTATGCAGCGGGCGATGTTACGACATTCGATGGAAAAGTGAAGTTAATTGCAACAGGGCTAGGTGAAGCACCTATAGCAGTGAATCATGCGAAAGCATATATAGATCCCAAAGCGAGACTTCAACCACATCACAGCACAAGTGTTTTTACTTAACATGAAATATTCTTCAGATTACTTCTGTCTAGTTAGATACCGCCTCTTTTTTATAGTGACAAAATATAAAAATACCTGCTGCCTGTCAAAATGACAGGCAGCAGGCCATAGAGGAGAAATATGAGAGGATGTTACTCAGTAAGGGTTCATTGCCATGGACGTGGTTGGTAATAGGTCATTGGTCAATGTGTAAAGGGTAACAAGTAATGGGTTTAGCAAGTTTGTGTTCATATTTCCCACTCTATGCCTCAAAAAGGAGTCTCACCTTTTTGAGGTTAAAAGTAGTTAGCGCCATCGAAGTCGAGAACGATTGTATAGTTTTTCATGTTGATGCGATTCGATAATTGATGCGCTGCTTTTTCCGCATGTTGTGCTTTCAATCGATATTCTTCTGGATCAAATAATGCTACACGATAGATCGTAGTCGATTCGGCAAAACCATATTGTATTTCTTCTTTACTCGCTAAAGAGAATTGTTTATAGTAAGAAGACTTTGCACGCAGTTGGATAGCCAGTTCGATAGCTTCAACTAATGGTAGTTGTTTGTTTTCAAACTCTACTGTATTTGTGCTGTTTGCTACGTAGATGAGATAATCTAGTTTGCGTTGATCTAGTCTAACTCGTTCCATCTCAGCTTCTACGTCTTGTAACGTTCGGCTAATTATAGGACGTGGTGCGCCTTTTTCAACCGTTACGAATGCCACTCGTTGGGCTTCCGTTTCCAATTCACGAATTTGCTTGGATAGAATACTTTTTAATTTAATGCCTTCGGCTAATGTAATATTCATGATTCCACCTCTTTTGTTAGGATAAAGTTAGGATTTCGACTATCCACTACAGAACTTTGATAGTCACCACCGTTTATGCTAGTGAACATTTTACCACAAGCGTCGGCTAATTGTTGAGCCTTTTCTTGTTCCAATGAAGGATGAATGAAAAGCAGTTGAATGATGTTTTCGGTTTCCTCTGTTACGGCTGTTCGTATAGAATCGACATACGGGCTACCAAATGGACTGTAACCGTCGCTTAGGAGTAAGATGTTTTCAAAGGTATTGAATTGATTATTCAATCCTTCGTAGCCGTCCTCAGCGGTGCCGACAGACAATATAATATCTCCAGCTATTTTGTCAGCATCGTAAATAACTGTTGGGATTTCGTATTGCAGTGAAAAGAACGTGTTCAGATCTTCTGCACTATGGAAGGAAGAGGTATAGTGACGATCTTTGATCTGTTGCAAGAGTAATTGAAGAGCTGGTGGCTTAGTCGATGGATCTGCACCGAGAGTTGTCCAGATGGATTGCCATTCCGCTAGACCTTTGAAATCTGCGAAATCTTTGTCAAGTAGTTCGAAATATAATTGTTCTTGAAATAATTGTAGTCTGCCTTTTAGCATCTGAGGTGATGCAGAGACGATTGTTTTGTTATAATAGATTATGCCTAATTTAAAATCAGGGATTTTCGTGAATATAGAAGAATCAATAGTAAGTTGCATCAGTATCACCTGCTTGTAATTTTACTTCATCTTATCATAAGGGAGGCGGGGAATGGTGAATGTCGCTCAGTTACAGCAAGAAATACAAACGTTTGCGGCGTCCATTGGAATAGATAAAATTGGTTTTACGACGGCAGCCCCGTTTGTGAAATTGAAAGATCGTCTGAAACAACAGCAACGATTGAACTATCAATCCGGTTTTGAAGAGCCGGATATAGAGAAACGAACGGAGCCTTTATTATTACTAGATCAAGCAGAGAGTATTATTGCTATAGCAGTTGCGTACCCCTCGAAAATGTCAGATAGTCCCCGTGGGAAAAAAGGGGAACGTCGTGGTATGTTTTGCAGGGCTTCTTGGGGTGAAGATTATCATACTGTGTTGCGTGACAAACTAGCACAGCTGGAATTATTCATTCTGACTAAGGTACCTGATGCGCGACTTCGTTCTATGGTAGATACAGGAGAGCTTGTCGATCGTGCAGTAGCAGAACGTGCGGGGATCGGTTGGTCGGCTAAGAACTGTTCAATTATTACACCGGAATTCGGATCCTACGTTTATCTGGGCGAAATGATTACGAATTTGCCATTTGCACCAGATGAACCGATGGAAGATCAATGTTTAGACTGTAATTTATGCTTAGATGTTTGTCCGACGGGTGCGATTGTACAACCAGGACAATTAGATGCCCAGCGTTGCATTGCATTTTTGACACAAACAAAAAAGCCTGTCCCTGAAGAGTTCCGACATAAGATCGGGAATCGATTGTATGGATGTGATACGTGCCAGACGGTTTGTCCAAAAAACAAGGGAATGAATCACACACACCAGCTAGAATTCACGCCTGAGCCGGAGCTTGTGAAACCTTTGTTGCTGTCACTATTGACCTTATCTAACCGACAGTTCAAAGAGCAGTATGGCTATATGTCAGGCTCTTGGCGCGGAAAGAATCCAATTCAGCGAAATGCACTTATAGCATTGGCTCATTTTAAAGATGAAGCAGCGGTACCAGAGTTAACGAGATTGATAAAAGAAGACCCACGACCCATGATCAGAGGAACAGCAGCATGGGCACTTGGGGAGATTGGAACGACGGAAGTGCTAGAAGTACTTACAGAAAGTTTGATTACAGAAGAAGATGAGTTTGTAGTAAGTGAAATTACGCAGGCTTTGGAACAGCTACACATTAATTGAAAGAAGGTAGTAAGATGACGATTCACGTTGCATTATTCGAACCACAAATTCCTGCGAACACAGGAAACATTTCACGTACTTGTGCGGGTACTGATACTGCGCTCCATTTAATAAAGCCGCTTGGTTTTTCTACTGAAGATAAAATGTTAAAACGTGCTGGACTGGATTACTGGGAGCATGTGGATATCACGTATCACGAGGGGATCCAAGAGTTTATAGACGCATATCCGGAAGGCGAGTTTTATTTCATTACAAAATTCGGTGAGACGAGCTATGATACGTTCGATTATTCGGATACCGGTAAAGACATTTTCTTTGTGTTTGGAAAAGAGACTACCGGCTTGCCAAATGAAATAACAGAGAAGTATAAAGAGAGTTGTTTGCGCGTACCGATGAACGATGAGCATATTCGTTCATTGAACTTGTCGAATACTGCTGCAATCCTCATTTATGAAGCACTTCGTCAACAGAAATTTGCACATTTAACGTAATGTATAAAAAAAGGGGATTGGCTCATGGCCAATCCCTTTTCTATTTACTTCATTTGATTCGTCTTTGATTCGCCTGGCTTATTATCATATCCGCCAGTCAAGATTGCAGATAAGAATGCAAAACAAACGGCCATAATTAGAATTAGTCTCATTGTTTGTACCTCCTATGAAATCAATAGTCCTTCATACAGTATACCGTAAAAATTATATAAATGAAATAATCTTCGTCATTTTATGTGACAGGTTACGAACAAATCTTAATGAGGTAGGAATAGCAACTGATAAGTGAACAGTACCGCGAAGATATACATCAATATGGGAACTTGCTTGCCTTTTCCCTTTGTAATCTTCAGTAACGGGTATGTGATGAACCCAAGTGCGATACCTGTCGCAATACTTGATGTAAGCGGCATCGTCAAAATAACTAGAAATGCTGGGAATGATTCGTCGAATGAATCCCAGTCGATATTTTTCACCGCGCCGATCATCAAACTGCCTACAATAATCAAAGCGGGGGCCGTAATGGCCGCGACGCCGGATAAAGCGCTGACGATCGGACTGAAAAATGCTGCAGCTATGAATAGCACTGCAACTGTTAATGTAGTCAACCCTGTACGACCGCCTACAGCTACGCCAGAGGACGACTCGACGTATGCGGATGTCGGGCTAGTTCCGACCATTGACCCGACTGTGGCGGCTACTGAGTCAGCTAGAAGCGCATGGCGTGCACGAGGTAAGGAATTACCTTTCATGAGTCCTGCTTGCTTGGCTACGCCGATCATTGTTCCCGTTGTATCAAACAAAGTAACGAGTAAAAATGATAGTACGACACCGTATAAACCGTATGAAATTACATCTTCCATGGCCTGTGCAGGATTCCATACAAGAATTCCTTCAGGTAGGTGAGGCATCTTCACAACACCATTGAATTGTAACTGCTTCGTGAAGAATGCGACAATACCTGTTGCAATCATTCCAATGAAAATAGCCCCATAGACGTTGCGGTTCATTAGAATAATCGTCACTAGTAATCCGAACAATGTCAGCAATACAGCAGGCGAGGTGAGTTCACCTAGCTGCACGATGTTGGACTCATGTGGTACTACTAATCCCGATAATCGCATCCCGATGAATGCGATAAACAATCCAATTCCGGCTGTGATACCATGTTTAAGATTTTCGGGAATTCCTTCTATTAGCTTTTCCCGGAAAGAAGTCATCGATAATAATACGAAAATCAGACCTGCTATAAAGACCGCAGAAAAAGCTGCTAAATAGTCAAGTTGACCGTTTGATCCGATGACGACTGAAGCAAAGTATGCATTCAAGCCCATACCTGGTGCAATAGCGATTGGGTAATTAGCGAATAAGGCCATCCATAGCGTACCGATGACAGTGGCTATAATAGTGGCTAAAAAGACTTGGTCAAATGGAACCCCGGCTTCCGATAGAATAATGGGATTGACGATGACGATATAGACCATCGTCAGGAAAGTAGTCATTCCAGCGAGTAATTCCGTTTTGACAGTCGTTTGATTTTTCTTTAATTGAAACACTTTGTATTCTCTCCTTAAATTACGAACATAATAAAGTCCATAGACAATAATATTCGTTTTTTCAGAAGAAATCAACCTGTTATATCGAAAAAGCATTCGTAAATTCTGTAAAATAATGTACAATTACACTATGACTTTATATAAGGAGGATTTTTTATGTCAACGATTTTTGATCAGATGGTTATACTGAGCAACGGCGTGCAAATGCCACAGTTCGGTTTAGGAACCTATAAAATGACAGAACCTGAGCAAACTATGCTAGCCGTCGAGAAAGCGGTTTCACTAGGCTATCGCGCTATAGATACAGCATCTATTTATGATAATGAACAAGCTGTGGGGGAAGCAATCCGTCACTCCGGTATCGCGCGTGAAGACTTATTCGTGACATCAAAGGTATGGAATGATGACCAAGGATATGATGAAACACTGCGTGCATTCGAGCGTACATTAACTAGATTGGATATGAATTACCTAGACTTATATTTGACACATTGGCCTGTTACCGGAAGTTATGTGGATACATATCGTGCGATTGAAAGACTGTATGATGAAAAACTGATTCGATCTACTGGTGTTTCCAATCATCATAAAGCACATTTACAAGAGATATTTACGATTGCCAATATTCGTCCTATGGTGAATCAAATAGAACTTCATCCTCGTTTGACACAAGAGCCGTTGCGGCAGTTTTGCAGTGAGCATCAAATTGCGGTAACTTCTTGGAGTCCTCTAGCTAGAGGGCAAATTCTTGAAGATGCAACACTCACTGCAATCGCTGCGCAGCACGGGAAGACTGTAGCGCAGGTCATCATCAGATGGCATATCCAGAATGGATTGATCGTCATTCCGAAGTCCGTGTCATTTGACCGTATTCAAGAAAATAGTGAAGTGGCTGATTTTACATTAACACTTTCGGATATGGCGATGATCGATGCGTTAAACCGCGATGAACGGACAGGTATGGATCCGGATTCGTTTTAAGTCAATCTATTGAAATAAAAAGATCGAGATGAAAAGAAGTGGACAACTTTTAAGATAACGATATGTAGCTGTTGTTAGTGTGTGAATGAATTTGTCTCTAAACATCATTAGATTCAAATTCAAATGCTCATCAGATTATAAGTCACAACCTACTTTCCAACTAATCTAAACAGAAATGAAAAAGAGCTGTCACAAGTGGTCTCTACGACCTCTTGGACAGCTCTTTTTAATAAATTATTCAGTTTCCACTACAATCATTTCTGATGTAATTGGATGTGTGAAAGCGACCTTTGTCGCGACTAGCTTATATGGCCCTCTTGACATCGTCTCGCTGCCATATAGCTGGTCTCCGACTACAGGGTGACCTAGATGGGAGAAGTGGACACGGATTTGATGTGTTCTTCCTGTCTCCAACTGCGCTTCAACAAGTGTAGTATCCGGTTTACGTTCAAGCACCTTGAAATGCGTGATAGCGGATTGGCCGGAAGGGGATACTCGGCGTTTTGTTGCATGATAGCGATCTTTACCGATTGGCATATTAATCGAGCCACGCGGTTTTCTTAGCTGACCTTCAAGTTCAGCCGTATAATATCGTTCGATTTGATTCTGTTCCAACATCCGGTCGAACATAGTTTTCGCTAGTGGATGTTTGGCGATCAGTAAAACACCAGCCGTATGCTGATCCAATCGGTGGATATGCTCTGCATAGGTGCCGCCTTTTGCTTCAATATAGCCCATGACTTCGTTCATCAATGTGCCAGTACCCGGTAAATGTTCTGGGTGTACGGATACTCCAGCAGGCTTGAATACCGCAAGTATATGCTCGTCTTCCCATAGTACACGCAAGGAGTCGGAAGGTTCCGGTTTGTATGAAGACTGCGCATCAGTGAAACCGAAGATCAGTTCCGTACCTTCGGGAAGGGGTTCTTTCCATTCCACTGGTTGTCCTTCTGTATCCGTCACACTTTTATCCATGCGCATTTGGTGAACCGATTTCTTACCACCTTGCCATTTTTCTCTTAGTAATTTTTCAATCGTTTCGCCAGTTTGTTCAGTCGTATAATGAAAACTTGTCATCTACGTAGTCTCCTTAGTTGCTTTCGAATTCGTCAAAGAATGCTCTAATTTGATCGTCAGGCTGTGAGCCAACTGTTCTGCCTTGTTCTTTTCCATCTTTATAGTGGACTAGAGTAGGCCATGCTGTAATATCGTATTCCTGTTTTATCTGATCTTCATACTCCAGCAGATTATACTGATAGACATGTGCATTATATTCGTCTGCAATCGGCATCAAACGCGGAGTCATATCCATACAGTGCGGGCATTCCGGACTGAAGTAGTAAACGGTTGTTGGCTCGCCACTTTCAATTTTTTTGAAGATATCTTCAGGAAGTGCGACGTTCTGATAATTTTCATTGTCTAATAAATCAATTGTGGATTGTTGTAGATTATTTGTACCGTACGGATTGTCAGCCAGTTTTGTCTCATTGGATTTATTATTGAGGACGATGATCAAAACAAAGATCACGACAATAATTCCACCAATAGCTAATAATTTTTTCAATGTGTTTCACTCCTTTGTCTGTTTCAAGATTACAAGACTTGCGATGAAAATAAAAGCGAATGCTATCAATGCTAGAAAAGGAATCGTGATAAATCCGAAATAATTGATGTAAGCACCTGTACAAGAAGCCCCGCCACATTCAGGCGCACTGTCTTGTAAGAAAGCCAGTTTCTGAATACCGTAATGGTAAAGAGAGATACAGCCTCCAATAAAAGCGAACGAAGCAGTAGTCCAGACAATGGAAATATTTTTCTGAATGAGTGCGATTAAACCGATTAATACAATAGGATACATAAAAATCCGTTGATACCAGCACATCGTACAAGGTGTGTAGCCTTTGATTTCTGAGAAATACAAAGAGCCGAGAGTAGCGATTAGCGCGACGGCCCATATAGAGAGAAACCAGTTTTCCTGTTTTTTATTCATGAAGCATCTCCTTACAATTAGATAATAGATAAAAGCTTTCCCGTTTAAGCGGGAAAGCTTTATTTGGACGAATCGGTAGCTTCATTAGTTGCTATGTCGGGAGGTTGTTTTTTTGCTTCTAAGTAAAGAATGTGGTTACCGTCTACTTCTTTGACAGTAAATTCATATCCTTGTTCGATAATCTTTTCTCCTTGAATAGCTTCAAATCGTTGATCCATGAACCAACCACCGATCGTATCGATATCTTCTTCAAGAATCTCAATGTTCAATGCGTGATTGACGTTTTCAATCAGCATTTTAGCATCTAAAATATAGTGGTCTGGACCCACAATCTGAAGTTCAGGTAGTTCATCCATATCGAACTCATCGCGGATTTCACCAACAATTTCTTCCAATATATCTTCAATGGTGACTAGACCTGAAGTTCCTCCATATTCATCCAGGAGGACGGCCATATGAATACGTTCGCGTTGGATCTTCAATAGTAAATCTCCAATTGGAATGGTTTCGATGACTCGGATAATTGGTTGCATGTAATTGATGACCGATTTACTACCATTTGACGGATCTTTAATATAGGCCGTCAGTAAATGTTTCATGTTGATGAGTCCAATGACGTGATCTTTATCCCCGTCGATAATTGGATAACGCGTAAACTGTTCTACACCAAGTAATTCAAAAACTTCGGATAACGTCATTTCTTTATCGACTGTCATCATTTCTGTTCGTGGAAGCATAATTTCCTTTGCGACTCGATCATCAAACTCGAAAATACGATTGACGTATTTGTACTCTGCTTGATTGATTTCACCGCTTCGCAAACTATCGGATAAGATAATACGCAATTCTTCCTCTGTATGACCTACTTCTAATTCGGAAATGGATTTGAAGCCTAGCAATCGTGTAACAAGACGTGCCGATCCGTTCATTCCTTTAATGATCGGGTACATAAGACGGTAAAATAGATTCAGTGGGACGGCTAGGGATAAGGATAATTCTTCCGCCTTATGCAATGCGATGGTTTTTGGAGCTAGTTCTCCTACCACGACATGCAAATAGGTAACGATCGCTAAAGCGATAGTAAATGAAAGAATGGTTTCGACATTGGCATCGAGCATAAACATTTCGAAAATGGGAGCTAGCATCATGCGGACTGTAGGTTCCCCGAGCATACCTAGGCCAAGTGCCGAAATCGTAATTCCGAGCTGACAAGCGGATAAATATTCATCTAAATTATCGGCAATTTTTTTTGAAAGAACCGCTCGTTGATTGCCTTCGACAATTAATTGGTCGAGACGTGATGAGCGGACTTTCACGATTGCGAATTCACACGCGACAAAAAAAGCGGTGATTGCGATCAAGGCAGCAAATGCTGCCAATCGTATGGCAATATCCAAATAATAGCTTCGCACTTAACCCAGATGAGGGAAAAGAACAAAGCGTACACCTCCTGTAAAGTAAAGTTAGTTATCTTTTATAATAATTTATTTATAGAGAAATTACAATTCGATTTGCTTATAGAACGGAAAAAAATCGTTTTAGGGATACATAATGTGTCGATATATAGAATGGTGGGGGACGTGGTAACACCGCCACACGGAGAAATTAGCTTCCACTTCTGATTAATTTTGTTGTTTTTTCAAATCTTTAAAATTCTTTTAAAAAAGACTGAAGACCAAGTCCTTTTTACAGGGACAGTGTCTTCAGTCTTAGGCAATAATTTTACTCGCCGTACTGTGGTTGAGTTTCTTTAAAGGCATTTTGTTCGTTGGGGATGCGGCTTTTGTCTTCAAAGACGTTTTCAGTTTTTTGGTTTTGTACCTTTAAACGCTCTTTTTCTAACTGTTGTTTGCCTTTTGATTGCTCTTTGCCCATAAAAGCACCTCCTCTAGTTAGAGGATGGTCGATTTTGGAGGATCTCATTCATAGACGTGGAAAGTCATGAGGTCATGGACCATTAATAATACTTTTTCTTCGTCTGGCGGTGTGCCGTTTGTCCAATTAATCGTGCCGTCTTTATGGTAATCGCCTTTGTATTGTTTGTTTTGATAATAGAATGAGATGGTCCAGCCTGGTAGATCAGTGTCTTCGAACATTTTTTTATGACTGAAGTGTTGTAGCATCTTGTTTTCTCCTTTATTGTGCCAGTAGTGATATCCTGTTCGTTCGTTTCATAAACTGACCAAAAGGAACGAAAGGATGAGTGTGTGTTTGTTACTCAACTACGTAATGCAGTCGAGGAAAAGTATAAGTCGTATTTTTATTATAAGTCCATGTATCAGCTGACGACTGATTTGCTATGGCAGGAATTCATTCGCCATGCGTATGAGGATGAAAAAAGTCATTACGAGATGTTTCAGCAGTTGCATTATATAATGACGAAAGAGTTTGTGCCAAATCCGAAAAAACCAGCGCCTTGTACGAATTTGAAAGAATCAGCCAAAAATGCGTTAGTTTATGAACTTGAAGCAGTAGAACAATGTAAGGAAATGTTTTTGACGATTCCTTTTGAAGAGGCATACGATCCAATTTTCATTGCGTTACATGATGATATGGAGCATGCGATTCGAATGTCTACCATATTCAATGGAGCAAATTAAATCAAACGTCGAAAGAAATGTGTTTGAAATACTTGGCACCTTCAAGCATTCGAACCCCATACCAAAACATTTCGCCATCAATTAGCTGGATCGCTGAATCGGGTAACATTTCTTGGAACTGAACTTGTTGTTTATCTTTAAATGGATAGGGTTCAGATGATAGCAATACTAAATCTAGATTGGCTTCCTTGAATTGTTCTTCCGTTAGAGCTGGATAGCGGTCAGTTGATTCTGCAAAAGGTGTGATGAAACCGAGTTCTTGTAACAACGAGTTGATATAGGTGTCTTTGCCGGCAACCATATACGGTTTTTGCCAAATGACATAAGCAACTCGCGCAGCAGGAAGAGTGGGGAGTGCCGTGAATGCTTGCTTGATTTCCGTGACAAGAGACTCTGACTGTTGCTCACGATCAGTCAACAATCCCATATCGGTAATCATTCTATAAGCTTCTTCGATCGTCTGCACTTCCGCTACATATACCGGATAGAACTCGGAAAGAATTTCGACCATCTCTTTTGTGTTTTCTTCTTTTTCCATAATAATTAAATCAGGTTGGACTTCATGTATCTTTTCCAACTTTAAATCTTTCGTTCCTGCAACTGCGGGAACGTTCTTGGCCTGTTCAGGATATATACAATATCGTGTGCGTCCAACAATTTCTTTCTCAAGTCCAATTCCAAATAATGTTTCCGTAATACCAGGACATAATGTGACGATTCGTTTAGGTGGGAAATTATATACAACGGTTCTTCCCAAATGGTCGATCATTTCTTTCTTCAATGAAATGTGCGCCTCCTTTGTCGGTGTGTGAAAACGTAGGATCATAGTCAGTAATACTCTACTTGCAACGTACCTGAACGGCTATCAAATGTAAAGTCAGAAATCTCCGCCTCTAATTGCTTTTCATTCAGCTGGTTTTTGTTATAATTGGAACGAAGACCAAGTGGAATAAGGTGAAGCGATTGAAAATAGTGCTAACTATTTTGTTCATGGCGTTTATTGGCGCATTAATTGGTGGAGTAACGAATCATCTGGCGATTAAAATGTTGTTTAGACCACATGAAG
Source organism: Sporosarcina sp. P20a (assembly GCF_002743175.1). Lineage (NCBI taxonomy): Bacteria > Bacillati > Bacillota > Bacilli > Caryophanales > Caryophanaceae > Sporosarcina > Sporosarcina sp. P20a. Next base: position 22,042 of record NZ_PDYT01000024.1, read on the forward strand.
CAAAATACATTGGGAAAACTCGTTTGCCGTTTACACCCGGCTTGATCCCGAAGCGCCGAAATGAATTGGCGACTCAGCTTGGTAAAACGGTGACAAATTATTTGCTGACACCTGACCTGTTCCGGAAAAAGATGTTGACACCTGGAATGGAAAAGCGTGTCGAAACATTTGTCCAAAGTAAAATGGATAAATACATCCTGCAATCAGATAAGACGTTGAATGACTGGCTCAAGCTTGCGGGTGCTGACAAACTTCCTGAACAAGTGGAAGACAAGTTGGTCACTCTGATCGATCATCAGTTAAATGAGATGAAAGCGAAAGTGACAACAGGTACAGTGGAAGAAGTCATGCCGCTTCGTTGGCAACAACAAATCGAAGAAAGAATTCCTTCAGCTTCTGACTTTGTACTACTACGCGCAAGTCAATTTGTTGATTCGGCAGAAGGAAGACAGACATTTCAAAAGCTGATTGATGATTTCTTGGCTTCAAAAGGAACATTCGGCGGCATGCTCAATATGTTTTTCGGAGAATCGGAGTCGCTTGTCGGCAAGGTTCAACGGGAAGCATTGCGATTTATAGAAGCACCTGGAACAAAAGATTTATTAGATAAGCTGATTTGGAAAGAGTGGAAGAACGTTCAGCAACAACCGATGGAACAGTTGACGTCTGGATTCGATTTTGATAGTGTGTTTGCTTCAGTGAGAAAATATGCACTCGATCAATTGGCACTACATGAAAGACTCGATCACAGCTTGTCACATTATTGGCCACAAGGTTCCACATGGACGGCTGATAAGGTTACACCACAGATTGTTAGCTTTTTATTCGCACAAGCAGAAGCGCAGCTTGAACAATCTTTAAAGAAGCTAAAACTGGATGAATTGGTGAAAGAGCAGGTAGACACGTTCCCTGTGGCGGTTCTAGAAGATCTAGTTCTCGGTATTTCACGTAGAGAGTTTAAAATGATTACAGTTCTAGGCGCATTTCTAGGTGGTATCATTGGAATTGTGCAGGGGATTATTGCACTTACACTAAATGGATTGTAGGAGGAGATAGTATGTCAGTAAACATTTATGATGATATGAACAAATTGGAATCTACTTTACGCAAGACGGATGAGTATATAGCGGTGAAAACAGCAATGGCCGATGTGAAAGGTGACGAGCATGCACGTGCATTGTTCGAAAGCTTCCGCGAAATCCAAATGAATTTGCAACAGAAACAAATGGCGGGTGAAGAGATTGAAGGAGACGAGCTGGAGCATGCACAGAAAACAGCACAACTTGCTCAAGAAGATCCGAAAATCTTGGCTATGCTGACTGCTGAAATGAAGCTTAGCGAGTTGATTGAAGAAGTAAACCGTGTAGTATTGAAGCCGATTCAAGATTTATATGAAGGATTCAATTAATAGATACATCGAAACCGGCCTTGGCCGGTTTTTTTCAACAGATGGAGAGTAGGAGAAAACGATGCAGCAATTACATGTAAATCAACAGTTCCCCCAAGATTGGATCCGAATGTTTACACATTTGGCCAATTTGTTTTTTGAACAATCTAAAATAGTTACGGATCAGGCAGATGAGACGGCGATTGAGCTACGCTTTACCGAAGAATACGAGGATACGCCAAGTGTAACAGCGGATATTCAGTGGCAAGGTAAGCACTATACGTCACGTTTTGCCGAAGAGGTAAAAGAAACAGAAGAACGCGAGCAATTACGTCAGCGTAAAAGAATGTATTCTCATGTATTGCTAGACGTGTTGGAGCAAGCGACAGGAATGAATCAAGAATGGGGGATTCTAACGGGAATCCGACCTACAAAGTTGTATCATATGTATCGCCAAGACGGTCATACGGTCGATGAAGCGAAGCAATTGCTTCAGCAACGTCATCGTGTATCGGTACGAAAAAGTGAATTGATTGCAAAAATTGCAGATGTTCAACTCAATGCATTGCCAGATTTATATTCATTGAAAGAAGAAGTGAGTATATATATTGGCATTCCGTTTTGTCCGACAAAATGTGCGTATTGCACGTTCCCTGCCTATGCCATTCATCGGAAAAGTGGACGAGTGGAAACATTCCTTGATGGCTTGCATGAAGAAATGCGCGCAATGGGTAAATGGTTAAAAGACCATGATATCCGCATCACGACAATTTATTTCGGTGGCGGAACACCAACGTCTATTGAAGCAGATGAAATGGATGCGCTCTATCAAACGATGATGGACTCATTTCCATATATGGAACATGTTCGTGAAGTGACGGTGGAAGCAGGGCGTCCCGATACGATTACGGTACCGAAACTTGAAGTACTGAAGAAGTGGGGCATAGATCGCATCAGTGTCAATCCACAGTCCTATACGGATGAAACGCTGAAAGCAATCGGTCGTCATCACACTGTGCAGGAAACAATCGATAAATACTGGTTGTCTCGGGAGCAAGGCATGCGCAATATTAATATGGACTTAATCATTGGTTTACCGAATGAAGGCCTTGAAGAATTTGAACATTCATTAGCTGAAACAGAAAAGATGCAGCCGGAATCTTTGACGATCCATACCTTGTCGTTTAAACGTGCGTCTGAAATGACACGCAATAAAGACAAGTATCAAGTAGCTGATCGTGAAACTGTAGGAAAAATGATGACACGCGGAGAAGAATGGTCACGCGATAACGGCTATATTCCGTATTATCTTTACCGCCAGAAAAACATTTTAGGAAATCTTGAAAATGTTGGATATTCAAAACCAGGTGAAGAAAGTCTCTATAACATTTTGATTATGGAAGAAGCGCAGACCATTATCGGTTTAGGTTGCGGCGCTTCAAGTAAATTCATGGAACCGGCAACAGGCAAGCTGACGCAATTCCATAATCCGAAAGAACCTGGTGCCTATATATTAGGATTTGAAGAAGCTATCGATAAGAAAATAGCGTATTTAGAAGAGTTATTTCCGTCCTCAGAAACAATAAAGTAATGCTGATTCCCCCGTCGCAAAAGTGGCAGGGGATTTTTTTTGTTAAAGTTATGCAAATGCTCTGGTAATTGTGTATAATGTAATGAATGAACAACCATTCATACAAAGGGGGAATTGATTTTGACAAAACAGATCGAAGTGGAAATTGAAGGAAGATTAGCGACGGTAACTTTTAACCAACCGGAAGTAATGAACGCGATGGACGGAGTCATGATGAAAGAATTGGCAGATATCATAGATCAACTAAAAGATAACGCATCAGTACATGTCGTACTGTTCAAGGGGGCAGGTCGAGCATTTTCTGCTGGCGGTAACGTCAAAGCGATGTTAAATCCGAATGGTCCAATGAAAATGGAAGACATCATGGTAGACTTATCGAGATTGGCATTATCTATGTACAGCATGCCACAAATCACAATTGCATCCGTACACGGTGCGGCAGCGGGGTTAGGTTGCAGTATCGCGATTGCATGCGATGTCGTCATCGCGGAAGAGTCAAGTAAAATTGCTATGAACTTCATCGGTATCGGACTCGTACCAGACGGTGGCGGTCACTTCTTCCTGAAAGAACGCGTAGGTACAGCCAGGGCTAAACAACTGATTTGGTCGGGGAAAGTACTTGATGGAAAAAGTGCCATGCATATTGGGCTCGTGGATGAAGCGGTAGCAGACGGTGAAGCTTGGAACACGGCACAACAACGTGCTCAAGTAATCTTGAACTCCCCAACGGCTTCGATGGCAGCAACAAAGAAAATACTCCATGTGGCGGGCATCGCAGAACTCGAGCAAGTACTAAAACTTGAAAGCGAAGCACAAGCGGCCATGCGCTCCACAACGGATCACCGCGAAGGTGTGCAGGCATTTGTCGAGAAAAGAAAACCGAGCTTCACAGGCCGATAAATGACATGCAAAAAGACGCGCTATGAACACTGCGCGTCTCATTTATATCTATGAACATATTTATAGAATTATTGATACTTGGCGGCTGTTTCTCTCCATGAGAAATAGCCTTTTTCTATAGCGCGCAATAGTAACTCCGCTGAAGCTAAGTTCGTAGCGAGTGGAATACCATAGACATCACATAATCGAAGTAAGGCGCTCACATCAGGTTCATGTGGCTGTGCAGTCAAGGGATCCCTGAAAAATAAAATCAAATCAAGCCCACCTGTCGCGATCATAGCACCCATCTGTTGGTCGCCACCAAGCGGCCCCGACATAAGTCGTGTAACAGAAAGATCAGTTTCTTCCATGATGCGTAATCCTGTTGTGCCCGTTGCATAAAGAGTATGTTTAGCAAAAATCTGCTCGTAAGCAATTGTGAAATTGACCAATTCAGCCTTTTTTTCATCATGCGCAATCAAAGCAATGTTCAAACGAGTCACTTCCTTCTACGATTTCTCAACGACCATAGCGTATCACAAAATCCCTGAAAAATCTTGTGCTATTTTTATAAATATTTGTAAAATTGTGCGCAATATATTTTCCTGAGGTTGATGATCATCGTATAAAAAAACAAAATCTCCTAAACAGAGATTTTGTCATGTGTTCACGTATGGAATAATAATAGTTTACCAAGAGGGGAAGCTAGGCGGTGCGTTCGCTCGAGCAAATCTTTTTCTGTCAGCAACTGATGACCTTGTTCTTTTGCGGCGTCATCAGATTCAGCAGTGAAAGTCTCTTCTGTAATCAATGAACCATCTTTTTCGTAAGCTGTAAGTTTGTACGTTTTCATTGTATCGCCTCCATCATCTTTTACTTAGTATACTATGAAATGATTGAAATGAATAATGATTCAGTAAATTATAGCGAAGAAAGATACTGAATGTTAGAATGTCTAAGAAGAATATTTATAATTATGAAACATATTGTCAGTTGAAACGTAGAACGAGATAGAGAGATTAGTAAAGGAGATGAAGGGCATGGCCTTAGAATTGGAACGGGTAACTAAGCGATTTGGCGATTTTACAGCAGTGGATCAGCTGTCATTGACGGTTGAACAAGGAACGATGTACGGATTCCTTGGAGCAAACGGTGCTGGGAAGACCACTACATTCCGAATGATTTTGGGATTATTAACACCGACAGAAGGAAATATTTCTTGGAATGGACGCACGATATCGTATGAGACGAGTCCACTAATAGGATATCTACCTGAAGAACGGGGGCTTTATCCAAAAATGAAAGTGCTGGATCAGTTAATCTTTCTTGGACAGCTACGCGGAATGAAAAAGTCAGCAGCGAAAAGTGCCGCACTTCATTGGTTGGATCGTTTCGAAGTGCCACAAAATACGAATAAAAAGGTAGAAGAGTTATCCAAAGGGAATCAGCAAAAAATACAAGTCATTGCTGCATTATTACATAATCCGCAATTGCTGATCTTGGATGAACCGTTCTCTGGACTTGATCCGGTGAACGTTGAGATGCTGAAAAAAGCGATCGTTGACTTCCGTAATAGCGGGGCAACAATCCTGTTTTCTAGCCACCGCATGGATCATGTGGAAGAGTTATGTGAGCAGCTTAGCATTATTCATCATGGCAAACAGTTAGTTAGTGGAAAGTTACGTGATGTAAAACGTTCATTCGGCAAACAAAATGTCCGGATTCGTGCAGACTTCCCTTTACTAGAGCTAGAAAGCATCGAAGGTGTAACGACCGCTCATCATTCATTGGAAGGTGCAGTGTTTCAAGTAGAGGATGAACAAGTGGCACATACGTTGCTGCAAGCGGCATTGCTAAAGGGGCCGATTCGTCAGTTTGAAATAGAAGAACCATCTTTGCAAGATATATTCATTGCGAAAGTGGGGGATGAGAATGCGTGAGTTTTGGATTATTTTCAAACAAAGTTTTATAACAAAAGCTAAAACGAAGTCATTTTTCATTACGACACTTATTATGGTGGCAGGAATTTTCCTCTTCGCGAATTTACCGAGCATTATGGATAAGGTCGGTCAGATGATGGGCAGCGATGAAGACGACCGTGTACTCGTCGTGGATGAGAGTGGTGTATTGTTTGACCGGCTACATGAACAACTTCAGCTAAATGAGCAAGGAATTTCATTGGAGCTGACGGAAGACTCACAAGATCAGTTGTCAGAGAAAGTCCAATCGGAAGAAATTGAAGCGTTTATGGAATTGAGTTTTGATGCTGAACAAACCATCCAAGCTTCTTATACAACGGGCAGTTTGGTAGATCAATTTTTGCCTTCAGCTCTACAAGATGCATTGCAGAATATTCAAACGGAAGTGAAAGCTGATCAGCTCTCCCTATCCGGTGAACAAGTTTCCGAGTTGTTTGCGCCGATTCAATTTGAAAAGCATAATATTTCCGATACGGCCAAATCAGAGGAAGAGCTGAACCAAGCTCGTGTCTTGGTATATGTATTGATGTTCGTCATTTACTTTGCGGTTATCATTTATTCATCGATGATTGCGACGGAAGTAGCGACAGAAAAGTCATCACGCGTGATGGAAATTCTTATCTCAAGCGTATCACCTGTTAAGCATATGTTTGCAAAAGTGCTTGGAATCGGATCACTCGGGATTGCGCAAATTCTGGTCTATGCAGTATCAGGATTTTTGGCTTATAGACTTTCTTCCAAAGGAGAGGATCATGAGCTATCCGCATTTTTCAGTCTTGAAAACTTGCAAGTAAGCACGCTAGTCTATGCTGTGATTTTCTTCTTGCTAGGCTATTTCCTTTATGCTACTCTAGCCGCGCTACTAGGCTCGCTAGTGAGCCGCACAGAAGACGTTCAGCAAATGATTATGCCGATGTCTTTGCTAATCGTTGCGGCCTTCATAATCGCGGCAACGGGGCTTGGGAATCCAGAGTTGGGCTATTTGAAAATCGCGTCGTTCATCCCATTCTTCGCCCCGCTGGTCATGTTCCTTCGGGTTGGCATGCTTGACCTACCTGTATGGGAGCCGTTGCTATCGATAGGTATCATGGTGTTGACTATCTTGATCCTTGGCTGGTTCGGTGCGAAGGTGTACCGTGGTGGCGTGTTGATGTATGGGCCATCTCGTTCATTGAAGGACTTGAAGAAGGCTATACAGCTTGGAAAGGAATAGGTTTATGTGAAGAGTGTCCCGAGAAGTCACAGTGCTTCTTGGGATACTCTTTTTTGCATGGATTTAAGTTCAAGTGTAAGTGGAGTTAGTGACTATGAAGGGATGGAGGCTCCAGCTGGGGACGCTTTCCGGAGGGCACGCGGTGAGCCAACCAGCTCGCTTTGCTCCCTTTGGTTGTCTCACCTGATCGTGCTGATCCTCCCGGAGTCGCCCCATCTTCCGCCTCCATCCTACTTTTAAAGTGGACGGATGTGGATCACTTACTGGCGATAGATTGTGACTTAGTGTTGCTTTTGAACTCGTTTTAAATACAAATACTGGTCAAGTGATGTTAGGATTCTTGTCTAGATCTAATTACAACTTAAACTTTAATGGACTTCTAAAGGTATCATCCACTTCTATTGTAGGGATTGGAGCGGCAGGCGGCGACTCTGGAAGGATCAGGACGACAGGAGAGACGACCAAAGAGAGTGCAACGAACTGGTCGGTTCACCGCGTCCCCTCCAGAACGCGTCCGCCTAGAGCGCAAATCCTCACCTCAACACAAAGTATCACGTCATTTATTCATTGCTAGAAGCTTTGTTTATCCACCTTCCCTTCGATTGATTGAATATGGTAAAATAGGAACGAGTATTCGTGGAAGAGGTGCAACCTATGGAACCTATCCGTTTTTTACATACAGCCGACTTGCATTTGGACAGCCCTTTTAAAGGCATGGCCGCAGCAGGACCGGAAGAGCTAGCTAGATTGCAGCAGTCTACATTTGCCGCATTCGACCGATTCATAGCCTACGCAGTCAAGGAACGACCGGACTTTATTGTTATTGTCGGTGACCTTTACGACGGTGAAGACCGTAGTTTGCGTGCGCAAATTCGTTTCCAACAAGGTATGCAACAACTTCAAAAAGTGAACATTCCTGTATATCTATCATACGGAAATCATGACCACTTGGCAGGCAGGTGGACTAGAGTTTCATTACCCGAAAATGTTCATGTGTTTTCTGAACAAGTAGAGCAAAAACAATTGATGATCCGTGATGAAAAAGTTTATTTACACGGCTTCAGCTACCCGCAACGCCATGTCAAAGAATCGATGATTAAGCAATATCCGGAAGCAACTGACGGAATACATATCGGTCTTTTACACGGAAGTGTGGCAGGAGATGCAGTGCACGCTGTATATGCACCGTTTACCGTCAGTGAATTACAGGATAAGCACTATCATTACTGGGCGCTTGGCCATATTCATAAGCGCCAAGTTTTATCGCAGGAACCACCGATTGTCTATCCTGGCAATATTCAAGGCCGTCATCGCAATGAACAAGGACGTAAAGGTTTTTATGACGTCTTATTGACTTCTACTAATACTTCCATGAAATTTATAGGCACATCAGATATTGTATTCACTTCATTGATTGTTTCGTGCAAAGGGATCGAATACGCAGATGACTGGATTGCTGCTTGTCAGGAAGCGATTGATCAACTGACAGCTGAAACGGGCAGTGTCGTCATAGAGTTAGTGATGGAACAGACGGAAGGCCTTGCAAAAGACTTGGCTAGAGCTGAATCGGAATGGCTCGATATTTTGCGTGAACAGTATGAAGATATGGAACCGTTCGTGTGGATATCGGCAATTGAATGGCCGCAGATCCGAGATTTAGTAGTCCCGAATTCATTACTGGAACCGGTGAAAAAAACCATCTCCTCTTGGGAAACCGATGACTGGAATGACTTGGTGAAAGAAGTCTACAGTCATAAAGCCGGTCGCTATTTAGAAGCACTGACGCCGGCAGATTTCGAGCGGTTGAAACAGCAGGCAACCACATTGCTGGCGAATGAAATGTTGAAGGAGGGCTAAAATGAAGATCCGAAAAATACTTCTTTATGGATTCGGTCAGCATGAGAATTTGGAAATTGATTTGCGACACGGTATGAATCTTTTGTATGGACCGAATGAAGCGGGGAAGACGACTATTCAGCAAGCCATCCTTCATATTTTATTTGGATTTCCTCAAAAGAATCAACAGGAGCTGCGCTATGAGCCGAAAACAGGTGGTAAATATGGCGGCTGTCTCTATATAGAAGATCAGGCGTACGGTAATTGGATGATTGAGCGGGTGCGTGGGAAATCTTCAGGTGACGTTTTAATCCGTTTTGAAGATGGGCGTATTGCGGAGGAAGAAGAATTGAAAAGGTTATTGAGAGGTTACGACCGACAAGCTTTTGAATCCATTTTTTCATTCTCCTTATTCCAGTTACAAGATCTCGAGAAAATGGATGAAAATGATTTAAGTCGTACATTACTAGCTTCCGGAACGACCGGTCTAGATACGCTTTGGAAAGTGGAAAAGAAGATGGAGAAAGAAATGGGCGGCCTCTTCAAAAAATCTGGGAAAATACCGCCAATGAATAAAAAATTGGCTGAAATCCGTGAGCTTGAACAAGCGATGCAAAAAGAGCAGCAGAAACTATCGACATATGAACCGCTGACTATTCGTAAGCAGGAACTCGACGAGCAAGTGGCGGCATTACGCTTCGAGGAGCAACGTCTGTATAAGCAGTCTGAAGAACAACGAATCGCCATGCAAATCGTTCCCTTGCAGCAACAGCGCAATCAATTGCTTGAACAACTTTCCCACTTGTCGGATGAATTCCCGGCAGCTGGAATCCGGCGTTATGAAGAACTAGCCAGTAAACAGTCAGAATTGCACTTAAAGAAAACACGTCTAGAGAAAGAACAGGCAGAGTGGCAATCGGAATTAATTGATTTACGGCCTGACAATGAACGGCAGCAGTTAGAGCGCTGGGTGGCACAGGAAGCCGAGTGGCATCGGTTACGTACGGATCGGTTTGCTGCCGAACAAGAAATTCGTTTGCTTGAAAAGAAACAACAGCAGTTCAGCAATCGCTTAGGATTAACGGACGATCAGCAGTTATCGATAGGGAAGATAGATGTCTCCATTCAACGTGAACGCCAACTTGAACCGATCCTTGAAGAACAAAAGGAACTGGATCAGCAAGTAAAAGCCATGCAACGTCTATTGGCAGAAGCGGAGAGTGAACGTCAGGAAGCGGAGCAACGAAAAGAACGTACGGACCGTTTGCGATTGACTGAATCTGAGCGAGCCAAACTGGCAAACTGGCCCAAACTGCAACGTCAACTTGCGGAGGCTAAATTCATTGTATCTGCAGCCGATAAACAGGCATCAAATCAGATGGTTCCGATAGTTATTTTGCTCATTGGACTAGCAATCGGGGCATATAGTGTCTTGCAGCAGCAATGGTTGTTCGCAGGCCTCGGCCTAGTAGTTGTGGCGGTCGGTGCCTGGTTATGGAAACAACGGCCTGATTCTGTAACGGACCAGCAATCGTTTATTCGGGATAATGAAGCGTTAGCAGCAGAACTTGAAAAATTGGCTGAGCGTGATGATCTGCAACAGCATGATCAACGGCAAGTGTTAGTCGAAATTGAAAGACTGGATCGCAAACTGCAAAAATACGCGGAAGAAATGGAACAACTGTATTATCAAAAACAACAAGCAGAGAAGAAGTTGCAAGCGCTATTGCAAGATGAACCATTCGATCTGACATTCAATATTCAAGAAAGCTTCCGTTTATTGCGTGAGTACCAGGACGCGGAAATTGATCAGAAAACATGGCAACAACGTTTGCAAACGACAACTCAACAGTTACAGTCGCTGATCAAAGAAGTAGAAAAAGTGCTCGGACCTGTTGCGGAAGAAGGTTTATTCGAAAGAATTCGCCAAGAACTACTTAGACAGAATAGCTTGCAAGAAAAGCATATGAGTAAACAACAAGCAGTACTTGAAATCAAAGAGCAGTTACAAGAAACGCAGGAGCTGTTAGAATCGACAACAGCGGAAATACAAAAATTATTCGACATCGTTGGTGTATCGGAAAAAGAGCAATTTTACACAGCGTATGAGCAAGCTCAAGATGCACAGTTGCTGAAACGACAGCTGAAAGAAGTAGAAGCACAGTTATCTTTATATAGTAAGGAGCCATTAGTAAAAGAATGGACCATACCGGAACTTGAACGACAACGCAGCGAAACGACGAACCGCCTACAAATGCTTCGTCAAGAAGTAGAGACACTTGTAGATGAGCAAGTCAAAGTAGGTCATGAAATCTCACAGATGGGTGCCAGTCAAACGTACAGTGAGCTTCAGCAATTAGTAGAAGTACGGAAAGCTGAGTTAGAAGAACTGACAGAACAATGGGTAATCCGTAAAGCTGTCCGTGAGTCGATTCGACAGACGATGAGTGAGTGGAAAGAACATCAATTACCGGCCGTTCTCATACAGGCCAATAATTGGTTTAGCCGATTAACTGGGAATCGATACGCGACGCTCGGTTTAACAGCGGAAGGGTATTTTGAGGCAGTCACTGTTGAAGGACAATCTTTCATGATCAATGAGCTCAGTCAGGCTACAAAGGAGCAAGCGTATCTATCATTGCGACTAGCGTTAGCGTATGAATTATCAGAGCGCGCACCGTTCCCTATTATCATGGATGACCCATTTGTTCACTTTGATAATGAGCGACTTTCGCGTATGATAGAAATACTTACTGAGTTACAGCCATCTCATCAATTTCTGTACTTTACTTGCCATCAAGAAATGAAATCAAAGTGGTCAAGTGAACCTCATACAATTGAGATTGGACGAAAAGTAAAAGGGGAGATTTACTGATGAAAAAATTACTTGACTATCAAGTCGGCGAAACGATCGACATGTATTTATTGATTAAGCAGGCAACAAAAGGTGTCACACAGCAGGGCAGTCCGTTTATGACGTTGATTCTGCAAGATAAAAGTGGAGACCTAGAAGCGAAACTTTGGGATGCAGGTGAAGAACAAGCCCAGATGTATCAGGGAGCGACCATCGTAAAAGTAGGTGGAGAAGTTCATGAATACCGCGGAAAAAACCAACTTCGTTTGAAAGCAATCCGTCCCGTAAAAGAAGATGAGGGCGTAACGATTGCAGATTTAGTACCATCTGCTGAAAAGAGCAAGGAAGTATTGCTAGATGAATTGATGCAGTATTTCTTTGAAATGAAAAACCCACAAATCCAACGTCTCACTCGTCATTTATTGAAGAAGCATCAGCAAGACTTCGTGTTATATCCGGCAGCTACGAGAAATCATCATGACTACGTATCTGGTTTACTTGATCACGTGGTTTCGATGTTGAAACTAGGTAAGGCGATTGCAGAATTGTACCCAACGTTGAATAAAGACTTGCTATATGCAGGAATTATTTTGCATGATATCGGAAAAGTTATCGAGTTGTCAGGCCCAGTCGGCACGCAGTATACGATTGAAGGGAACTTGCTAGGGCATATTACGATCATGGTCAATGAAATTTCCAAGGCAGCAGAAGAACTGGAGATTGAAGGCGAAGAAGTGATGTTGCTTCAGCATATGGTGTTGTCTCACCATGGTAAAGAGGAGTGGGGCAGTCCGAAGCGTCCGATGTTGAAAGAGGCGGAGATTCTTCATTATATCGATAATATCGATGCGAAGATGAATATGTTGAACCGCGTCATGTCGAAGACTACGCCAGGCGAGTTCTCCGAGCGCGTATTCCCGCTGGATAATCGTTCGTTCTACAAGCCTACGTTTGAATAAGCTAGTGTGTAACGATGCACTAGTAGTTGCTGGGTACTGAATTTTTTTAGGTTGTTGTGTTTAGTGGACTAGCAAACAGAGAAATTGATTGCACTACCCAACTAACAAACGCGTTTGGCAGGATGACTAGGCGGCTGCGGGTCTTTGTCACTTTCTTGAGGGTCGTTGCTCGACTGGTTGTTGGGGATGGAAATTAGTGAGTGTTCGTTTTCTGGACCCGCGCAGGCACGTGGGGGATTGCCTACAGCCAGGAGCCAGCTGGCGGTAGGGCTGCCAGTTGTCTCCTGGCCACGGCCTACCCCGCAGTTGTGCCTGCGCTGCAGAGTGGAATTCATTTATTTTGTGGTTCTAAGAATGATAAATTGCGTAACTTACCCAACCTACAAACACGTTTGTCTGAAAGACTAGGCGGCTGCGGGCCTTTGTCACTTTTCGGTGGGGTCGTGGCTCGACTGGTTGTTGGGGACTGAAGTTAGTGCGTGTCTGCTTTCTGCACCCGCGCAGGCACGTGGGGGGATTGCCTACAGCCAGGAGCCAGCTGGCGATGGTGCTGCCAGTTGTCTCCTGGCCACGGCCTACCCCGCAGTTGTGCGTGCGCTGCTGAGTGGAATTCATTTATTTTGCGGTTCTAAGAATGATAAATTGCGTACCTTAACCAACCTACAAACGAGGTTGGCGGAAAGACTATGCGGCTGCGGCTCTTTGTCACTTTTCGGTGGGGTCGTTGCTCGACTGGTTGTTGGGGACTGAAGTTAGTAAGTGTTCGTTTTTTGGACCCGCGCAGGCACGTGGGGGATTGCCTACAGCCAGGAGCCAGCTGGCGATAGTGCTGCCAGTTGTCTCCCGGCCACGGCCTACCCCGCAGTTGTGCCTGCGCTGCTGAGTGGCATTTAATTTGGTTGTGGTTCTAAGGGGAAGAAGACCCGTGAATTGGTAATACTGATTTTGTACTTTTTGAAAAAGAAGTAGAAGAACTGTCCTACACATACTCTAACGAAGGCGACTGCTGTGGTAGGCGTAGCGATGAGACAAAGACAGGCGAACTTCCTGTCTATGGCTCCCCGCGAAAGCCATCCACCAGCGCCGTAGTGGGTTCAATGGACTTGCCACTGACATAGGCAGCTAAACCACAACCCCCTGGATGAACAGAAAAAGAAAAAGCACGAGCAAGAACCACAACCCAACGCCGCTTATTACGCACCCTTAACAGAAACATAATCCATTCTCACTAACAACAGAACAATGATTCGAAAAGCACTAAGACTCTATTGAAAACACAAAAAAAGGTCTGCCACCGGAAGTTGTAACTTCCAGGGCAGACCTTTTTCATATATTACTTACCTTCTTCAACTTCTACTTCAGCATCATCAGCTGGAGCGTCTTCTGCAGGTGCTTTTTCTTCAACCGGAGCTTCTTCAGCTGGTTGCTCTTCCATCTTGAACAAATCAAGTGAAGCTTTCAAATCTTCATCTTTGATTTTTACATCTGCTGCTTTAACTAACTTCGAAACTTTAGCCAATAACTCATTTTCATCAGCTTTTTCCATCAATAGTTCTTGACGAATTTCAGCTTTCTTTTCATCAGAGATTTTCTTATCATCAGCTTTGCGCTTTTCTTTTACTTCGATGATGTGGAAGCCGTTATCTGATTGAACCGGCTCACTGATTTTGCCTGGCTCTAAGTCGTATGCAGCGTTCCAGAATTCAGGAACCATTACACCGTATGCGAACCAGTCAAGATCTCCGCCTTCATCTTTAGAACCTGGATCAGTAGAGTATTCTTTTGCTACTTTCGCAAAGTCTTCTCCTTTATCCAACTTCTCTTTTACTTCTGTTGCTGTCTTTTCATCTTCAACTAAGATGTGACGCGCGTTGATTTCTGATTGAGATTCTTCAAGACGTTTGTCTAACTCTTCGTCAGAAACCTCAATACCATCAGTCAATGCAGCTTCCTGCAATTTATTCAAACGAATCATTTTCTTGAAGCTTTCAGGTGTTTGACCTTGTTGAGCCAAGAATGCTTCGAAGTTTTCACCGAGTTGTTCTTTGTTTTTATCAAATTCTTCATCTACCTGCTTATCGTCTACGTCATACTTATCATCCAGAACCTTTTCCAAGATGATCATTTGTAGGGCTTGTTCACCGACAGATGTTTTCATTTCTTGATAAAACTCATCTTTCGTTACATCTCCTGCTTTAGACGTCATAACCTTTTCATCGCCGCCACCAGAACAAGCGGATAAAGCTGCAACCGAAGCTGCAAGTGTAAATGCTAACATCTTCTTTTTCATGTAATTAACTCCCCTAATCTAAGTATCGATTCTGTCTATTCTTCAAGTAAACACTATATCATATAACGTATGAAAAACAAAAAGGTTCCATACGTCAAAAACTGCCCAACCGCTTTTTTCTACTTTCGCATAGGATACAATGTGAAAGGGGGTGCCTTCATGAGCGGTTATTCACATGGCGGATCAGGTTCATCAGGCTTTGCTTTAATTGTTGTGTTGTTCATTTTGTTAATTATCGTCGGTGCAGCATACTTGTGCTAAAAAAAAGCCCGCCCCCAGCAATGGGGGTGGGCAATACATAGTGTTAAGCACTAAAGAACACTTCTACATATAAGGATAAAATGAGGATTGTGATCAGAATGTTTACAGTTCGATAAATCTTTGGCTGCTTTTCTTCTGGAATCTCTCTAGATTGGCAAAGAGCAAATGTCATTTTATTTATTTGATATAAGTAGAACAATGAAAATAGAATGGTAATCGCTATAACCATTATAGACCTCCTCTTTCTGCTTCTGTACTATCATAGCAGAATATGTGATCAAAAGGAAAAAACTAAACCGTGTAAAGAGCAGGTGGTTATGACTCTACTTCAGATTTTGTTAGGTAATCATTTGAATCAACATATGTCTTCTCGATGTTCTGAAAACCGCGTTCGAATATGTCCATAAAATCATCTCCATAGATGTTACGCAATACGGACATGACCTCTAGGAATTCAGGAAATTTACCGTAAATATCACGAATGGGAAGAGAACCCTGAAGAACGCTGTAATCTTCATTGTGGTAATTTTCATTCATCCGGATGAGTAACGCTTTGCCTTCTTCTGAAACCGTCACGTATGTATTGCGTCGGTCATCATCTTTTTTCGAGAAGTACAAAAGCTGACGTTGTTCCAACTTTTTCGAGAAGTTAAAGGCGGTTGAGACATGCATTACACCAAATTTCGCGATGTCTGAAATTGTGGCACCTTCCAAATGGTAGGCGATCCACAAAATATGATGTTCATTAATATTGAGTTCATACGGTTTAATCCATTGTTGCCAATCTTTCTCTACAGCTTTCCATAACGCCTTGGACATTTGGGCTACGCGCTGATTGAAGATCATGGCATCTTTACGTGAAATATTTTGATCGGCCATCGAGACACCTGCTTTCTTTCAGTCATTTTATTTATTATACCAAAAAAACAACAAATAAAAAAGACGGAATAGTAAAATAAATCAGTTTGAGTGTATATGCCCATAGAAACAGCTATATTACGGCTGTTTTTACTATGGGTACGTACTCAAAGATTAGCAAGTGAAGAACGGATGCCTAAATGGAAATACGTTAGCGAGTACCAATTGATTTTTCGAGATCATCTAATGCTGTTTGAATTGCAGAAATTTCTTTTTCTAAACGTTTCTTATTGTGTTCAGTCGAGCGCTTCCAGTCTGCTACAGAAACTTTCATTTCTTCGACAGTCTCTGGGACTAGCTCTTTTGCTTCTTTCGATAAATCGGTAACAGATTCCTTTAGATCCGCGACTTGCCCTTTGACATCTTTCAACTTATCCTTCAATTCGAGTGATGCATTTTTGACGCTGTCACGCAGTTCACTGCCAGCTTTTGGTGTAGAATATAGAACGGTTACCGCGGAAGTGACAGCACCTGCTGCCAGGCCAATAAAGAATGTGGACGCTTTCATGTAGAGAACACTCCTTTTGTATAGTTATTATTTTATTAAAGCATGTTCGTACGTAGTTGAGCAAGAAAATGAATGAAATATTATACTAACAAAAGCTTTTTATCTCCATCGTGTGGAGAAATGGACAGAAGAGTAGGATTCAATTCGAGGAATAATGAAAAATGCCGCACTCTTCTGCTCTGTATCCGCCACGTGTTATCGTTGCAGACGCCTTGAAATATTCGTAGCTAATTCAGATACTACATCCATCGGGAACTGCTCTACTTTTGTATCAAATTCGACTTTCAGACCATCTGTTTTATCATAGCGTGGAATTAAATGCATATGGAAATGATAGACGGACTGGCCTGCGAAAGATCCGTTGTTTTGTAATAGGTTCATTCCGGCCGGTTGAAATTCCTCTTTTAATGCATTAGCGATTTTGGGTGCTACTTTAAATAAATTCGCAGCTTCTTCTTCAGTTAATTCATACACATTTTCACGATGTGTTTTTGGGATTAGGAGTACGTGCCCTTTCGTAACAGGCATAATGTCCATAAAAGCAATTACGTGATCATCTTCGTATACTGTTTCTCCTGGAATCGTTCCTTCTACAATCTTGCAGAAAATACATGAGGTCATTTCTACACATCCTTTCATGTTTGGATGTATTGTAGCATATTTTCAGATAGTTAACGAAGGCGGATAAAGCAATTTTACAATTTCTTTGCTAAAATAATAAAAGAAGATAGGGGGAAATATAATGGCAATCCTAGAACTAGAACACGTTACAGGTGGTTATACGCGCAAGCCCGTTTTACATGACCTTTCATTTCAGATAGAAGAGGGGGAGTTGGTCGGGTTAATCGGTCTAAATGGCGCTGGGAAGAGTACGACAATCAAACATATTATCGGTGTCATGAATCCACTTGAAGGAATTATTAAAATTGACGGTGCAACGTTTAGTGATAAGGAACATTACCGCCAATCATTCAGTTATATTCCAGAGACGCCGGTGTTATACGAAGAACTTACATTACAAGAACATTTGGAACTGACTGCGATGGCATATGGTTTGGACAAGCAGCAATTTGAAATACGTACCGAACAATTGCTGAAAGAGTTCCGTATGGAAAAACGCTTAAAATGGTTTCCAGCTCACTTTTCTAAAGGTATGCGACAGAAAGTCATGATCATGTGTGCTTTCCTAGTCGAACCTAAATTATATATTATCGACGAGCCATTCGTCGGATTGGATCCTCTAGCGATTCGCGCATTGCTAGACCAAATTATTGAACGGAAAAATGCGGGGGCTTCTATTTTGATGTCCACTCACGTATTGGCGACGGCTGAGAAGTATTGTGATCGCATTATTTTATTGCACGAAGGCCGGGTGCGTGCGAACGGTACAATGGACGACTTGCGTAAGACGTTCGGGCGACCGGATGCCACACTGGATGACTTATATATTGCAATGACTGAGGAAACTGACCATGAACAACATGCATGAGATATGGGGACAACGGTTCTTCCATTACGTTAATGAACTACAGAAATATATGCGCTATGTATTCACTGGACATTTGGCTATCGTCTTCATGTTTGCCATTGGAGCGGGGGGCTATGCGTATAGTGAATGGCTAAAAGAAGTGCCCGTTACATTCCCTTCAGTTTTCATCGTATCTATCGTCATTGCACTCTTATTAATGAAAGCGGCACCGACTACGTTACTAAAGCCGGCAGATATCGTTTTTTTCCTGCCATTAGAAAATCAATTGCCGAGCTATATGAAACGTTCGATCACTTGGTCGACATTTTCACAACTTCCCTTACCACTAATTGCTATGGTCGTTGCTTTGCCGTTATTAAAAGCAACAGAAGTGGGAACAGGAACGGATTATCTTCTCATTATGTTACTAATCATCGTGTTTAAAGGGCTATTTGTAGGGACTGAATACAGTGTTCGTATTGCGAAGCATAATTTCGTTTGGCCGGATCGTGTGTTACGACTCGTTTTAACATTTCTAACGATTCACTTCGCTCTTACGTGGAGTACGGTTGCAATCTTTATCGGAATTCTGATTGCTATGCTCTATGCGAAGTTTTGGGATAAGAAAGCGGAGCATTTTCCATTTCCGTATGAGCAGTTTATTGAACTGGAACAAAATCGTATGATGCGTTTCTATCGATTTGCGAATTACTTCACGGAAGTACCGCATTTGGTTGGTTCAGTGAGTAAGCGGAGCTGGTTGAAGATTGCTATGAAACGGTCTACATTCAAGCGCAAGGATGTACAAAACTACTTAATCGTACGTACATTTATTCGTACAGATGATACATTTTGGTTGTGGGTTAGATTAACGGCACTGTCTGCGTTGGGTGCGTTCTTAATACCGTTACCAATTGTATCGTTCATTTTTGTAGGAGCTCTAGCGTTTGCGACAGCTGTTCAGTTGATATTGGCGCTTGAAGGTGGCGTCGAATTCACGATGGATCTGCTATTCCCTGAAGAACAGGAAAAATCGCAAATCAAAGCGGTTCGTTTGTTAGTAAGAAAACTGATTTGGCTACAAGCAATTATTCTATTACTGGCGGCATTACCTTTGTATGGACTAAGTATTACACCTCTCTTGATTGCTGCGATCGCACTCATTGTCGGTGAGGCAACGATCCGATTAACTAAAGAGCAAGTAAAAGAAATATGATGTTCGTCCAGAGTAAAGTGTAACTAATGCTAGTAATGTAATTTCTATAACAGAATTGTCTGAATATATGTACCTAGTAAATATTCCTCTAATTATATTAAAGTAATTCAAAAGTTCGAATAGTTAGATTAGTGGTTGCAATTCGTATTCTATTGCATATATAATTACTAAAAGGTATCAGGGGTGAGAGAGATGAACAATAACAACTCATATGCTGAATTTTTGAAAGCGGTAGGTAACAATGGCACTTCTCTCCAAGCGGAAAAGTTGCTGAACGAAATCTATTGGGATCTGTTTCTACAACACATTCATTGGGAACAAACACAATCGCGAATCATGCTGTTGATTGACGATGCGCTGGATCAAAATGACAAAGAAGCATTCGACCTGTATACACAACAATTAATCGACATTTCACAAGAACATGGTTATGAACTAAAAACAAAATAATGTATTCATAGGCACTGCTAGGGCAAAATCCTGGCAGTGTTTTTTTTATTGCATAGAATAACCTCGCTGTGAGTTTCTTTCACAAAGTACAAGGGTACAATAAAGTACATAGAGAGTTAGCTTAAAACGTACGTTCGTTATTTCTTTAGAAAAAACACTGGTTGTGGTAAAATAGAAGGACAGGTGTTTAAGAAGAGGAGTGGAACCATTTGAACGAAACATTTCAATTGCAGGCACCATATACGCCACAAGGAGATCAGCCAAAAGCGATCGACAGCCTTGTTAACGGTATTAAAGAAGGCAAGAAGCATCAAACGTTACTGGGTGCAACGGGGACAGGTAAAACATTCACGGTTTCCAATGTGCTGACAGAAATTAATAAACCTACACTGGTCATTGCCCACAATAAAACGTTGGCTGGCCAATTATATAGCGAGTTCAAAGAGTTTTTTCCAGATAATGCGGTAGAATACTTCGTCAGCTTCTACGATTTTTATCAACCAGAAGCATATGTTCCACAGACGGATACATTCATTGAAAAGGATTCATCGATCAATGATGAAATCGATAAACTTCGCCACTCCGCAACGAGTGCATTATTCGAACGGAACGACGTCTTGATTGTAGCATCCGTGTCATGTATTTACGGTCTAGGTTCGCCAGAAGAATATAATGACATGGTTTTTTCATTACGCAAAGGAATGGAAATACCGCGTAATCAACTATTGCGCACGCTAGTGGACATTCAGTATGAGCGCAATGATATCAATTTCACGCGTGGTACATTCCGTGTCAGAGGCGATGTAGTCGAAGTCTTTCCGGTAGCTCGTGACGAGCGTTGTATACGTCTTGAGTTTTTTGGAGATGAAATCGAACGGATTCGGGAAGTGGATGCCTTAACAGGAGAAGTCATCGGCGATCGTGATCATGTGGCTATTTTCCCAGGATCCCACTTCGTTACCCGCGAAGAGAAGTTACTTAAAGCGATTGAAAATATTGAAATCGAGTTAGAAGAACAGCTTAAATACTTACGCGATAATGATAAATTATTAGAAGCGCAGCGGCTAGAACAACGGACGCGTTATGATCTAGAAATGATGCGGGAGATGGGCTTTTGTTCTGGAATCGAGAACTATTCTAGACATTTGACGTTGCGTGAAGCCGGGGCAACTCCATATACGTTGCTGGATTATTTCCCTGACGACTTTTTGATTGTAGTAGATGAAAGTCACGTCTCCTTGCCGCAGATTCGTGGAATGTACAACGGGGACCAGGCACGTAAAAAAGTATTGGTGGAACATGGTTTCCGCTTACCATCGGCATTGGACAACCGTCCATTGATGTTTGAAGAATTTGAAAAGCATGTTCGGCAGGCAATGTATATTTCAGCCACGCCAGGTCCTTATGAGATTGAGCATACAGACGAAATGGTAGAACAGATTATACGTCCTACAGGATTACTTGATCCAATCATTGAAGTGCGTCCTATTGAAGGACAAATTGACGATTTATTGGATGAAATACATCTTCGAATCGAGCGAAATGAACGTGTATTAATAACAACTCTAACGAAAAAAATGTCAGAAGACTTGACGGATTATTTAAAAGATATCGGAATTAAAGTTCAGTACCTCCATTCTGACGTGAAGACTCTAGAACGGACAGAAATTATCCGTGAGTTGCGTGTCGGGACGTACGATGTATTAATCGGAATCAACTTACTGCGTGAAGGAATCGATATTCCCGAAGTTTCATTGGTCACGATTTTGGATGCGGATAAAGAAGGATTCTTGCGTTCGGAACGTGCGTTAATCCAGACAATTGGACGTGCAGCACGTAACTCAGAAGGACGCGTTATTATGTACGCGGATAAAATGACAGATTCCATGAAGAAAGCTATTGATGAAACGGAACGTCGTCGTGAAATTCAAAAAGCTTATAATGAAAAACATGGTGTAACACCAACGACCATCGTTAAGCCGATACGCGAATTGATCCGTGCCACTCAAGTGGCTGAAGAAACGGAATCGTATTTGCAAAAGGTGACGAATGGCAAGAAGCTTTCCAAAGACGAGAAAAGCATATTGCTAACCAAATTGGAAAAAGAAATGAAAGACGCAGCAAAAGCTTTAGACTTCGAAAGAGCTGCAGAGTTACGAGATACCGTATTAGAACTGAAAGCAGAAAGGTAGAGTCCGCATGAAAAATAAAGAACTTGTAATACAGGGAGCGAGAGCGAATAACCTAAAAGATATTACGGTGAAGATTCCACGCGACAAACTAGTGGTGCTTACGGGTTTATCGGGCTCAGGAAAGTCTTCACTAGCTTTTGATACGATTTACGCGGAAGGGCAGCGCCGCTATGTGGAATCATTATCTGCATATGCGCGTCAGTTCCTTGGACAAATGGATAAACCAGATGTGGATTCTATAGAAGGATTGTCGCCGGCTATTTCCATTGACCAGAAGACAACGAGTAAAAATCCACGGTCTACTGTAGGAACGGTGACGGAAATCTACGACTACTTGCGTTTACTTTATGCGAGAGTCGGGAAACCGCATTGTCCGTTTCATGGCATTGAAATCTCTACGCAGACGATTCAGCAGATGGTGGATCGTGTAATCCAGTTACCTGAGCGTACTCGAATTCAAATTTTGGCACCTATTATTTCAGAACGTAAAGGGACACATGCAAAATTATTTGAAGATATTAAAAGACAAGGGTATGTACGCGTACGAGTAAATGGTGAGACGATTGATTTAGACGATAATATCGATTTGGATAAAAATAAAAAGCATACAATTGAAATCGTCATTGACCGAATCGTCATGAAAGAAGGCGTGGAAACACGTCTAAGTGACTCATTGGAATCTGCGTTACGATTAGCAGACGGTAATGTTCTTGTCGATGTAATCGGTGAAGAAGAACTGTTTTTCAGTGAACATCACGCATGTCCTATTTGTGGGTTTTCTATTGGCGAACTAGAACCGCGTATGTTTTCATTTAACAGTCCGTTCGGTGCATGTCCTGAATGTGATGGACTTGGCATGAAACTCGAAGTGGATCCTGATTTAGTCATTCCAAATAGTGACCTAACCTTAAAAGAACACGCTATTGCCCCTTGGGAGCCAACGAGTTCGCATTATTATCCAGAACTTCTGAAGACGATTGCTAAGCATTATAAGATTCCGATGGATGTACCTGTTAGTGAACTAGCTGACTCAGATATTGAAAAATTGATGCTAGGATCGAAAAAAGAGAAGATTCGTTTCCGCTATACTAATGAATTTGGAAACACCCGCGATAGCGATATTTATTTCGAAGGTGTTTTGCGCAACGTCGAACGTCGTTATCATGAGACATCGTCAGACTATATACGTGAGCAGATGGGTAAATATATGACGGAGAAGTCATGTCCTACTTGTACAGGCTACCGCCTGAAGCCTGAATCACTTTCGGTATTAGTGAACGGTGAGCATATTGGGAAAATCACGGAACGCTCGATTGTTGAAACGACGAAATTCTTTGACCAATTAATCCTTTCTGAGAAAGACACACAAATTGCAGATATGATCTTGAAAGAAATCCAAGAACGTTTAGGCTTCTTAGTGAACGTCGGCCTCGATTATTTAAATTTATCCCGTTCAGCAGGAACATTATCAGGTGGAGAGGCACAGCGTATACGTCTGGCCACACAAATTGGATCTCGCTTGTCCGGTGTTCTGTATATTCTCGATGAACCTTCAATTGGACTTCATCAGCGAGATAATGATCGATTAATTGGCACGCTTCAAAGCATGCGAGATATTGGAAATACGTTAATTGTTGTAGAACATGACGAGGACACGATGATGGCTGCAGACTATTTAATTGATATCGGTCCTGGTGCTGGCGTGGCAGGTGGAGAAGTGGTAGCTGCAGGTACTCCTGCGAAAGTGATGAAAAACAAGAAGTCGCTGACCGGTCAATATTTGAGCGGGAAGAAATTCATTCCACTCCCAATTGAACGCAGGTCACGTGATGAGCGTAGCATTATCGTTAAAGGCGCCTCAGAGAATAACTTGAAGCATATTGATGCAGAATTCCCACTCGGTCAATTTCTCGCAGTTACAGGAGTTTCCGGCTCAGGTAAAAGTACGTTGGTCAATGATATTTTGCATAAAACATTGGCCCAAAAATTGAATCGATCCAAACAAAGACCTGGAAAATTCGATAGTATTAGTGGTGTGGAACATTTGGAGAAGATTATTGATATCGATCAATCACCAATCGGACGTACACCACGTTCCAACCCAGCTACGTATACAGGCGTCTTTGATGATATACGCGATGTTTTTGCGATGACGAATGAAGCGAAAGTTCGCGGCTATAAAAAAGGTCGCTTTAGTTTCAACGTCAAGGGAGGACGGTGTGAGGCATGCCGTGGAGATGGAATTATCAAAATTGAAATGCATTTCCTTCCAGATGTATACGTACCGTGCGAAGTATGTCACGGCAAACGTTATAACCGCGAAACACTTGAAGTGAAGTATAAAGGAAAGAATATTGCGGACGTACTGGAAATGACAGTAGAATATGCGGTGGTGTTTTTCGAGAATATCCCGAAAATTCATCGTAAGCTGCAGACGATAGTCGATGTAGGCTTAGGCTATGTACAATTAGGTCAACCAGCGACGACACTGTCAGGTGGAGAAGCCCAACGTGTGAAATTGGCTTCCGAACTGCATAAACGTTCCATGGGTAAATCATTTTATATTTTGGACGAGCCGACAACAGGTTTGCACGTACATGATATAGCCAAGTTACTTGAAGTTCTTCAACGTCTAGTTGATGGAGGTAACACAGTTCTCGTTATTGAGCATAATTTGGATGTCATTAAGACTGTCGATTATATTATCGATATCGGTCCGGAAGGTGGAGACAAAGGCGGAGAAATTGTTGCGACGGGTACACCGGAAGCGATAGCAGAAGTCAAAGAGTCCTACACGGGTAAATATTTGAAGACGATCCTAGAAAGAGATCGAAATCGGATGAAAGAACAAATAAAGAAAGTAGTAAAGAAATAGAAAATGAAACTTTTGTTCCGCAGAACCGTATAAATAGATAGCTACTGAAAAGATTGTTCAAAACAAGGAGGAATCTGGAAATGCAAAATGAACGCATACGAATACTAACGATGCTTGAAGAAGGTAAAATCACAGCTGATGAAGCATTGAAATTACTAGAAGCCATGGGTAAAGAATCTGAGCAAGGAACAGCAGAAGATAGCTCTTCAGCTGATGCTTTCTTCGAAGATATCCGCAAAGAATTCGTCTCAGCAGGTGACCGCTTCATGCAATTTATGGATACGGCAGTACACCGTGTGAAAGAATTCGATTTCGAAGCACCATTCAGCAAATCTGTTTCCTTTACACATACAGAAAGTAAATCCGTAGAAGATATTGAAGAAATCATCATCCATATCGATCATGGTACTGTGGAAATTCATCCTTCAGATAATGAGGAAATCACGGCGAAGTTCTCTGTAAAGCATTTCAATCATGATTCTGAAGCAGGCGCACTCAGCCAGTTCCTAGAAAAGTTATTGTTCGTAAAAGACGGCAATAAGTTGCGCATCGCAAGCGACTTGAAAATGCTGCAAGTCAACCTACATCTGTACGTACCGACTACAGCACCGTATAGTAAACTCTCTGTCCGTCTATTGAACGGCGGATGTTCTGTTGAAGGCGTGGACTTTAAAGATCTACGCATTAGAACGGCAAATGGTAAAATTGAATGCGCCGATATCAAATTTGATGAAGCGGAGCTGGAAACAGCAAACGGTATGGTACGTTTGTTGAAAGTTACTGGCGAAAAGCTAGAAGCCGAAACATTAAATGGTCGTGTCTATGTAGATGGCATGGTCAATGATGTAGACGCAAAATCCTTAAACGGAAATGTGACGTTGACCACTTCTTCTGCTGATGCAAAAAGATTAGAAGCGAAGTCAATCAGCGGTACGGTTGAAATTTACTTCCCATCTACTATAGGTGTTAAGGGAGAGATTACTTCCAACATGGGTAAGCTTGACTTGCAATTGAAAGACGTATCACGTGTGGAAGAACAAGAACAGTTCTTACACCGTACGATCCGCTTTAGCAAGAACGCTGAAGACTCAACGAAAGAGCCGTTGCACATCACGGGCGAGTCCAAGACAGGCACTGTCATGGTTCGCTATAACTCTGTCGATATGGTTTGATAGCATACGGAAACACCTGTACTGCCGTTTTTGGCGGTGCAGGTGTTTTTTGATTGTTTGAATGAAATGGGGGGATTTGCTTGTGCCGCTCAATAAATCGTGTAAGTGATCATTGTTGTTGCGTGACCGCTCTATGGGGAGTGATGTCCGCTCTATCGTTGTCCGTGAGCGCTCATACTTACGGGAAATGCGATCAATCATGCTGCTCACCCGCTCAATGCCCTGCATATGGAGGTCAATCGCCTGTGCCGCTCAA